>URNM01000110.1 GCA_900549185.1 uncultured Collinsella sp. | reverse complement strand
ACTGCGGGAGCGAGCCATCAGCTCAATGTGTTCGGCTGAGATCGGAAATCAACCATCAAGGGAAGATGGTGTAGAGTATCTTCCCGCAGTACAAAAGCTCTTTGGGAACTTTAAGGGTGACGCTTTCAAACTGAGAGTGTTGCCCTTTTTTCATGTATGCAATGTGTGACGTACTGGCCAAGCACCATCCCGGCAATGGAATGATCGAGCATGGGCGGCTTCTACTGGTTGACGTGATCGTGGTCAAACAATTGATATCGATTAGAACTAAATCAATTGCGCTGGAAGCCTTCGGGCGACACCTGAAGAGGGCTGATGCGTCGGTCCTCTTTTTTTGTTTGGATGTAAGATTCGGCCAGGCAAAACAAGGATCTCATTTGGGGAGAAACAAATATCCGGCGGTTTTCCGCTTCGGGATGCGCGGTTTAAGCGTGCTTTTCGGAAGTGCGGGGAAAAAATCGGAAACCTCCGAGCATAAACCGAATTTCGGCAACAAAACCGCAGGTCGCGGAAGTCTAAAACAGGAGTTTGGTCTGCCGATCTCGGATTTTCACCGCACTTCCGGAATCGTCCGACGGAAGTATGCGGTAAATTCCGGAACCCTCGAGCACGCCGTCCTTTTCATGTAAAGAAACCGCAGGTAGAAACGTTGCCATTATCCAGTGTGGTCGGCATGTCAAGAATTTGCCGCATACTTCCGGATTGGGCGCGCATTTAGCACTCTCGATGTCCCCACATCCTCTAAAAAAGTTCTTAAAACAGCCTTAAAGGCGTTCCAACTTGCGTTGACAGCGTAAAATACGCATGTTTGACTATGACAGAAGTGGATTTTAGGGGAGGAGTACGCCATGGAGGTGCTGGTTGTTGGCAACACCGCATATGTTGACGATGACTTTTGCGCCAAGGCGTTCCCCGGGGACCACGTTAAGGTCGTCGCTGCTGCGGAAGCGCGCCGCGATGAGTCGTCGCCTCATGCTTCGTGGAAAGAGCTCCTCCAGCACTTGGAGCAGGCCTACGAGTTCGAACGCGTGGTCTACCTGTCTAATTACCTTACCCCGCATACCGACTCCGTGGGCGATATCGAGCTGCTGCGCACGGTCTTTCGTGCGTGCGCGGGTCGCCGGGTCCAACTGCTGTATGTAGCGGGGCCCGCGGGTGCCGAGGGCGCCGCCGATGCCGCGGGGCGAACGGGCAAGGGCATTATCGCGCACGCAGCCAACGACCTGTGCCGCTACTACGCTGCTCGCGAGGGCGTTCAGACCAAGATCCTGCGCGCGCCGTTCCTGTATACCGCGTCTGCCGCGCTGGAGGACCCGTTTTTGGTGCCGCTGTTCGACGCGTGCTCAACCGGATCGGTCGCTCTGCAGGGCGCGCAGGATGCGGCGTTTCCCCTGCTGTGTGCCGAGGAGCTTGCGGTGCTGGTACGCCGTATCTTCGATAGCTGGGATGGTAACTTTGAGACGCTCGATATTGCCGATACCTTCCATCACACGGCGGGTGAGGTGGGCGAGGCTCTCAAGGCGCTGTTCCTAGGGCTCTCGGTTGCCTATGGCGATTCTGCCGGCTACGCCATGCCCGTCAGCGACATCGTTCGCGTTCGTTATGGTTGGTTTCAGCGCTACGACCTGATGCGCGATCTTTCGACCATTCAGGCGCGTTGGGATGCCGGTCGCGCGAAGAAGGTCAACCCCTTGCGTGCCGCCATCGACCGCATCCAGATGCGCTCGCTGCCCATCAAATGCCTGGAGACGGGCGTTGCCTGGGTTCTGTTCGAGGTGCTGGAGCATCTGTTCTCCCAATCGGCCCAGCTCAACGTGCTCGATTATCGCCTGCTCTACGTGGTGCTGATCGGCACGCTGTATGGCTTGGACTTTGGCCTGGTTGCGGCGCTGCTGGCGTCGGTGGGTTTGGCCGCGAGCTACTTTACTCAGTACGGCTATACCTTCCAGGGCCTGTTCTACGAGCCGTCCAACTGGCTGCCGTTTATTGCGTACTTTGTGGTGGGTGCCGTGTGCGGCTATGTGCAGCTGCGCAACAGCGAAGCCATTAGGGCGGAGCGCGATCAAAACGAGCTCGTGCGCAACCGCAATACGTTCCTTACGCAGCTCTACCACGACGCGATCGAGGACAAGCGCGCGTACAGGCGCCAGATCGTGGGTCGCCACGACAGCTTTGGCAAGATCTTTGCCGTGACGCAGGAGCTCGACGTGCTCAACCCACGCGATATCTATCGCAAGTGCTGCGAGCTTCTGGGCGAGATCCTCGAGAACGATTCGGTGGCGATCTACCATGTTTCGGGCGGGGCATTTGCACGTCTGGTGGCAGCAAGTCCCGCGATTGCCGAAGATGCCGCACGCTCGCTCACGCTTGAGCAGCTTGCACCTCTTTTGGGCGACGGGGGTCGTTCGAACCTGTGGGTGAACCGCGAGCTGACGCCGGGGCTTCCCATGTTTGGATACACGATCGAGCGCGACGGGGCACCCGCCGTGCTGATCTTTGTGCGTAGTGCGGCCGAAAACCAAATGACCCTCTATTATCAAAACCTGTTCCGCATCTTGTGCGGGCTGGTCGAAAGTGCGCTGGGACGTGCTTTTGACTATGAGGCGGTGGCGCAGGATAAACGCTGCGTTGACGGCACTTGCGTGCTCAAGCAGGCTGCCTTTGGCCAAGAGCTCGCGGTGGAGCAGGCGCTGGCAGATAGCAAGATGGGGAGTTTTTTGCTCCTGCGCGTGGTACCGGGCGTGGAGCCTGTCGGCGAGCTGGTAGGCGCAATTGGGTCGGCAATCCGCGAGAGCGACGCGGCGGGCTTGGTCGACGGCGACGTGCTCTATCTGCTTATGCGCCAGGCAAAGGCGTGCGATCTGCCCATTATCCGCGAGCGCCTGAGCGCCAAGCAGATTGCGGTGGAGCATGTCTACGGCGAGGACATCGTGGCGCTGCTACAGCACATCTCTTACACCGGTGACGGTGAGGGGGGGGGGTGCCGCTTGATCTCGCTTGTCGTTGCTGCCGTCTTGCTGCTGATTCATGCGCTGGTTTGCCTGATGCTGTGGACGCTCATGAAGCTGGGCCTGCTGCCGGTGCGCGGACACATGCTGGCTGTGATAGTGCTGGTGCCGCTGTGGGGCCCGTTGCTGGTGGTTCTGCTATCGGTCCGCAGCGCGGTGTTTTGCGAGGGGCTGAAAGAGTCTGCGCTGGAGTCGCTGCGCTTCAACGACGACCTGCATCGCAGCATCTTGGTGCACGACCGTGACGCCGATGCGGGCGTGGTCCCGCTCGAGGAGGCGCTCATCGTCAACGACCCGGCATACCGGCGCCGCCTAATGCTCTCTATGCTCACCGAGGAGCCCGACGCGTACCTGGCGCAGCTGCAGGCGGCTAAGCTTAACGACGACGTTGAGGTGGCGCACTATGCCGCGACGGCGGTGGCGCAGATCTCCGAGGAGTCCGACCTTAAACTGCAGCAGCTGGAGCGTGCCTTTAAGACGGACCCGAGTGCGCAAAACCTCAACGAATACTGCGATTTTCTTGGTGAATACTTGGGCTCGGGCTTGGCCGAGGGGCGCGTGGCTCAGATTCAGCGCCAACAGTACGCGCGCCTGCTTGCGCGTCGCTGCGAGCGCGAGGATACCCTTGAGCTGCGCATTCGATACGCGACGACGCTGGCCGATGTCGGACAGATCGACGAGGCGCAGGCCGTGACCGATCAGTTGGTTCTCGACGTGCCCGAGGAGCAGGAGGTTTGGATGCTTTGCCTGCGCCTTGCCGTGATGCGCCGCGATGGTGACGAGGTTCACCGTGTGATCGATGCGATTGACAAGCAGCATGTGTATTTGAGCGCCGACAACCGCGAAAAGTTGGCGTTTTGGCGCGACGGGGAGGAGGCCGGATGAGTGTGGCGCAACATATCCGCGACCGTGCAGGCCGCTTTCGTTGGATGGGACTCCTCGTGGTGTGGGCGGTCTTTATTGCCATGGCCGCCGTGCTGCTGATCGAACGCGCCGGCGTGCAGTACAGTGCGGGCCAGCATAAGCTGGGGATGCTTGCCGCCAACGATGCGGTGCCGGCCTCCTCGGCAATCTTTGGCCAAAAGCCCACGTGCCTGGTCATTACCGATTCCGATCAAGCTGGCGTCGAGGACGTTAAAGACCAGTTCGACCAGATTTTGCTGGACATGAAGATCGCCCATCGCGATGTTGATATTGCCACCGACGGTGCGGACGCGATCCCATCGCTCACGTCGTTTGATCGCGTGATTGTGCTTATGCCCTCGCTTGACGGACTGGGTCCGCATCTGACCGATCTGATGAGTTGGGTGAGTGCGGGCGGCTCACTCATGCTGGGCATGACGCCAGATAACTCGAACTACCTGCAGGCTATTGCTTCCAAGCTTGGGATCGAATCGGCCGGATATGACTATGCGAAAGCCGAAAGTATCGTTCCGAGTGAGGACTTTATGCTGGGAGGGGGAGAGCGCTACGAGTTCTCGGATCCCTTCGATTCTTCACTTTCGGTTTCATTGCGCGAAACGGCGCACGTATGGGCAAAGACCGGTGACGCGGGCACGCCGCTCATTTGGTCTAACGATTGCGGCAGTGGTCACACCGTGGTGTGCAACATTGGCATCTACGACAAGGTCATGCGTGGGTTCTATGCTTCGGCCATAAGCTTGCTGGGTGATACCACGGCCTATCCGGTCATCAACAGCGCCGTGTTCTATTTGGACGACTTTCCTAGCCCCGTGCCCTCGGGCGATGGTACTTATTTCAAGCGTGATTACGGCCTTTCCATTGCCGATTTTTACACCAAGGTCTGGTGGCCCGATCTGCAAAAGCTCGCGCAAAAATACGGCATTCGCTATACCGGCGTGATGATCGAAAACTACGAGGACGCGGTCAACCAGACCGAGCCCGCGCGCCAACCCGATACCACGCAGTTCCGCTATTTTGGCGGCATGCTGCTGCAGATGGGCGGAGAGCTGGGCTTTCACGGCTACAACCATCAGCCTCTGGCACTCTGGGACACCGATTACGGCACGCTGTATGACTACAAGACCTGGAAGAACAAGGAAACGCTCGTCGCATCGCTCAACGAGCTTATCGCCTTCCAAGATGAGGTGCTGCCCAACGCGCACGGCTCGGTTTACGTGCCGCCGTCAAATATCCTTTCGGCCCGTGCACGCAAGCTTATCGGCACCGACGTTCCGCGCATTAAGACTATTGCCAGCACGTACTTTGAGGACGGTACCGACCTGCCCTACGTGCAGGAGTTTGGCGTGGCGAGCGATGGCATTGTGGAGCAGCCACGTATTGTTTCGGGCGGCATGGTCGACGATTCCTATATGCGCCTGGCAGCCGTGTCCGAGCTCAACATGCACTACGTGAGCACGCACTTTATGCACCCGGACGACCTTTTGGACCCCGATCGCGGAGCCAAGGAGGGCTGGGAGGTCTACAAGGGCGGCCTGACCAACTACCTGGAGTGGCTTACCAAGTCTGCGCCCGACCTGCGTCGCCAGACCGGCTCGGAATGCTCTGGTGCTATCCAGCGCTTTTCGTCGGTTACGGTGAGCGTGGATACCAGCGCGGATGCCTGGACGCTTAGCCTGGGCAATTTCCACGACGAGGCGTGGCTCATGTTCCGCGCCAACAACGGCGAGCCGGGTGCGGTGACGGGTGGCGAACTGACGCACCTTACGGGCGACCTGTACCTAGTCAAAGCCACGGACAAGACGGTGACCATTGCGCGCAAGGAGGGTGGCGACAAATGAGAATCTGCTTGGTACTCGAGGGTTGCTACCCGTACGTGCACGGCGGCGTTTCCACCTGGATGCATGGCTATATCCAGGCCCTGTCTCTTATACACATCTGACGCTGCCGACGACTAGTCGAGTGTAGA
>URNM01000109.1 GCA_900549185.1 uncultured Collinsella sp. | reverse complement strand
GTCGGCAGCGTCAGATGTGTATAAGAGACAGGGCCCTTGGCGATCGACGCCAAAAAATAGCCATGGTCCACTTGGCGCGCGTTGCCGTTGAGGCTTCGGACACGCACTACGCGAATCAACTCCTCGCCCACCTTAAAGCCCAGGTGACGAGAGAGTTGCTCGGTGCAGACCAGATGTTCAAAAGACTTAACGTCCGTCGATGCGACGGCATTGTTGCGTTTTGCGAACTCGCCAAACGACTCAACCTCTTCGAGTGCGCCCAACATGTCGGTTTCGCCCTTAAGCCAAATAACGCGCACGCCCTTGCCGTGTATGGGCTGCACAAACATCCCGTCGGCCAGCATGCTCAAAGCGCGGCGGACGGTATTGCGCGTGCAGCCAAATTCCGCGGTCAGCTCGGCTTCGGTTGGCAGCATCTCCTGAAACGCATAGGTCCCATTAATGATGCGCGAGCGTATTTCTCGGTAGATTCCTTCGTATATCGCTTTTGGCATTGTTTCACCTCTACATTATTCATTTCCGGCTAGGCACGATAGCATTTCTTAAAGTTGTTTAAACCGAATATCGGTAAAGCGACAGGATTTAACCGTTGACGGTTTCTGTCATGCCCAAATCGGTTTCGCTCAAAACTGCCGGTACGACAATCGTCTGGTCCTCTACAATGAATCCATTGTTTAAACGTTTCCCCACGCGCACCGCGCCTCGATATTCGGAAGGCAGAACATGCTGCAAAAAATCCAACGCTTTGGCGGGGCAATGTTCGCGCCCGCCATGCTGTTTTCTATATCAGGCCTCATGGTCGGCGTCTCCGCTCTCGCAACGACTGCGGACATCGTCGGCGATCTCGCCGTATACGGAACCCCTTGGTACGTTTTTTGGACCATCATCCAGCGCGGCTCGTGGACGGTCTTTAAACGCCTCCCGCTCCTTTTTGCCGTAGCGCTGCCCATCGGTCTTGCCCAAAAACAACCGGCTCGTTGCTGTCTCGAGGCTCTCGTCGCCTATTTTGCCTACTGCTTCTTTTTGAGCGAGATCATTAAGCTGAGCGGAGACAACCTTGGACTTGAGTACCCGTCATCTTTGACCTCCGCCAGCGGTATCACCGTCATCGACGGCATCAAGACGCTCGACACCGGCATTATCGGCCCGCTGGCGGTATCGGCAACCGTCGTTGCCATCCATGACCGCTTCTACGATGCCAAGGTTCCCGATTGGCTCGGCACCTTCTCGGGCTCCTCGCTGGTCTACCTCATCAGCTTTTTTGCCGTGTTTGCCCTTGCTGCTATCTCGGCCGCCATCGTGCCCTACGTATACGATGTAACCGATACGCTGCGTCACGCGCTTGCAGGCGTCGGTCCCTTTGGCGTGGGCATCTTTGTCTTTTTAGAACGAGCACTCGAGCCCTTTGGCCTGCACCACCTGCTCTACATGCCGATCTACTACGACAACCTGGTCATTAACGACGGCATCTACGCCACGTGGAGCAGTTTGCTCCCCATCCTCTCCCATAGCACGCGCCCCCTTAATGAGCTTGCGCCGTGGGCCGGTTTTACCGCCACCGGCTGGGTCAAGCTCTTTGGCCTTCCTGCCATCGCAGCTGCGTTCTACTCCACCGCAAAACCCGAGCGCCGCGCCGGCCTCAGGGTCATCCTTGTTCCCGCCATCATCGCCTCGGTGGTTTGCGGCGTTACCGAGCCACTCGAGTTTCTCTTTATGTTCACCCACCCCGGGCTCTTTTTGCTCTACGCCGTCTTATCGTCTTGCCTTGCCACAACCATGAATCTCTTTGGCATCGTCGGCATCTTCTCGGGCGGCCTGATGGAGATGGCAGCCTTCAACTTTATTCCGCTCATGCGCACGCATGCCGGTGCCTATCTTTTGGCGCTCGGTATCGGCCTTGCCTTTAGCCTCATCTTTTTTGTTAGTTTTCGAGCACTCATCTTGGTCTATGACCTTAAGACACCGGGCCGCGAGGATCATGTTGCCAATCGCGCGGCAATCGATTGTTTAACGGGAAGCGACTTTGCCAAAGAGCAATCCCCCAATGACGAGGTCGATAGTCGATCCGATCAAGATCACGTCCTCGCTGAGCGGGTAATTCAGCTTTTAGGTGGCGTTGGCAATATCGTGGGCGCAACCAACTGCGCCACGCGCCTGCGCGTCGAGGTCGCAGACCCTTCCATCGTTGCAGATAACGCGTCGTTTGTCGCGGTGGGCGCCAAGGGCCTCATCATTACGGGCAAGACCGCCCAGGTGGTCATCGGCATCTCCGTTCCCCGCGTTAAAGAGCATTTTGACCAGATCATGGGCCTCGAGCCGGAATTTGTGCCCACCACCTCGGCCTCCCCTGCCGCCAGCGCAGCCCATAAGCGCGGCTCTATTTGCTTCTTCGATATCGACGGAACGCTCGCCTGGCAAGACCCCAGGCTCGCCCAAGACCTTCCCGAAGACGAGCGGGACCTCTCCCCCTATCCCAACGAGGCGGTTTCGCAGGCAATCCGCGAGTTTGTCGCCAACGGCAACATGGCCTTTATCTGCACGGGACGCACCCTGAGCTGCATCCACCCCAAACTTCTTGAGCTGCCTTGGACCGGCATCGTCTGTCTTGCGGGCGGTTACGCCGAGATCAACGGACACGCAATTCGCGATCTGTCGATGACGCCCAGTATGCTGCAGCGTCTTGCCCCCTACCTTGAGCAATCGGGCGAGGTCATCCGCTTTGAGGGCCTCAACGGCGTCGTGCGCATGAGTGCCGATGCGCCCGATGCTCCCGGATACGCGCGCACCCTGGGCGACGCAGTCACGCAGCTGCAACATTACAGTGTCTACAAGATCTTGATGTCTACATCGCTCGCCAACCACATCGCTCAAGATAAGGCACTTGAGCCGCTGCTGTGCTTTAATGAGCTCGAACTCGAGGTAACCGAAATCTCGCCCCGCGAATGCACGAAGCGCGGGGGCATCCAGTCTGTACTCGACGCCCTCGACCCCCACCACGGAACCGTATACGGCATTGGCGACGCCAGCAATGACGTCTCGCTGATGAACGCCGTCGATGTCGGTATCGCCATGGGCAATGCGCCGGACTATCTCAAGGATAAGGCCGATTACGTGACCGACACCGTCGATCATGACGGTGTCGTTGCGGCGCTCGAGCATTTTAGGCTGATTTAGGCACACTCCATCAAACGCACGCCCGTTGTCCTAAATCGCCAAAACTGCCGCGCCAAACGCCCTGATGTGGCAATATGTTGTCTGCATATTGCATCAATGCAACCTCAGAAAGAATGCGAGAACCCGTGTCCAGTCCGTTTACCAGCTTTTTAGCCCAGCACTTTGACCAGATTAACGACTATCTGGCCACGTTCTTTGACGGACAGGCGACCTCTGCCGATATCGAGCGCTACCTGTACGCGCCGCTCTCGGCTTTTACGGCCAACGCCGGCAAGCGCCACCGCCCGCTTATCTGCATGCTCGCCGCAACCGCAGTGGGCGGTAGCTTTGAGAGTGCCCGCAGCGCCGCGGCAGCCATCGAGCATTTCCAGTCGGGCGCGCTGATCCACGACGACATCGCCGACAACGGACAGCTTCGTCGAGGCAAGCCCTGCATGCACCTTACCGAGGGCACGGGCCTTGCCATCAATTGTGGCGACCTGGCGCTCACCATGGTCACCAAGACGGTTCTCGACGACCCTACGCTGGAGTCCGACGTGAAGCTGCGCGTGCTCCACGAGCTTACCGAGATGATCGTCCGCACCATCGAGGGCCAAGCGCTCGACCTGGGTTGGGTCCGTGACGGGCGCTTTGATATCTCGGTTGATGACTACCTGGACATGGCGACGCACAAGACCGCGTTTTACAGCGGAGCCACGCCGCTTGCCGCCGGAGCCATTATCGGCGGCGGCAGCGATGAGCAAATCGAAGCGCTGCGCGCCTTTGGCCTGCACACGGGCCTTGCCTTTCAGATTCAGGACGACCTGCTCAACCTTGTCGGCGCTAAGGAAGCCGCCAACAAGGACTTCCGCACCGACATCACCGAGGGCAAGCGCACGCTTGTCGCCGTACACGCCCTCTCTGACGAGCGCCACCACGACGAGGTCGAGGCGATTCTTTCCTCGGGTACCGATGATCCCGCGCAGCTCGCACGCGCCGTGGAGATCTTTCAGGAAACCGGCTCCATCGATTACGCCCACACTTACGCGCTCGACCTGACCGCTAAGGCCAAAGCGGCCATCGAGAACGTTGAGCTTGATCCGCACGCACGCGAGCTGTTCCTCTCCATGGCAGATTTCTTTGTGGAGCGCCTTAACTAACGGGGGTTATAAAACCTGTCAGCAGCGTATTTAGGCACAACTTGCTACACTGTTGAGTGCATGTTTATGCATCCCTTTGCGTTGTCTATCCGACAGACGCTCAAATAGTACGAATGGTACGCCGAAAGGGGTTCGTTCATGGAACCTATTACAACGGGCATGCAAGGAGCAGCCGTCGAGGACGTGCAGTCTCGTCTCCTGCAGCTCGGCTACACGATTGATGCCGCCGAAGTCACCGACAAGTACTTTGGAGCCACCACTGAGCAGGCCGTCAGCACCTTCAGGCTCGACAGCGGCCTTGCTGCCGGTCATGCCGTCGATATCCCCTGTTGGAGCGCCCTTGTAGACGCTTCGTATAAGCTGGGCGACCGCACCCTCTATCTGCGCATGCCCAATTTCCATGGCGCCGATGTGCAGGCCCTGCAGCGCGCTCTCAACGTTTTGGGCTTTGCCTGTGGCGAAGACGACGGCTACTTTGGTCCGCATACCGAGGCCGCCCTGCAGCAGTTCCAGGAAAATGTCGGCCTGTTTGCCGACGGCATGGCCTTCCAGGACACCTACGCCTACATCAACCGCCTGCACCATGTGTGGGAGGGCAAGCCCTCGGTCACCGAAGCCGAGTCTCGCATCGGTTTTGCTCGCGCCGCCAACGTGCTCGAGCGCTTTCAGATTGCCGTTATCGGCGAGGACCCCATCGCACGCAGTGTTGCGTCGCGTATGTGGAATATCGCCACGGCAACGACCGACAACAGCGGCATGATGCTCTGCGACTCCGAGGTCCCAACCGACGTTGACCTGGTGCTCGAGATCGCAAGCGACGAGCTGCCCGCAGATGCAGCGCCGCGCGCCACGATCGCCCTCGCCGAGTGCCACAACCTAGCCCAGCGCATCCGCACTGCCAATGTCGCCGCGCAGCAGAAGCCGGCACGCATTCGCATTGAGCTCACGGGCATGACGCGCTACAACGGCACCTTCACGGCCAGCGACGC
Source organism: uncultured Collinsella sp. (assembly GCA_900549185.1). Taxonomy (GTDB): domain Bacteria; phylum Actinomycetota; class Coriobacteriia; order Coriobacteriales; family Coriobacteriaceae; genus Collinsella. The sequence goes on along the minus strand of URNM01000109.1, from coordinate 625 downwards.
GCAGACACTCGCCGTACGCCTGCTCGACGGCGTTTGCGATGCCCTCGCAGATTAGGTAAACTAAACGAGTTGCTTTTGGGCAACACCACACATTGGGACGTAGTTCAACGGTAGAACTCCGGTTTTTGGTGCCGGCTGTTGGGGGTTCGAATCCCTCCGTCCCAGCCATTAAAATTGAGCGCCCTGAGCCCATAACGGCCCAGGGCGCTTTTATGTGGGCAAGCGGAGGGATTCGAACCTGCAAGGGTGCGGAGCTGAGGAAACGTGAAGCGTTTTCCAGCGCAGCACGCAAGGAGCGAAGCGACGCAGCGGGGCGCGGCCGCCGAAAAGGCGGACGCGGAATCCCTCCGTCCCACAGCCGGCACTTGGGGACGTTCCTAAAGTGCCGGCACTAAAGGAACGTCTCCAAGTGCCGGCCTCCCAAAAATCTACCTTTAAAAGACAGGCGCCCCAGGCCCATAAGGACCAAGAGCGTCTTACATCTTGAAATATCAGCCCAGTTCCGAAAAGCGAGCCGCATGCAACAACCAGGTAACCACAGGCCCCGGGAGGGCGGGGACACCGGCTTAGGTTTATCGCGAGTTCCGCACGAACAGGAGGCCACTTAATGTGGCCTCCGTCGTGA
>URNM01000108.1 GCA_900549185.1 uncultured Collinsella sp. | reverse complement strand
GGCCCGTGGGTTATACCCTAAGAGCAAACCACCCTTTTTAAGGGTGGTTCTGATTAGAGGAATTCGCCTACTCGGTGGACTTCGGGTTCTAGGTCTACGTGGAACTGCTCTTTGACTTTGGCTTGGATGTCGCGGATGAGTTCGTCGACGTCGGCGGCGGTGGCGTGGTCGGTGTTGACGATGAAGCCGCAGTGCTTCTCGCTCACTTGGGCGCCGCCGACAGCGTGGCCGCGCAGGCCGGCGTCCATGATGAGCTTGCCGGCAAAGTGGCCCTCGGGGCGCTTGAAAGTGGAGCCGGCACTCGGCATGTCGAGCGGTTGCTTGTCCTCGCGGCGCTGGCGGTAGTCGTCCATGTCGGCCTTGATCATCGCGGCGTTGCCCGGGGCGAGGTTAAAGGTGGCAGAGAGCACGATAAAGCCGTCGTCGGCGATGCGGCTCTTGCGATAGCCCAGGTTGAGCTCATCGACATCGAACTCGATGATGTTGCCGCTGCCGCGGGTGCCGTCGTCGAGCGCGCGGGCGGGCTTGTAGACGCGCACGGACTCCAAAACATCGGCCATGCAGGCGCCGTAGGCACCGGCGTTCATATAGCAAGCGCCGCCGACCGAGCCGGGGATGCCCGAGAGGGGCTCCATGCCGGTGAGGCAGGCTTCAGCGGCAGCCGCGGCGATATCGGAAAGCAGGGCGCCGGCTGCCGCCGTGACGTGCGTGCCGTCGACGGTGATGTTGGAGAGGCCCTCGCCCAGCGCTACGACGACACCGCGGATGCCCTTGTCACCGACGAGCAGGTCGGAGCCGTTGCCTACGATGGTGAGCGGCAGATCGCAGCGATAGCAGGTATCGAGCGTGGCGACGAGGCCCTGCTCGGTGTCGGGCGTGACAAAGACATCGGCCGGGCCGCCGATCTTAAACGTGGTGTGCTCGCGCATGGGCTCGCTCATGAGCACGTTGTCCTCGCCGGCAACGCCAGCGAGCGCGCAGAGCAGGTCCTCGTTAAAAAAGTCGTTCTCGTGCATACGAATATCCGCCTTATGGTGGTCGTTTTCATCAATCGAATGCAATATACCCCACCCGGATGGATTTGGTGCAAAGTAACCTGACCCCAATGCGTCACATGGTGCAAAGGGGTCAAGTTACTTTGCACCAATCGCGGCGATAAAACAGCCGTCCACCGGATTGGTAAAGTGTTTATCATCAAGGTAGAGGGACGGTCGCTATACTTTCAAGAGATTGCGCGAATACTCGGAAGGAGCGAGATGGGCAACAAAGTTACTCTCAAGCAGATTGCCCAGGAGGTGGGGCTTTCCCCTTCGTCGGTCTCGCTTGTCCTTAACAACCGGCCTTGTCGCATCTCGGAAGAAAACCGCAAGCTCATCAAGGAGGTTGCGGCGCGCAACCACTATGTTCCTAACCAGATTGCGCGCAGCCTGGTCATGCGCGAGTCGCGCACGCTGGGCCTTATCGTTCCCAATATCGAGAGCCGCTTTTTTGCCTCGCTCGCTGGCAGCCTGGAAAAGCGCTGCCGCGAGGACGGCTATGCGCTCTTTATTACCAGCTCGGGTGGAAGCGCCGAGGACGATCTGGAGCTCCTGCGCCAGCTGGTGACGCGCGGCGTCGATGGTGTGTTTTTGGTCGTGGGCGACGAGTTCTCGGACGACCGCGCCTTGCGCGAAGAAGTCAGTCATCTCCCCATCCCGGCGGTAATGGTCGACCGTGCCATTGAGGGGCTCGAGTGCGACAAGGTAATGTTCGACCACGAGATGGGCGGCTATATGGCCACCCGCTATCTGATCGAGCAGGGCCACCGTCGCATTGCCTGCTTGGTTAATGCGCGCCGTTCCAATACGGGTCGTAAGCGTCTTGCCGGCTACGAGCGTGCGCTGCGCGAGGTTGGCCTGCCTATTGACGCGCGTTTGGAGTTTGAGAGCGAGTACTACATTCCGAGCGCATACGAGGCCTCGGAGGCGGTGCTCGCAACTGACGCCACTGCCGTGTTCGCAAGCTCGGATAACATTGCCCTCGGTCTGCTCAAGCGCCTGCACGAGATAGGGAAGAGCATCCCAGGCGATATCTCGGTCGTAAGCTATGACAACTCGGCGGCCGACGTTCTCTTTGAGCCGGCGCTGACCGCGATTGAGCAGGATCCTGGTGTTCTTGCGGAGCATGCTTTTGGCTGCATGTCCAAGCGCCTTGCCGGTAGGGGCGGTAGGCGTGCCGAAGAGGTCGTTCTGGAGCCGGCGCTTATCGTGAAGGGCAGCGTGCTCGATCTTACCGAATGTAGCTAAGCGTACTTGTTTGTTTGCATAGATTGCATGCGGAGTGTCTGCTATTTGCCGGCGGGGCCGGGGTGTCTGCCTTGTTTTGAGAAGTTCGCGGAGCCCACTTCTCAAAACAAGGCAGACACCCCGGCCCTCGTCCGTGAACTCTTCCGCTGGGCGAGCCATAGACGCCACGCACCGATGCGATAAAGCAGTGGCTTGAAATTGGTGCTATATTCAGCATGAGTTGTTTAATGCTAGTACGGGAGGCTGATATGGGGCTGTTCAAGAAGAAAAACCCGCAGGATGCCTTTGATCCCGATGTGTTTACCATCACGGATACGATTTTGGACCCGCCGCGGTTTACATTTTTGCCGGCTATCTACCAGGATGCCACGCGTCGCAAGTGGGCCGTGCATCAGCGCGGCGGCGAGCCGAAGATTTTTGACTATGCGGACGTGTTGCAGTGCGAAGTAGCCGAGGCGGGCGATCCGGAGGCCGAGGAAGTGGCCTCAAAACAGGAATTTGCCCAGCGTATCCTGGTAAATCCCGCCAAGGCGGCGAAAATAAATGCTGCCAAGCGTAATATGTGTCTTGGTATGGGCGTTGTTGTGGCGGTTCAGACGGGAAAAGACGAGGTTTCCAAATTAGAGATTCCCGTTATGACCGACGAAGTTAAACGCGATTCAAGTCTATATAAGTCGTATCGGAATGTTGCCGAGAAGATCAAGGCCGAATTTGATGCCATGGGAGGGCTGGTCTAATTTTGGCGGCATACGTTTCTGAATGAGGAGTCTGTGCAATGGCAGGCGAATCTTATGCAATTCCCCCCAAAGACCGTGCTGTTGAGGGAATTCTTTGGTATATCCAGCACCACCAGCTTGCCGGCGGCGATCGCCTGCCGGCCGAGCGCGTGCTGTGCGAAGAGATCGGCGTTTCGCGCACGGCGTTGCGCGCCGGTATCACGCGGCTCATCTCGTGTGGAACGCTCGAGAGCCGACGCGGATCGGGTACGTATGTGTGTCCTCCCAAGCCGCTGAACATCTTCCAGGAAACGTATAACTTCTCCGATGCTGTGCGGACTGCCGGCCTGCACCCCTCTTCTCGTCTGGTTTCCACCGGGACCATCGAGGCGGATGAGGCACTTGCCGACAAGCTTGGGGTGTCTGTAGGCGCTCCTTTGCTTCGCATGCAGCGCGTTCGACTTATTGAGGGCGAGCCGGCGTCAATCGAGACGGCTCACGTTAACCTGTCCCTGTGCCCATCGCTTATCGAGCACGATTTTGAGTGCGAGAGCCTTTACGATGTCTTGCTCAAAGAAGGTGGCGTGCGTGTTGAGCATGGACGTGAGCATATCTCCATCTCGCGTTTGAACGCCGAAGAGGCCGAGCTGCTCCAGCAAGAAGAGGGAACGCCGGTGTTCTATGAGAGCACGATCGAATTGGATAAGGACATGCGTTTTGTGGAGCATTGCAAATCGGTGATTTTGCCCACAAAGTTCCGCTTTGCCGATAACGGCGAAGAGAACGGCATGAGGAGCGTGGCAGGTGAACAATGGCTGAAACAGTAGATGCCACCCCGGTCTATATGCGCATTCGACGCCGCATCGAGGAGCGTATCGAGCGCGGTATATATCCCACGGGTTCCATGATTCCGTCCGAAAAAGACCTCGCCGAGGAATTTGGTACGACACGCTTGACCATCCGAAGCGCTGTCGATGAGCTGGTTCGGCGCGGGCAGATTCGCCGTGTTCGGGGAAAAGGTGCCTTTGTGGCGCAGAAAGTACCTGCTTTTTTTGAACGCACGGGCGGTTTCCGTGAATCGGTCCGTGCTTCGGGCGGCGAGCCGTCCGTCCGTATTCTCGCGCGTTCCAAGCGTTATGCGGGGCCATACTACGCCGACCTGTTTGGCATCGCCGAGGATGATTTGCTGTATTCGATTCGGCGTTTGAACTGCGTCAACGGCGACCCTGTATCGATTGAGATGGCGTTCATCCCGTGCCTGCTGTTTCCAACCATCGAAGATATTGACGTGTCGGTCTTCAGTTTGTACGAGACCTATGAGATGCTGGGCCGAAAGCCAGTTATGGCACAGGAAAAGCTCGATATCGAAGCGCTGGGCGCGCGAGATGCCGGCCTGCTTGGACTGGAGCAGGGCGATCTTGCCTTGACGCTGGAGTGCGTAAGCTTCGATGCGGGCGGCCAAGCGATCGAGTACGTCAAATCGTTTAACCGCGGTGATGCGGGTGGATATACCTATACGTACTAGCTGGTGTTTTGTGAATAACGGCTGGAAAACTAACTAGTTTTGATCGTTGGGTCAGCTGTATATACAACCTTACAGGGCCCAAAATCGACCGTTCGCCGAAGGGGATAAATTAATCGACAGAGAGGTATCAAAAAGCCGTAACCTGTAACTGTGATTGGTATCAAATACTAATGATTTGTAACGAGGTGAGACGATGAAGATGCTCGATTACGTTCAGCTTGCCCATGTGCGTATGGGGGAGAACCTCGAGCGTTCGTCTGAGCTGGTAGCGCAGCTCGTTGATATTTTCCAGTCCGGTTCTTTTAACGCACTGCGCATCGTTGCTTCGGGTTCGTCGCGCCATGCCGCCGATTGCGCCCGCGATTACCTGCAAGATGCGCTGCAGATGCAGGTGTCCGTTGTGACGCCCGAGGCCTTCGTCGATTTTGAACACACCTATCCGCAGCATGCGCTCAACATCGCCGTCTCGCAGAGTGGCTATTCGACCAATACGATTGCGGCGCTCGATTACATGCGCGCACACGATATGGCTGCAGTTGCGCTCACGGCAAACGTCGAGGCACCCATCAAGGAACACGCTGACATCGTTCTTGACTACGGTGTGGGCGTCGAGTCGGTGGACTTTGTAACTCTGGGCGTCGAGGTTCTCGTTGAGTATCTGGTGCTCTTTGGTATTTACGGCGGTCAGGCGCGCGGAACGGTTGACGCCAAAGGCGTTGCCCAGCGTCTTGACGACCTGCGCGAAGCTATCCAGGCCAATGCCGTGATGTGCAAGACCGCCGAGGAATATGTCCAAGACCACATGCTCGAACTTTCTGAGCACATGCCCGCCATGGTCGTCGGCAACGGCCCCAACTACGGCGTTGCCGAGGAGGCGGCGCTCAAGCTGAGCGAGACCATCAAGATTCCTGCCATGCATCACGAGGGCGAGGAGTTCATTCACGGTCCCGAGATGCAGATCGTTCCGGGCTATCTGGTGTTTATCGTCGACGATCCGCAGGGGTCGGAGCGTCTTGCGAATATCGCCGATGCGCTATCGAACGTTACGACAAAAACGGTGCTGCTCACGGCCCATCCCAGGGGTAAGGCTCACGAGGTTGCGGTGCCTCAGGTGGCTCCGCTGCTCAGCGCAATTCCCAATTTGGTGTTCTTCCAGACGATTGCGGCAATGATCGCCGAGCGTCTGAAGTCATGGGACGTGCACCCGTATCTTGATGCCGTCTCCAAGCAAATGGAGGTCAAGGCAGAGGGCTACGAAGAATCAGTCAATGCGCTTAAGGCCAAAGCGGCCGAGTGTTACGGAATGTAAGCGGGTTTTGATGCCCGTTGGCATGGGGGATGTGAAGACAACCCCAGAAAGGAGAGACAAATGAAGGAAACCGAGAAGATCGAGATCATGCATTTCGACCAGGAGGGCTATCTCGAGGACGGCAAGGCGCTCTACGAGACCGGCAAGAAGATGACCGCGCTCGCCGACAAGGTCGCCGACGAGGGCTACGACGCCGTGTTCCTGATGGGCGTC
>URNM01000107.1 GCA_900549185.1 uncultured Collinsella sp. | reverse complement strand
GTCAAGAACGTCGCCAAGGGTGGCAACGTGCTGTTCGTCGGCACCAAGAAGCAGGCTCAGGAGGCCGTCAAGAACGCTGCTGAGCGCGCCAACATGCCCTACATCAACCAGCGTTGGCTCGGCGGTATGCTGACCAACTTCGTCACCATCCGCTCCCGCATCAACCGCATGGAGGAGCTCGAGGCCATGGTCGAGGACGGCCGCATGGCAGTGCTCCCCAAGAAGGAGCAGGCTGTTCTCGGCAAGGAGCTCACCAAGCTCCAGACCAACCTCGGTGGCGCTCGCGACATGAAGGGTCTGCCCCAGGCTCTCTTCGTCATCGACACCAAGCGCGAGGAGAACGCCATCAAGGAGGCTCAGCGCCTGAACATCCCCGTCGTCGCTCTGATCGACACCAACTCCGATCCCGACGAGGTCGAGTACGGCATCCCCTGCAACGATGACGCTATCTCCGCTGTCACCCTTATGTGCGAGCTCATGGCTGACGCCTGCCTCGCTGGCTCCGGCAAGGAGCAGGTCTCCGAGGCCGAGATGGCCGCTGAGCCCAAGGCCGAGTAAATCAGTCTTAGTTAATTCTTTTTCATCTCTTTGAAAGGAACCACAATGGCCCAGATTACCGCCGCTATGGTCAAGCAGCTCCGCGAGATGACCGACTCCCCGATGATGGAGTGCAAGAAGGCTCTCGTCGAGGCTGACGGCGACATGGACGCTGCTGTCGACGTTCTGCGCAAAAACGGCCTCGCCAAGGCTGCCAAGAAGGCTGGCCGTGAGACCAACGAGGGCGCTGTCGCCGCGTTCGTCTCCGAGGATGGCAAGACCGGCGCTCTGCTCGAGCTCTCCTGCGAGACCGACTTCGTTGGCTCCAACGCCAAGTTCACCGGCTTTGCTTCCAAGGTCGCTGAGGTTGTCGCTACCACCGAGCCTGCTGACGTCGACGCTCTGCTCGAGAAGCCGATGGGCGAGGAGACTGTTTCCTCCGAGCTCACCGAGATGATTCACATCATGGGCGAGAACATGAAGATCTCCCGCTTCGCTGCCCGCAAGGCCGAGAACGGCGCGCTTGCTTCTTACATCCACATGGGTGGTAAGATCGGCGTCCTCGTCGAGTTTGCTTTCGAGAAGGCCGAGACCGCTCAGGCTGAGTCCTTCAAGACCTTCGCTCACGACGTTGCCCTTCAGGTTGCCGCCGTCGCCCCGATCTGCGCTACCCGCGATCAGGTTCCGGCCGAGACCGTCGAGCACGAGAAGCAGATCTACATGGCTCAGGCTGCCGAGTCCGGCAAGCCCGAGGCCATTCAGGAGAAGATGGCTGTCGGCCGTCTGGAGAAGTTCTACAAGCAGTCCGTGCTCACCGAGCAGGAGTTCATCAAGGACAGCTCCCTCACCATCAAGAAGTACGCTGAGCAGGTCTCCAAGGAGCTCGGCGACACCATTACCGTCGTTGCCTTTGACCGTCTGGTCCGTGGCGAGTAAATAAGCTCTTGTAGCTGGTAATGAGCAGGCTGTGGGTTTTACTCACAGCCTGCTTTTTCATGGCTCTTCTTAGAGCCTTTGATAGAATGTTGAGAGTTCAATCTAAAGGAGGATCGCTTTGTCCGACATCCGATATAAACGCGTGCTTCTTAAGCTTTCCGGCGAAGCGCTGATGGGCGACGGCCAATATGGCATCGACCCCAAGGTTACCGACCATCTTGCTAAGCAGGTCAAAGAGCTGCTCGCCGTTGGTCACGAAGTTGGCGTCGTTGTTGGCGGCGGCAATATTTTCCGCGGCATGGCCGGCGCTGCCGGTGGCATGGAGCGTGCTCAGGCCGACTACATGGGCATGCTGGCAACCGTTATGAACGCGCTCGCCCTGCAGGATGCCTTCGAGCATAACGATGTTCCTTGCCGCGTGATGAGCGCTATCCAGATGAACGAGATCTGCGAGCCCTATATTCGCCGTCGCGCCATCAACCACCTTTCCAAGGGCAACGTCGTTATTTTTGCCGCCGGTTCGGGCAATCCGTACTTTACGACCGACACCGCCGCGGCTCTTCGTGCGTGCGAGATCGGCGCCGAGATTCTGATTAAAGCCACCAAGGTTGACGGCATCTACGACAAGGATCCCGTCAAGTGCGCCGATGCCGTCCGTTTTGACAAGATTACCTATCACGAGGTTCTCGTCCGCGGCCTGCAGGTTATGGATTCCACGGCTACGGCACTGTGCCAGGATAACCGTATGCCGATTTTGGTCCTCAACATCGATGGCGAGGACACCGTCAAGCGCGCGCTTTCGGGTGAGCCCGTCGGCACGCTCGTCTATCAGGAGGATTAAGCATGGCAGAGAACATCACCGCCCATATGGACAAGTCGCTCGAGTCCCTCAAGCATAACTTCTCCAAGGTCCGTACCGGCCGCGCCAATGCCAACATTCTGTCCGACATCACCGTCGATTATTACGGTGTTCCCACGCCGGTCACGCAGGTTGCCGCCGTCAAGACCCCCGAGGCCCACATGCTGCTCATCGAGCCGTGGGACAAGGCACTCATCAATGCTATCGTCAAGGCCATCGGCGCTTCCGATCTGGGTATTACCCCCAACTCCGATGGCACCGTCGTTCGTCTGCCGTTCCCGGCTCCCACTGAGGAGCGTCGTCGCGAGCTCGTCAAGGAGTGCCGCGAGTACGCCGAGCAGGCCAAGGTGTCTATCCGTAACATCCGTCGCGACTTCAACAACAAGCTCGAGCGCGATGAAGAGCTCACCGAGGACGATGTCCGTCGCGAGCAGGCCAAGGTCCAGAAGCACACCGATGAGTATGTCGCCAAGGTCGAGGAGCTTCTGAAGGAAAAAGAAGCCGAGGTCATGGAGATCTAAGGTGCAATACGACGAGCATAAACTGGTCGAGTACTTTGCCGACGCCCCTGCGGGCGTCGGTTTTTCCGACCTTGACCTCAATAACATTCCGCACCATATCTCGTGTATCATGGACGGCAACGGTCGTTGGGCCACGTCGCGCGGTCTTGCACGCACCGAGGGCCACAAGGCGGGTATCGTCTCCCTTCGTGAGATTATTACCGCCTGCGTGCGTCTGGGCGTCGACGTGCTTTCGGCCTATGCGTTTTCTACCGAAAACTGGAACCGCCCGCAGCATGAGGTCAACGTCTTGATGCACCTGTTTGCCAAGACGTTCATCGACGAGCTGCCGCTTCTGAAGCGCGAAAACGTGCGTGTTGTCTTTTTGGGTGATATTTCCGCGCTGCCCAAGAAGACCCGCGACGTTTTTGAACGCGGTCTTGCCGAGTGCGCCGATCACACCGGTATGACGCTGGCGCTTGCCGTCAACTACGGCGCGCGTGCCGAGATTACCCGCGCTGTCCGTCAGATCGCACTCGACGTTGCCGCCGGTAAGGTCGATCCTGCCGCAATTGATGACGACATGGTGGCTTCCCACCTCTATACCGCCGGTCTTCCCGATCCTGAGCTTGTAATTCGCACCTCTGGTGAGCTGCGCCTTTCGAACTATCTGCTGTGGCAGGTAGCTTATTCCGAGTTCTACGTCACCGATACCTATTGGCCCGACTTTGATCGTTGGGGCCTTGTCGACGCCATTTTGGCCTATCAGGGCCGTGACCGTAGGTTTGGTGGACTGAGCAAGACCGAGGAGGCTTAATCGTGTCCGATCGTCCCAAGGCATCTGCTCCCAAGACGCCTGCGCGCAAAGCTACCGCTGCGGGAGCGCCTGCAACGAAGAGCGGCGCCGGTTCGTGGCTGGCGGGCTTTATTACCCGTGCCGCCGCTGGTATCGTCTACGCCGTTGTCTTTATCCTGTGCTTGGTTTTGGGTATCGTGCCCACGGCCATCTTTGTTTCCGTCATGAGCGGTCTGTGCTGCTATGAGTTTTTCCGTATGACAAGGCTCGATGGCAAGATGGCTAACGAGCGCATGGGTATCGCTGCCGCCGTACTCTTTCCGCTGTCGGCGCTGGGCGATTCGATGTTGCTGAATGCCCTGCTTTTTGCCCTGATGCTCGTCGTGGGCATTTGGTATGTTTGGTCGCCGCGTACCCGCATCTCTGATGTGGCCGTGACGCTCATGGGTCCCATCTACACTGGCTTTATGCTGTCGGCTATCGTGCTGCTGCGCGATGCTGTGCCCGGTTTTGCCGGCGCCCTGCTTTCGGTGGGTGTTTGCGCGTCCCTTTGGGTCTCCGACTCGTTTGCCTACATCGTGGGCAGCCGTATCGGTAAGCACAAGATGGTTCCCAAGATATCTCCCAAAAAGAGCTGGGAGGGGTTTGTCGGCGGCATCCTGGGCTCGGTTTTGATTTGGCTCATCCTGTGGGCGACGCGCTTCTACAAGCTCAGCCTGCCCTATGCGCTGCTGTGCGGCGTGGTCGTGTCCATTTTGGGCGTTATCGGCGACCTTATCGAGTCGCGCATCAAGCGCGGCGTGGGCGTCAAGGATTCCGGCAACCTTATCCCGGGCCATGGCGGCATGCTCGACCGTAGCGACTCGCTTATCTTTGGCTGTATTACCGCGCAGCTGCTTTTGATGATCGGAGGCGTGCTGTAATGTCCTTCCAAACGACGTATGGCCCCGATGGACGCCTTCGCGTTGCTATCCTGGGTTGTACGGGCTCCATCGGCACCCAGGCACTCGATGTGTGCCGTCAGCATGCCGATCGCCTGCAGGTGACGGCGCTGTCCGTTAACTCCAGCACCTCCGAGCTCGTTGCCGCTGCCCGCGAGTTCTCGGTTTCGGCGGTTGCCGTGGCCGATGTCGCTCATGGCGATGACGCCGTGCTGCAGGAGTTGCCCGAGGGAACGAAGCTCGGCGTTGGCGCGCAGGCTGTTTGCGAGCTCGCGCGTCGCGACGATGTCGACTGCGTGCTCGTCGCTATTGTGGGCGCCGCCGGTCTCGAGGCGAGCCATGCGGCTTTGACCTCTAATAAGCGCCTTGCCCTTGCCAACAAAGAGTCCCTCGTCGTCGGTGGCGACTTGCTTATGCCGTTGGCGCAACCGGGCCAGCTTATTCCAGTCGACTCTGAGCACTCCGCCATCTACCAGTGCTATCTGGGGGAGAACCCACGCGAGGCTCATTGTATTTGGCTCACCTGCTCGGGCGGTCCGTTCTTTGGCCGCACCCGCGACGAGCTCGACCGCGTGACGCGTGCCGATGCCCTCGCACATCCCACGTGGGCCATGGGTGCCAAGATCACCATCGACTCCGCCACCCTCATGAACAAGGGCCTGGAGCGCATTGAGGCCATGCATCTGTTTAACTGCGACCTCGATTTCATTAACGTGGTCGTGCAGCGTCAGTCCAAGATTCACTCTATGGTCGAGTTCGCCGACGGCTCCGTGATGGCGCATCTCGGTGCTTCCGACATGCGTATTCCCATCCAGTTCGCGTTCTCGTATCCCGAGCGTTGGGATACCCCGGCGCCTCGTATCGATTTCCGCGAGCTGGGGCAGCTCACGTTTGATGCTGCCGACATGGATACCTTCCGCTGTCTGGCACTGGCCGAATGTGCCGGCAAGACGGGTGGCACCATGCCGTGCGTGCTCAATGCCGCCAACGAGGTCGCCGTCGATGCCTTCCTGCACGATGGTTGCAGCTTTACCGATATCGATCGCATTGTGGAATCCTGCATGGATTCCCACGATATGCAGGCGGTCGATTCGTTTGAGCAGCTTCACGACATCGATGCATGGGCGCGTGAAAAGGCTGCGCAGGTGCTCGCCGCAACCCGTTCCTAACCCATAAGGATTGCTTTTTCGTTTTATGGATACTGTTCTGAGCGTTCTCTCATCGGTCTTTTGGGGCCTGCTGATGCTTTCCGTCCTCGTGTTTTTGCACGAGGGCGGCCACTTTTTGGCGGCGCGTGCCTGCGGCGTCCGCGTGACCGAGTTCTTTTTGGGCCTGCCTTGCCGCTTTGACATCCATTACACGTCGCGTCGCATTGGAACCAAGTTTGGCGTGACCCCGCTGCTGCTGGGTGGCTACGCTGCCATCTGCGGTATGGATCCGACCGACGTCTCCTGCGCCGATCGCGTGCTCGCGGCTATCTATCGTCATGGTCGCGTGACCGTGGCCGACCTTGCCGCCGAGCTCGAGCTATCCGAGGACTGTCTCTTATACACATCTCCGAGCCCACGAGACACTG
>URNM01000106.1 GCA_900549185.1 uncultured Collinsella sp. | reverse complement strand
ACCCTCGACTAGTCGTCGGCAGCGTCAGATGTGTATAAGAGACAGGATGCAGGTGCGCGAGCGCATGGCGGCGACGATAACCGATCTTATGCGACGTCCGGACCACGAGTGCGTGCTCGCGGTGAGCCACGGCTCGGCTATCAAGGAGTTTTTGGACCACGTGCGGGGCGCGGCGGCCGACGAGCGCGAACGCGTGCCGGGCAACTGCTCAGTGCTGCATTTTGCGTTTGACGATGCGGCCGATACGTTTGAACTGGTCGAAGTCTTTACGCAGGAAGACTACGCGCGCGAGCTGGGGCTTGAACCGCTCGTGGCTACTGCGGGTCCGCAGCGCGGATAACGCGAGCGCGGCGGCACGGGTCGCCGGCATAACTTCTCGACGCAAAAGGGGCGGAGATGCATGTACCTGCTGCATCTCCGCCCCCTGTTTGTTGAGCTGCCGATTTTTGTGCTGCGCGGTCTGGTCTTGCTAGAACCGCGCGACTTGGTGCGTGAGCAGACCCGTCGGAACCTGCGGTGCGTCGCCGCTGACCTGCGCAGCGGGGAAGAGCACGGCAACGGTAAAGTTGAACGGCTCCTTGCCGGTGTACGTTCCGGCGGAACGGGCCTCATCGGCCAGGAGCTGTGATGCCCCGACTAGTGCGCCAGCGTAGGCAGGGTCGTCGGCCAGTACCGGCTCCGGCGCCTGGTCGAGCATGGCACGGATGGCGCCGACGGCGTCCTCGCGCTTGACCTCCCACACGCGGTGTGTAATGCCCGCAGGATCGGTGACGGCGTAGAGCGACGCGCCCTCTTTGGCGGCGCCCAGGATGATATCCATGACGGGCGAGGCCTCGTAGGCGAGCGACACGGGGCGCGGCTGCACCTTGAGCTCGGCGATCGCGCGCGCAGCGGCGGCCACGTCGGCGCTGGCATCGCCCTTGTCGCCCGCAAGTACACTCGTCGGGCAAATCGCCACGACACCCGTCACACGTCCCGGCTCGCCCGAGCATTCGTACACGTAATACGCCGCACCCGGGTCCTTGAGCATCAGACCATCGGCAATGGCTCCGCGCAGAGCATCGTTGCCGCTCAGGATGCTGCCCATTGCAGGCAGCGCCTCGAGCACGCGGTCCTGAGCCGGGCGGATGCAGGGAAACGGAAGTGCTTTCATGGGCGGTCCTAACGCACGAGTCGGTTTGTTCGCGGCTTATTATGCACCAACTTGGCCGCTCGCGTCCCAGAGCACGTTATCGGCGAGCGCGATGAGCACCTGCTGACAACGAACGATATCGGCGTGGGGCACATATTCGTTGGGCTTGTGCGCGAGCGCGAGCGACCCGGGACCGTAGCTCATGCAATTGCGGTTACCTGTCTTGCCGGCAATGACGGCGGTGTCGGTGTAGCCGGTAAAGAAGCCGACGGTCGTGTCCGCGCCCGTCGCGTCATCGGCGGCACGCTTGAGCGCTGCTAGAAGGGGAGAGTTTGGGTCGCGCTCGATGGCGGGGCGGTCGCCCGTCACGGTGTAGCTGCCATGGCAACCGGGAACGGCGGCTTCGGCGACGGCGATGGCCTGCCCTACCATGCGCGTTACGGCGGCCGTATCGGTCGGCGGGGTCAGACGCATGTCGACCCAGATTTTGGCGCGGTCGGGCACGACATAGGGGCGATATCCGCCCTCGATTTGGCCAAACGTGATGGTCGAAGGCCCCAGCTCATCGTGCGCGGGCAGCGCCATAAACGCGCGACGGAGCGAACACACGACCTCGGCCATGGCGGCGACGGCATCCGCGCCCTTCCAGGGCTGGCTCGCATGCGCCGTCACGCCAGTCATTTCAATCTCGAACCACGTACGCCCCTTGTGCGCCACCTGGATCTGTCCGTCGGTGGGCTCGGTGTCCAGCACCCATTCACGCGAGCCGACCCAGCCAGCATCGATCGTGGCCTCTGAGCCGCGCATAAAGTCCTCCTCGTCGACCGAGCAAATGAGTGAGAAGCCACGGCGGGGCAGCTTGCCTTCTGCCGCCACGCGCTCGAGCGTATGGACCAGTGCGGCAATGGCGCAGGTCAGGCCACCCTTCATATCGCAGGCACCGCGGCCATAGAGTTTATCGTTGCGCACGATCGCTCCGAGCGGCGGAATGTCCGCGTCCCAGCCATCGCCCAGTGTAACGGTATCCATATGGCAGATATAGACGAGCCGTGGCTCGTCGCTCAGTCCCGGCACGGTGACCATAAGGTTGCGGCGCCCGGGCAGCACCTCGAGTTCCTCAACCTGCACGGCATCGAGTACCGGATGGCTCAGCTGCGCCAACCGTTCCTCAACCAACGCTTTGATATAGCGTTCAATCTCGCCCTCATACGCACCTGGGTCGGAACTGTCGATCCGCACGAGCCCTTGCGTAAGCCGCCAGGCAAAATCTGTATCAACCATAGGCACCTCACAGATAGCTAGGTCAACATACAGATTGTATGCCAAGAAGCGGCTCGGTGCATTTAATGGAGCGCTCACAAAAACGGGGGCGCCTCTCGTGCGAAAGGCACCCCCGCGGGCATTCAATGTCAGTGACGGGCAGGCCACATGGGGAGCTGCCCGTCAGGTCAGTCGGCGCTACTTGATCACGCGCACGCGATACATCGACGGAATCTGCTTGAGCGCCTCGATGGTGCTGCTGTCTAGGTGTTCGTCGGTGTCGAACATGGTGTAGGCGTTCTCGCCGGCGGACTCGTTGGTCATACGCTGCACGTTGGCGTTGTCCTTGGCCAGGATGGCCGTGATCTGGCCGATCATGTTGGGCACGTTGGCATGCAGGCAGGCAATGCGGCTTGCAGCGCGCGCCTTGCCCATGCTGCAGGCGGGGTAGTTGACGCTGTGTGCGATGTTGCCGTTCTCCAGGTAATCCTTGAGCTCGCTGATGGCCATGTCGGCGCAGTTGGCCTCGGCCTCGCCGGTG
This sequence comes from uncultured Collinsella sp., assembly GCA_900549185.1. Classification (GTDB taxonomy): domain Bacteria; phylum Actinomycetota; class Coriobacteriia; order Coriobacteriales; family Coriobacteriaceae; genus Collinsella. Next base: position 3,213 of record URNM01000106.1, on the reverse strand, counting down.
CCGGCGCCCGAGTGCGTGGTGATAAACGTATTGGACATCTTGACCGTCTTGGGCGTGGCAAAGTCGCAGCTAAACCAGCTGAGCTTGCCCTCGCGCAGGGCAGCATCGACGGCGTCCTCGTCAATGATGGTTTCGCGCGCGTAGTTAATGAGCACGGCGTCCGGGGCCAGCAGGTTAATCTGCTCGGTGCTGATCATGCCGATGGTGTCTGCCTTGCTGGGCACGTGTACGGTGAGGTAGTCGCAGCCGCGGCACAGGTCCTCGAGCGTGCCTACGCGCTGCACCTCGCGGCTCAGCACCCACGCGTGCTCAACGGAAATGAACGGATCGTAGCCGTAAACGTCCATGCCCAGATCGACGCAGGCGTTGGCGACCTTGGAGCCCACGTTGCCCAGGCCGATGACGCCGATGCGCTTGCCCTTGAGCTCGCGGCCCACAAAGGCCTTCTTGGCCTTCTCGGCATCGACCTGGATCTCGGGGTCGTCGGCGTTGTCGCGCACCCAGTTCATCGACTGCACCACGCCACGGCTCGAAAGCACCAGCATGCCCAGGACGAGCTCCTTGACGGCGTTGCTGTTGGCGCCGGGGGAGTTAAAGACGACGACGCCCTTCTTGGCGTACTCCTCGACGGGGATGTTGTTGACGCCGGCGCCGCAGCGGGCGATGGCGCGGATGCCCTCGGGCAGCTCGTAGCCGTGCAGGTCGGTCGAGCGCATCAGGATCGCGTCGGCTTCCTCGGCGGTGCTTACAAATTCGTAGCCCTCGCCAAACTCGACTTTGCCGTCTTTAGTGATGTCGTCGATGGTCTTAATCTTACGCATGGAAAAACTCCTTAGCAGGTTTTGATCTAAACAGGGTGGTCTGAGGTGGCTGGTCGGCCTGCGTGTTGCGGGCTAGTTAGATCGCGGACTCAAACTATGCTGCGCTTCGAAGTCCTTCATGTACGTGGCCAGCGCCTGCACGTCCTCCATGGTGACGGCGTTGTACACGCTGGCGCGCATGCCGCCGACGAGGCGATGGCCCTTGACGTTTTGAATCTGGTGCTCTGCCGCGCCCGCAACAAAGGCGGCGTCGAGGTCGGTGTCGCCGGTGCGGAACGTGACGTTGGCGATGGAGCGGCTGTCCTCCTGCGCGGTGCCATGGAACAGCTCGCTTTGCTCGAGCAGGTCGTAGAGCAGGTTGGCCTTGGCCCAGTTGCGCTCGGCCATGGCTGCAAGTCCGCCGGTCTGCTCGACCCAACGGAACACCTTGCCGCACACGTAGATGCCAAAGGTGTTGGGCGTGTTGAGCATGGAGCCCTTGGCGGCCTGGGTCTTAAGGTCCATGTACTGCGGCGTCTGCGCAAAAGCGGGGCCATCTGCGATGAGGTCGTCGCGCACGATGACCACGGTCACACCCGCGGCGCCGGCGTTTTTCTGAGCGCCGGCGTAGATGAGCCCGTAGCGTTCGACGTCGAGCGGCTGCGACAAAAAGCAGCTCGAGACATCGGCGACCAGCGGTACGTCGCCGCAGTTGGGCAGCTCGTGGTACATGGTGCCAAAGATGGTGTTGTTCTGGCAGATGTAGACGTAGTCGAGCCCGTCGCCTGCGGCCTCGGTGGCAATGCGCGCGTTGATGTCGGCCATGGTGGGTATGCGGTCGAAATTGGTGTTCTCGGAGCTCGCGAGCAGCACGGCCTCGCCGTACTTGGCGGCCTCCTTGTATGCCTTGTTGGCAAAGTTGCCGGTCACGATGTAGCCGGCGCGGCCGCGGCGCATGAGGTTCATGGGGATGCCCGCAAACTGCAGCGTGGCGCCGCCCTGCAAAAACAGGACGCGGTAGTTGTCGGGGATGCTTAGCAGGCGACGCAGGGTTGCCTCGGCGTCGTCGATGATCTGCTGGTACATGCTAGATCGATGGCTCATCTCGAGCACGGACATGCCGCAACCGCGGTAGTCCATCATCTCGTCGGCGATCTCGGCGAGCACGCTTGTAGGCAGTGCGGCCGGGCCAGCTGAGAAGTTGTGCACACGTGCCATCTTCTAGTCTCCCTCGTAGTCGTTTGAACGTTCGGGATACTTTAGCACAGTGGAGCGCCGGGCGCGACCGCATCACGGTAAAACTCGACTACGCCGCTATGATTTACAGGATGGTTACATGGAAGAGTGGTGACCTTACTCCTCAGGCAAATCCAAATCTGCGAGCGAAGACATGAGGTTCTCTAGGCGCTTGATCTCTTCGTCCTAAATTAGCTACCCCCTGGCCACTACGACGCGAGTGTGGCGATGACGGCTTCGTCGCCGGCGTATATTAGGGTGTTGCCATCGGGAATGATCGTTTGGCCGTCGCGCTTGAGCATCACCACAATAAACGGATGCTTGCCTTGCGGCACATCGCGCAGGCGCTGGCCGGCCAGGCGACCGTGGGGTGTCACGGTGACTTCGCGCAGCGTAACCTCGGCACGCTCTTCAAACGTTGGGGCGGCCATCACCAGCAGATCGCCTTCCTGGATCACGGTATCACCGTTGGGCAGTACCGGGTGCGCCCCGTCGCGCAGCACCAGGACCACGAGCATATCTGTGGCGCTGCCAATGTCCGCGAGCGAGCGTCCGGCAAACGGATGTCCAGCGCCTACCTTGAGCTTGACGAACGACATGCCGTCCTCGTCGCGGTAGTCGTTAAAGGTGCGGCGCACGTCGCCGGTCGCATCGATCATATCGAGCTTCTTCGCCACCGCCGGCAGCAGCGAACCTTGCACCACAATGCTCGACACAGCAATCACAAACACCAGGTCAAATAGGTCGTGTCCACCAGGAACGCCGGCAACCACGGCAAAGAGACTAAAGACGACCGAAGCTGCTCCGCGCAGGCCCGCCCAGCTTACGAGCGCGACCTGGCGGGGGTTCGTCTTAAAGGGCGCCAGGAGTACGCCGACGGCGATGGGGCGGCTCGCGAAGAGCATAAACGCCATGAGCGCTAGGCCCGGCAGCAGCATCTGCGGCAGGCGTGCGGGCGTCACGAGCAGGCCGAGCAAGAAGAAGATCGTCATCTCGGCCATCTCGGTGAGGGTGTCAAAGAAGTGCGCCATCTCGACCTTGCCGGTGATGTCGCTGGCGCCCAGTACAATGCCGGCCAGGTATACAGCCAAAAAGCCGTTGCCGCCCAGGTAGCTCGGCAGCGCGTAGGCGACGATGGCCACGGCGAACAAAAAGATAGTCTGCGCGCCCTCGGCCG
>URNM01000105.1 GCA_900549185.1 uncultured Collinsella sp. | reverse complement strand
CGAGCGGGGGCTCCTGTCTTTTTAGTGCCCTCGGATTGGGTCATAGTGTCTGTCGGTGCCATAACATCGGCGTTGCCTTGGCCGTCAATAGTCATTGGGGACGTTCTTTATCTGCCGGCACTTGGGGACAATCCCTAAGTGTCGGCAGATTGGGACATTCCTTTGCAAGGTGGCGCTGAAGACTGTCCCCAACGACTAACCGTTTAAGAACGTCCCCAATGACTATGACCCCTTTGCACCAGTTTCTGTCGAGTCGGTGCTTCTTGCGGGTTGCCCGTATAATGGTTTGCGTATGAACCGCAACCAAGGAGTTCCAGTTTATGGACCAGAGCCTTTTTAAATTCGACCTGATCGCCGAGGACCCGACGACGCATGCGCGTGCCGGCGTGCTGCACACCCCGCACGGCGACATCGAGACGCCAATCTTTATGCCCGTGGGCACCAAGGCAAACGTCAAGGGTATTCCTACCGAGACCGTCAAGCAGCTCGGCGCCCAGATCGTGCTTGCCAATACCTATCACCTGTCCATGCGTCCCGGCGAGGATACCATCGCCGAGCTGGGCGGCCTGCACAAGTTTATGAACTGGCACGGCCCCATCCTCACCGACTCGGGCGGTTTCCAGGTGTTCAGCCACAACGACGCGGTCAAGCTCACCGATGAGGGCGTGCGCTTTATTGTCAACGATTACGACGGCCGCCACGTGTTCTGGACGCCCGAGGACAACATGGAAATCGCCATGAAACTCGGCTCCGACATCTGCATGCAGCTGGACCAGTGCCCGGGCTATCCCGCCACGCGCGCCTACGTTGAGCGCGCCGTTGAGCTGTCGAGTATGTGGGCCGAGCGCTGCTATAAGGCGCATACCCGCGACGACCAGGCGCTCTTTGGCATTGTTCAGGGCGGCATGCACCTAGATCTGCGTCTGCGCTCGCTGCGCCATTTGGAGGAGTGCGGCGACTTCCCCGGTTACGGCATCGGCGGCTACTCGGTGGGCGAGGACCACGAGACCATGTTCGAGACCCTGGCACCGCTCGTAAGCGAGTACATGCCCAAGCACAAGCCACGCTACCTGATGGGCGTCGGCAACCCCACCACCCTCGTGCGCGGTGTGGGCGTGGGCATCGACATGTTCGACTGCGTGCTGCCGACGCGCACCGGCCGCATGGGCACGGCGTTCTCCAGCGAGGGTCGCCTCAACTTCCGCAACGCGCGTTTTGCGCACGACGACGGCCCCATCGATCCCACCTGCACCTGCCCGGTGTGCACGGGCGGCTACAGCCGCGCGCTCATCCGCCACATGGTCACGCAGAAGGAGATGCTCGGCGGCATTCTGCTGTCGATGCACAACATCTACTACCTGCTCAACCTTATGCAGCGTGCCCGCCAGGCCATTATCGAGGGCCGTTACGGTGCATTCGTGAGCGACTGGATGAACAGTCCTGCTGCGGTGGATTACTAAGGGCGACAGGCACGCTTGCAGAGCGTGGGCAACGGCAAAGGTTGAGCGGCAGTCGCTCGTCGCATTCGCTGACGCCGGCTGCGCGACCGCTGACCGATGCCTTGCAAGCGCTTGATGCAACGTGGGTACCATACCGAATAGTTGATGTTCGGGCGGGTGTTTGGCGCATGGCGTCGACCCCGCCCGCTTTTCTTTTTCTCGATAGGAGTACCCATGATTAAGAATGAGAACGTCGAGGGCGAGCCGGCCTACGACGAGACGTACCGACGCGGTCCTGTGGTCATGCGCGGTCCCATGATTCCCAAGGACAACACCTACGCCAACCTGCTGGCGCCCGAGGAGTCGACCGACTGGTTGCATGCCGATCCGTGGCGCGTACTGCGCATTCAGGCTGAGTTTGTCGACGGCTTTGGCGCGCTTGCCGAGCTCGGGCCCGCGGTGACCATCTTCGGTAGCGCCCGCACGCCCAAGACCGATCCGCTCTACAAAGCGGCGCGTACCGTCGGGCGCAAGATCGCGCAACGTGGCGTGGCGGTCATCACCGGTGGCGGCCCCGGCATCATGGAAGCGGCCAACAGGGGAGCGGCGAGTGTCAATGGCAAGTCAGTTGGCCTGGGCATTGAATTGCCGCACGAGCAGGGGCTCAACAAATACGTAAACCTCGGTATGGACTTCCGCTACTTCTTTGTGCGCAAAACCATGTTCGTTAAGTACAGCTCGGGCGCCATCGTGTTTCCCGGCGGCTTTGGCACGCTCGACGAGATGTTCGAGGTGCTCACGCTGGTGCAGACGCACAAGGTCAAGCGCATGCCGCTCGTGCTGGTGGGCAGCGAGTACTGGCAGGGCCTGTTCGACTGGCTCAACGGCCCGGTGATGAGCGCCGGTATGATCAGCCCGCTCGATCCGGATCTGGTACACATTACCGATGACCTCAACGAGTCCGTCGACATTGCGCTCAGCGGGTTGATGTAGAGCAATCGTGTCTACCGCGACATGAATATGCATGGCAATCTGATGCTATCTAACGTCAGGTTGCCATTTATATTGGGTATACTGATGCAAAAGACGAGGGCAAGGAGGTCGCGTATGTCTACTGCAACGGTTAAGCCTACGACGGTTCGCCTCGAAGAGGGGCTCAAGGAGCAGGCGACTGAGTTCTTGGATTCGGTCGGCCTCAGCCTCAATTCCTATCTCAATCTTGCCGTTCGGCAGCTGGTAAATCAGCGAAAGATTCCTTTTGAGATTGTAGGAAGGGCGGAGATGCCCAACGAGGCGACGAGGCGTGCCATGGTGATCGCCGAGGCTCATGAGTTGGGGATTTTACCGGACGATAGCCCGTCATTCAATAACGCTGATGAGCTTATGTCATTCCTCGATGAGGAATAGCGATGTTCGAGATTAAAGTCGAGGCTCAATTTAAGGCGGACTACAAACGAACGATGCGCATGCATCCGCAGCTAAAAAGTGAGTTTAAAGCGGCGGTTGCAGAGCTTGTGGCTCATGGGTCACTTCCGGCGGAGTATGGCGCCCACGAGCTCTCAAACCCGGGCGGAAACTACAACGGCCACATCGATTTCCACCTATCCGATGGCTTGGTCGATGTGGTCGTTCTTTATCTTCCCCATAAGACTAACCCAGTGATTAGGCTGGTGAGAATGGGCTCGCATGAGGAACTGTTTCAGGGTCCGCTGGGCTGATCGCCGATTTCCAAGTTGCGGTGGAATAGGGACTGATTTGCGGTCGATTGGCCAAAAACAGTCCCTATTTCACCGCAACTGATAGGCGCGCCCCGTTCGCTGCTGCGGCCCCCGGTTCTCCTCATTGCTGGATTTCGCTCAAAAACTCAGCGGCGACTTCGTTGCTTTTGAAACGGATGCTGCGGTCTTCTTTCTTGGGGAATGCCAGCAGCGGGATAGTCCCGTACCAGACAGTTTCCTCGTCAATCACGGCCGCGCACAGCCGCCCTTTGGCCTTGACGGAATAGTCGACGTTCATCTCGGCAAAAATCGCTTTCGCGTCATCGCGCGGAGGTGAGGCAACATAAACCTCAAGGGTAATCCCACGGGCGGCTGCGCCTGCGAGTGTGGTGGTGAGTTTCGTGAGGCATGCGGCGGATGCGTAGGATGCGGCTATGAAGGCACTCTTTGTGGCACCGGTGATGTCTTTAATTAATGCCTCAATAGCGTTTGCCGGCTCTATGAGAATGTTGTAATCGGGTTGCTCGCTGTCCTCTGCTGAATAAATTTCGTACCCCAACTTGGCGTACGTCTTGAGTCTTTTCTGGTACATGCGGGCGAGCATGGGTATCGACAGGTCAATGTAGTCGAATATCTCAACCTGTTGCTTGCCCTCGTGGCTTCTATGCAGTCTGCCCACCTGCTGCGTTACGCTGCCGTCCCAAGATATCGGCGTGGCAATGAAAAGGGTGTCAAGGTAGGACAGATCGAAGCCCTCGCTCAGAAGGCTTTCGGTGGCGACGATGATTCGATGTTCATGCTCAAAGCCGGGAAGACTGTTCAGTATCGCTTTTCTTTCTTTGGCGCCGATTTCTCCGGTTAAGAGTATGGGCTCGTGTCTGCGATCATTAAGCAACCTGAACAGTTCCTCAGCATGCTTTTTCCTTTTGGATAGTATGAGCGGATGTCGACCGTTTGACGCTGCTTCGAGGGCGTCATCGACAATCAATTCGTTTCTTGCCGCATGTGCACACAGCATATCGAGAATCTGATTGAAGCTTGCATCCGGCTCGTAGGCGGATAGCCGAATGCCGGTAAATCTCGGTCGAACGATGCGCTGGATGCCCTGCTGAATTGCCTGCGTTTTTGGATCGATGACATAGCGAAGCGGGCCGCAGAGCATCGAGAGCGCCCGCGTGAGTCCGTCGGAGCGCTCGGGTGTCGCGGAGAGGCCATATATATATTTGGCTGGAGCGGACTTGAGGACGAGCTCGAGCTGTGGCGCGGCAGCATGGTGGCATTCGTCGCAGATAATGAGGCCGTAATTACGAACAAGGTTCTTAACTATCGGCTCCCCGGTTTGGGAGTCTTTGCCAGATAGCGACTGAAAGGAAGCGACGTCGATAAGGCCGCTGACGGCGGTTTTGCCCCCTCCGATTTGTCCAATAAGGGGAGGTTGCTTTTTGCTGATTCGTCCTTTTGGCGTTCGGACCGGCTCTCTGGTGTCCGTAATGTCGAGAAATCGTTCGAGCTGCGATTTCCATTGGGCTATGAGCGCGGTCTTTGGAACAATGACGAGCGCCGGAAGACCAACGGCGGCAATAAGATAAGCTCCGATGACGGTTTTACCGAAGCCCGTTGGCGCAGACATGATTCCGTCTTCGTATTCAAGCATCTGGTCGGCGGCAATTTGCTGTTCGGGATGAAGGGTCCCTTTGAATGCCATCTCAATTGGATTGCCTGTGCTACGTTCGTCTGAATAATGGGCAGTAACGTGGGCTTCTTGAATCAGCTGCTCAAGTTGGGCTTTGCAGCCTCTGGGAATCGCGACGCGGCCATCTCTAAGTTCGCTGAGGTCTATGAGTCGCGGTTTGCCGAATACTGATTGATGCATAGATTGCGCACGGAAGAACTCCGGGTTGGCAAATGTCGCAAGCCTGCGGATTTCCATTTGAGCTGCCGGGCTCAGAGACTTTTCGGGGATGTAGAGCATATCGGCTTGTGTGACGAGCAGGTTCGAGGGGAAGTCTCGTGGCGTGAGCGGGAGCCGCTTTCGTGGCTTTTGGACATTGCGCCTGGTTTTGTTTGTCGCTGCAGCTGTTGCTATTCCAAGCGGTTTGTTTTTGGTGTCCTCGATCAGACGATCCACCGTCGCACGCGAGATTAGTTGGATTTGCGAAAGGTAAAGCCATTGGTCGGGAAAGGGCTCGAATCGTTCGTCAACAAATACGCTGTTTCCTTCCCGCTGCGCTTTTCCCTGAAAGGGCAGCGCAATGAGATTTCCAAAGCCGCCTTCAGGAATGGTGGACTGCGCGGGTATCATTCGGTCAAAGGCTTCGAAGGTGATTGTCTTGTTGAGTGCCGCTGCTTCGGCGATAAGGCAGCTACCGAAATCTCGTGCTGTCTTTGCGTTTATAGGTTCTAGGAAGAAAAACCAGATATGCGCGCCGTTGCCTGACCTTGATCGCTCGACCGCAGCGTTAATTCCATGGTTTTTTACGACAAGCCTGATAGCGTTTGTCGCTTCTTTCCAATCGGCTTTGTCAAAATCAATGACAAGGACATTTGTGTTGCAGTCTTTGTCGAGAACATATTGACCTATGACGTCCCGGAGCCTGTCGTCGCTGCCTTTGAAATGGGCGATAATGGCGGCATCGTTCAGCTCAAGGAATGTGCGGCTGCGACATTCAGCGCATTTAATTCTGTGATGGTTTGCTTTGGGGCAAATGCCTGGCTTCCACTCATTTGCGCAGGCGGGTGTATAGCCGATGCCCCCGTCTTTTCTGCGATACCCGTGAGCGTGCACATCTTTGCGGCCGGTAAAAAGATTGCGAAAGAGCTCGAGTTTGTCGCGCGCTGGGCTCGCGCTGGTAACGATGCCCTCGGTCTGTGCACGTTCGCCGAAAGATATGCCGGCTTTGTCCCATTCTTCGAGTGTTGCGTAACGGATGTCTGGACCGTTGCTACAGATTACGATCTGCTTACGCGGATCTGAAGCGTGGACAACCGTTTTATTGAGTTTGAATAAGGCGTTCCCGAAAAGGGCGTATTGATGCACGGCGTTGCTCATTTGAATGCCATTCTTGTCAGCGTTCATTGGGATGAGGGTACGTCATTTCAGCTTTATGAGATATGCGACTTCGATTTTGGTTCGGTAATAGTGGGGTACCGGTAGCGCGCAGAGATGTGGTGTAAGAGGCGGGGCATACCCCGCC
>URNM01000104.1 GCA_900549185.1 uncultured Collinsella sp. | reverse complement strand
TGCGGAGACGTTGGCCACAAAGGTCGTGGTGCGGTTGGAGTCGTAGCCGCTGTAGCCGCCCTGCGATGCCTCGGCGGTAAAGGTCGCCGTGCCGCCCACCACGCTCGACTTATAGACGGTGCTCACATGCTCACCGTAGGAAATATTGTCGATTGTGCCGTAGGAATCGTCCTCGGTCGTGTTGTTCTCGATGGAGGAGCCGTCATCCTCGTACTGCGTAAAGCTGCCCTCACCCTCGGTGGCGAAGAACTCGACGATACGCTGGCTGCGATTGGTGCCCTTGGTGTTGGTCTCGGTCACGGCCTCGGGGTTGTTGTTCTCGGCGTACATCGGCACGATGGCGTTGGCCTTAATAAAGAGTGGCAGCTTCCAAAGCGGAGCCTCGTAGTTGTTGAGGACCTGACCGCCGCGGTACTGCTTGCCCGAGAAGTAGTCAATCCAGATGGTGGGATTCTCGTCGGTACCGTAGTTGGGCAGGTAGATACCGTTGCGGACATCGTTGCCGTTCTCATCTGCCTGGGTATCCTGATACACCGGTGCCACCAGGAAGTTCTCACCGAACATGTACTGGTACTGCGTCGAGGTGCTTGCGGCGTACTCGGAGTTGTCGGAAAGCAGCATGGCGCGGATCATGGGAAGGCCGGTATCGCCGTTGCCCGTGTCGATGTTGGCCGCCGAGGCCGCGCTCGTGTAGATATAGGGCATGAGTTGTGCTTTGAGCTTGAGATAGAAGCGCGAGATGCCCGTGTATGGATCGCCATGCGTCATGGGCGACTTGCGGTAGGTGCCCCAACCGTCCATGTCAAGCATAGAGGGCGTGAATGTCTTCCACTGGTAGTCGCGAGCGGAGATGATGGGATCGCCACCAAAGATGCCGTCCATATCGGAGCCGATGTTGGGGTTGCCCGAGAGGCTCTGGCCGATATACGTGGGGATATGGAAGCGAATGTACTCCCAGTTACCGCCGTACTGGTCGCCGGTCCAGATGCCGCCAAAGCGCTGCGTGCCGGCCCAGCCGTCAAGCGTGATGATGTTGGGGCGCTTGTTGGCGCCGGTGGTCACGGTGTCATAGGCCGTCTTGATGCCGTTGAGGCCAAAGGAGTAGCCGGAGCCGACCCAAGCGACATCGGTCTTGAGCGTGGTGATGCCACCAGTCTTGACCTCAGAATCGAAATCGCGCAGCAGATGCCACGGGGTCTCGGAGTTGCTATCGGGCTCGAGGTTCGACTGGGTCCAGAGACCGGTGCTCACTCCCTTGGAGTTGGCATACTCGGTGAACTTCTTAAGATTGTCGACGTTGGCGCGCACGGCATTGAGGCGCTCGGCAGAACTCGTTCCGTCGGAGTTGACGCCGCCGGTCTTGTAGTAACCGTTCTGGCCGTAGCCAGCACCGTAACCGTCGTTCGGCAGGAACCAGCCGAGCGGCATGTCGTTGTCCTCGTAGTCATCGATAACCTGCCGGGCGGAGAACTGGCGGTCGAAATCGGTCGCCTTCATGTTCTCGGTATCAACCGTAGGGCCCTCACCGTTGAGCGTCTCGGCCGCAAGCGTGCCGTCGAGCTTGTAGCCCGTCGACATGCCGGACTCGTATTTAACGTCGCCCTTCTCACTCGAGGACTTGCTGCCCTTGGTCTCCCACTTCTTTTGACCCGAGGTCGTTGACCAGCCATCACGGTTATAGGCATTAAGATGACCCAGGTAGAAACCGTACTCGGGCAGCAGCACCGGATTGCCGGTCACCTTGTAGTAGTCCTGCAGCATCTCGGTTGCCACGTTCGAGGCGCCCGTTTCGGTTGCCACGAAGTAATAGGCATCGAACTCATTCTCGCTGTGCGAGGTCGTGACCGTCGAGGAGTCCGTAGAGCCAAAGTCGTAAGAACCCTCAGCAAACGTGTTGCGAAGCACGCCGTAGCCGTCGCTCGTCCAGTAGAACGGGTTGGGCGAGGCGACGCCGCCGTCGGTCCAGTTGTTAGTGTTGGAGATGGCGATGGTCTGGTTGGTGTGCAGGAAGCGCCCGTTCTGGGTACCACCGCCAAAGAAGTTCTCGGACTTCTCTTTGGCGAGCGTCTGGACAGTACCCTTCTTGTCAAGGTCGAGGGATACGGACTCGGAAACCACGACGCGGTCGCCCGATTTAATGCTCATCTTGCCGGTTGCCTTGTCCAGAACCACGGTCGCCTTGCCGCCGGTGATCTCGATAGCGTCGCCTTTGTCTACAACCGTCGCGCTCGGCTTGCTGTAGGTGTCCGAGGTGTCGGGCTGGGCCTGAATCTTAGCCGTGTGGGACTTGCTACGCGGCGTGGCGTACTCGGAGAACTCGCCTTTGGGGTCGACGTTGTAACGGAAAATGCCGTTCTCTAGAAATGTGATACGGCCCTTGATGCCGTCGGCGAAATCGATTTCGACGACGTTCGAGGCGGACTGAGACACGGTCACCGAGTCGACGCCCTTGAGCGGCGTGGCAATCGCCTGCTGGGGGCTAGCGAACACGAGAGTCGCCGCCGTTGCGACGAGAACTGCGCTTCCCTTCACCCACCGTTTCGTGAAAATGACATTCCTACGCACCCGGACTCCTTTCCTCCGACATACGGAAGTGTCGCAGGCACACGCCCTGCAGCATGGGCCCGCCCGTTATCAAGGGGTCAACTGGTAGTAACCAGATAGCCACCTATTACCTTGGATCAGCATACGGGAGCAGTTGCGCAACCAAGTTCGAAATTCTCCCAGCGGCATTAAAATGAACGTAGACGGCTAAGTGGGCTCAAAAGCCATACCAATTGGTTCTTCAACCAAATACCAATTAAGCAAAAATGTACTGTTTATCTGGTATTACATAGACCATACCTTTACGTACGTTGGCTGATTTTGGGCTTAAATGAGCAATCGACAGAGGGTGGTGGACAGTTAGTTCAGATATGTATTTTTTGGCGGTGCTAATTGGCGCTAACAAACTGGTTTGGGCCGCTTTAGACCCGATAATGGGTCCTTCTCGCTCTTGCCCGTACGCCTTTATCAGTTCAGACCACCTAAAACAGCTCTATCGAGCCCAAATCGCCCTCCACGCGGCCTCAAATAAATACAAATCTGAACTAACTGTCCAAGAGGAGTGCTCCACGGATAGGAAAAGGCTCTGGCGAATCCTCTAATCGCCAGAGCCTTGCCAAAACCCGTGTGTCTGGAGCGCATCGCCGCATACCAGTCTTTCACCCATGCAGCTAGAGATTTTCTTCCGCCCACTTCTCAAAATCAACCGCTCGCCTTTGGGCAGTTCGGTACACTTCCATGTCTTCGCGAGCGCCCACCACGACGATGGCCATTTTCCCTTTTATCTTGATGAGGCGATACACAATCCGAATGCCACTTCCTCTGAGCTTGATTTTCATAAAGCCTGTCAAATCTGTACCGGCCTTGTTTCCAAGGGGTTTACCGAATCCGCCTTCGTTCTGCGACAATGGATTCGCTCTGATTTTCTCGATGGCCTTAAGCACGCTCTTTCGTTGGGAGCCGTCCAGACGCTTAACATCCTTGAGAGCATCCGGGTAGAAAGCGACTTCGTTCCCGCTCATTCAAACTCGACCTCATCCATCTGATCGAGTTCGTCCTGGCCCACACCCAACTCTGCCATAACATCAGATAGGGAAACGAGTTCATCATCGCTTGTCGCAGCCGTCCTCTTAAGGGCCAACGTCAACAAGGCGAGGTCCTCCTCCGCCTGCTTCGCCTCCCTGTATTCATCGGGCGTCACAATAACGAATGCCGGCTTATTGTGTTTAAGGACCACAACGGGATTATCGTCCCCAACCTTCGAAAAAGCAGCCGAACCCTTACCGTGACTGAAATCGCTGATGGGAACAAGATTGTCGAGCATCTTTAAAGCAAGCATCGAGACCTCCAAATATAAAGTCTTTTATGCATTCATTTTAGCATGCAGAAAATACCAGCAATCACGGAATGGTGACACGGACGAGGCATCGCTTTCCACCAACCGTTGATCATCGACCGAGCAAAATATCCCGCCAAGAGATCGAGCGAGGATTCCGTCCTTCGAAGAGGACCGTATTGGCCTCCTCGCGGGACGAAATCCTCGCTCGTTCGTTTCAGCCCGCGTCAACGCGTGCTAGACGGCCAGCTCGCCTGATTCACCCATAAGCCATCGTGCCAGGTCGATGACCTTGATGCCATCCCAATCAGTCGTTTCGTGCCCTGTTCGGGCGATGACGCACTTGGGATAGGCGTCTCGAATCCGTCGCAGCGGATCAAGCTCACGCTTAAGCGTCGCTTCCTGGGAAATGTCGTCACTCACCTGGATATAGACACGGCGGTCACGCCTGATGGCGACAAAGTCTACTTCCTTTTGGTAGAGAACGCCCACGTAGACTTCCCATCCGCGACGCATAAGCTCGATTGCCACCATATTCTCGTAAACATGGCCAAAATCGAGCTTTTTCGTGCCAAGCGCGGCGTAGCGAAACGAATGGTCGGCCAGGTAGTATTTATCTCCCGTCGACAGGTATTTCTTTCCTGAGACGTCAAAGCGACGAAACCGGTAGAACGCAAACGCATTACACAGGTAGTCGATATACACAGCCAGCGTCTTGTCGCTTATCTTAAGGTTCGCTCGTGACAGCTCGGCCGCCATCCCCTTGAGAGAAGAGATGTTTCCGACGTTATCCATCAGGAACTCGCAGGAACGTTTAAGCTGCTCCGTATTACGTATACGATATTTTTGTCTGATGTCGCGCAGGATAAGAGTTTCAAGCACATCCGAGATGTATGAGAAACGCATCCTTTCGTCCTGGTAGATATAGGAACCCGGCATTCCTCCCTCGCGGACATAGCGAGCAAGGGCCTCGGCTGGAGAAGTGATCTCGTGATACGCCGAGAACTCCGCAAGTGAAAACGGAAAGACCTCGATCTCCACCGTTCTTCCCGTGAACAACGTCGAGAGGTCGCTTGAGAGAAGAAAGGCATTCGACCCCGTGATGTAAATGTCATATTTCTCTGACGCATGAAGACTGTTGATAGCCCGCTCGAACCCTTCACACATCTGGACCTCGTCGATCATGACGATATTCCGGCAACCCTCGATATAGTGCTTTTCCACATATGTATGCAGCGCATGGTATTCCGCGAACGGCTCGAACTCAAGTAGATTGAAGTTGACGTGTATGACGTTGGCCGAGGGGTCGTTTGAATGAAGTTGGCTGGCAAACGCCTCAAGCAATTTCGATTTTCCGCATCGCCTGATTCCGGTGATCACCTTGATATCAGACGTACCTGCCACCTTGGAAAGCTTGCTCATGTAGAACGGGCGATCTATAAGTTTCATGGCAACCTACTTCGCAAAATTCAAAACCATTAGTAAACGCGAAGTAAAATATATCATATACTTCGCGTCTTTGAAACATCTTAGATTTTGCGTAATAATTCCTGTCAATCTATCGCAAGCGCGACGCGGGCGAGGTTGTCCCTCCCCCTAATCGACTCTGTGCGGAAGCCCGGGGTGACAGGTTTCCGCCTTGCTCGGCATCCTTGAGACCCTCGATCGCAAGCTTGAGCTGGCCATAGGCCGCCTGCACCTGCGCATCGGAGGAGTTCTCGTCCGCCAACACGTCCGCGGCATCGCATCGGGACTCAAAGTGCCCGAAGGAACGCCCATGTGGGAAATCCGTCGCCTCCGCCTTGCCGACGACAAGCCCATGGAGCTCAACTATGTCTACATCCCCGTGAAGCTCTGCCCCGAGCTCGCGCGCAGGGATGTGGAGAGCTCGCTCTATGCCTGCATCGCCGGGAAGACCGGCATCCTCCCGGCGAGCGTCGACGCCGTCTACGAGGCGGTCAACCTCGACAAGCACGAGGCCAGCCTGTTGGGCCAAACCACCGGCAAGGCGGCCATGCGCATCGTGCGCTCCACCTACGACAAAACGGGAGCCCCGTTCGAAGTCGGCGTCCTCATCAGCTGCGACAGTCGAACCCAACTCCACGTGCACATCGCCGCCGGCAAGACGACCTTCACCACGAAGGTGCAATAGCCGGGGCGCACGGTCCGTGGGCAACCGAGCGAGGAAAATGTCCCATCAACAAAACGAGCGAGGATTCCGTCCCACGCAGAGCCCAAATCCAAGCTCCCCAAGGAACAAAATCCTCACTCGACATCCGCATCCTCTTTAGCCTAAGTCATCGCGCAAAGCCCCTTCGGCAGCACACGGTGCAGCAAAGTCACCGCAGTCCGGGGCGGGAGGGGCCGAGTTTCCTCCTGAGCGACTCTGCTTGCAGCCGGAGCGAAAGGGGGAAATCTCGGCCCCTCCCGCCCCGGCCGACCAGGTCGCATTACACCGTGTACTGCGGCAGGTCCTGTAGCTGTATCTTATACACATCTGA
>URNM01000103.1 GCA_900549185.1 uncultured Collinsella sp. | reverse complement strand
ATGACCAGAAGGTCAATGCCGCCTCGTTTCAAGGCACCTTGCTCGCTCTGGCGGGCTTTCGCTGACATTGCCAAAACATCGGCGTTGCCGGGCCGGCACTTGGGGACGTTCCTTTTGTGCCGGCACCTGGGGACACTCTTTAGTCATTGGGGACGTTCTTAAATGGCTAGTCATTCAAGAACGTCCCCAACGACTACCCGCAGAATGAGCGTGGCCGACAGCCACGCAGCACCGGTCCGCGTGGCGGCGTATAATCGGCGGCAGATGATTTGGACGTTAGGAAACCATGACCGATAGCATGCAGCAGATGGCGCTCGACACGCTCGGCGCCTATTTTGGCTACACCTCGTTTCGCCCGGGACAGGATCGCATGGTGGATGCGATCCTTGCCGGCCGCGATTCACTCGGCGTTATGCCCACGGGCGCCGGCAAGTCCATTTGCTACCAGGTGCCTGCGCTTATGCTTCCCGGTATCACCTTTGTGGTGAGCCCGTTGCTGTCGCTTATGGAGGATCAGACGCGTGCGCTGCTCGCGGCGGGTGCACGACCCAGCTATCTCAACTCCAGCCTTACCCCGGCCCAGCAAAACACCGTGCTCAAGCGGGCGCGCGAGGGCCGCTATCAGCTTATGTACGTGGCACCCGAGCGTCTGCTCGAGCCGCGCTTTTTAGCCTTTGCGCAGGAAGCCGCGGCCGAAGGCGGCATCGGCGTGCCGCTCGTGGCCATTGACGAGGCTCACTGCGTGAGCCAGTGGGGCCAGGATTTCCGTCCCGCTTACCTGCAGATTCGTGAGTTTATCGATTCGCTGCCGCGGCGCCCCATCGTGGCGGCCTTTACCGCCACGGCGACCGAGCGTGTACGCGCCGATATCCAGCAAATGCTCGGCCTGCAAAACCCGGCGACCGCGGTGACGGGCTTCGATCGCAAGAACCTCTACTTCGGTTGCGAAGAGATGGGCGACAAGACCAAGACCGCGTGGGTGCGCGACTATGTGATCGCGCATTCGAGTGAGAGCGGCATCGTGTATTGCTCGACCCGCAAGACGGTCGACGCGCTGGCCGCGGAGCTTGCCGAGGCACTGGGCCCCAGCGGCATTCGCGTGGGCCGCTACCATGCCGGCATGGGCAACGACGCCCGCCGCCAGAGCCAGCGCGCCTTTATCGACGACGACATTCAGGTGATGGTTGCCACCAACGCCTTTGGCATGGGCATCGACAAGCCCAACGTGCGTTACGTGATTCACAACAACGTGCCCGAGAGCATCGAGGCATACTACCAGGAAGCGGGCCGCGCCGGCCGCGATGGCGATCCGGCCAGCTGTCACTTGCTGTGGAACGGTAACGATTTTCGCATGCGCCGCTTTTTGATCGACCGCGGCGATGCGGCCGACGAGGCGCTTGACGACGAGCAGCGCGCGTGGGCGCTCCAGAACCGTTATCGCCTGCTCAGCCAGATGGAGGGCTACTGCAATACCACCGGCTGCCTGCGCGAATACATGCTGCGCTACTTTGGCGACGAAGCCGCGGCCGAGCATGCGGCAGCGGCTGCTGCGGGCGGCACCGCAGACGACGCCGAGGGCTGCGGCAACTGCAGCAACTGTCTCACGCAGTTCGAGGTCGAGGACGTCACCGATATGGCCCGCGCCGCCGTGCGTTATGTGGCCACGCGTCCCATGCGCTTTGGCAAGTCGCTCATCGCCGATGTGCTTCACGGCGGCAACACCGAGCGCATTCGCCAGATGCATCTGGACGAGGACCGCGGCTACGGTGAGCTGTCGGGCGAATCGGTCGGGCGCATCAAGGACATCATCGGCCAGCTGTGCGGCCGCGGTTATCTGGCCACCTCGCAGGGGCAGTACCCGGTCGTGGGGCTGGGCCCGCGTGCCATCGAGGTCGAGGATGAGGCGTTTGCCTTTACCGTTAAGCGTCGCGCGTCCAAGCGCAAGGCCTCGGCCCGCGCCCGCCGTGCGGTGGATCTGCTGCGCGAGGAGGCCGAGCTGGAACAACGCCCGCGCGTGGGCAATGATGCCGAGTTGTTCGAGCGCTTGCGTGCCCTCCGCAAGGAGATCTCTGCGGAGCTGGAGATGGCGCCGTATATGGTCTTTTCCGACAAGGCCCTGCGCGGCCTGTGCCGCCTGCGCCCGCAGACGCGCGACGAGCTGATCCAAGTCAACGGCATTGGCGAGAAAAAAGCCGACGCCTTTGGCGAGCAGTTTATGGCGGCGATTGAAGAATTTGAGTCCGAGCATGCGCGGGATGGAGCGTAACGATGGCTTTCGATAGCAAGACCGACCGTACTGACGTGTCCGCCGTGCCGCTGTACCAGCAGGTCATGGATGACCTGAAGGGCGAGATCGCGCGCGGCGTGTACGCTGCCGGCTCGCGCATTCCTTCCGAGATGGAGCTCGCGAAGTCCTACGGCGTGGGGCGCGTCACCGTGCGTCGCGCCATCGAGGAGCTGTCGCGTGCGGGGTATCTCAACCGCCAGCAGGGGAGGGGCACCTTTGTGTGTGCGCCCAAGCTCAAGCGCAAGATTCGCCAGAAGGGTGACGTCCAGAGCTTTACTGAGGGTTGTGCTGCCAACGACATGGTGCCGGGTGCGCGTCTGGTGTCGCGCACGGTGGTCGCGGCGACGCACGAGGATGCGGCGTTCTTTGGCGTGGAGCCCGGCTGCGAGCTTATCGTGGTCGAGCGCGTGCGCACGGCCGACGGCATCCCCGTCATGCTCGAGAACAACGCCTTTGTGCTCGCCGACCATCCCTACCTGCAGACGCTGGCCGATGAGGACCTCACCGATAACTCAATCTTTGCGCTCGTCGCCGAGCATTCGGGCCGTGCGCCGCTCAAGTCCGACCCCTGCACCGTGGAGATTGCGCTTGCCGATGCTCAGGCGGCTCCGCTGTTAGAGGTGCCGGTCGGTGAGCCGCTCTTCTATATGGAGGCGTACTTTACCGATGAGGACGAGCGCCCCTTGCTGCTCGGCCGCCAAAAGATCGTGGGCTCGCGCTACGTGTTCGACATCTAACGTCCACAGATAGAACAACATAGAACAAATTTGCTAAGATGACTTCACGGGCGTTGTTGCACGTGTTATAAATAGGACAACATAGAACGACAGCAGGTACGAGCTGCCGTCGCTCAAAACCGCCCCACAAGGAGGAACATCAGGATGAACGCACACGATCTGATTCAGGAAATCATCGAGCGCAAGGGCAAGATTGAGAACGTCTTTTGGATCGCCTGCGGCGGTTCGATGATTGACCTGATGCCGGCCAACGAGCTGCTCAAGCGCGAGGCCACCACGTTTACCTCGACGGTCTACACGGCACGCGAGTTCTGCCTGATGGCCCCCAAGAGCCTAGGGCCGAAGTCGCTCGTTATTGCCTGCAGCCACAGCGGTAACACGCAG
The DNA here is from genome assembly GCA_900549185.1 of uncultured Collinsella sp. Classification (GTDB taxonomy): domain Bacteria; phylum Actinomycetota; class Coriobacteriia; order Coriobacteriales; family Coriobacteriaceae; genus Collinsella. Next base: position 3,009 of record URNM01000103.1, on the reverse strand, counting down.
GAGGTCGTCGACGGCTGCGAGATGGCGTTGGCTGCCGGCGCCGAGGTCGTCGCCCTCACCGACTGCGAGGGCTCCAAGATCGACAACGGCAAGTGGACTACCTGGGTCTACCCCTGGGGCGAGGGCGTGCCGCAGGCCGAGGTGCCGCAGGGCATCGGCGCTCTGATCACCGCCGAGCTGCTCGACCAGCAGGAAGGCTACGAGGCGCTCGCCGACATGTACGAGGGCCTCAAGCAGATGGATGCGCTGCTGCCCGCCGCCCGCGAGAAGGTCAACGCCGAGCTGGGCGCCCGCTTTGCCGAGCTCTGCCAGCAGCACAAGTTCTTCTATATCCTGGGCTCCGGCCCCAACTTTAGCCAGACCTACGCCATGGCGATCTGCTCGCTCATGGAGATGCAATGGCAGCACTGCTGCTACATCCACTCCGGCGAGTACTTCCACGGCCCGTTCGAGGCCACCGAGCCCGGCGTGTTCTACTTTGTGCAGCTTGGTGCCGGCGAGTGCCGCCCCATGGAGGAGCGCGCTCTTGCGTTCCTCAACACGCACACCGATACGATTATGGTGCTCGACGCGCTTGAGTACGGCGTGGGCGAGGTGCCTGTCAGCGTGCGTTCGTTCCTGGAGCCGATCTTCTTCTACAACATGAGCTGCGAGCTGCGCGCCGCCCGCGGCAAGGTCTTCGACCACAGCCCCGAGGTTCGTCGCTACATGGGCATCGAGCAGTACTAATATACCGGGAATAACCTCTCACGACGGGGTCTGCGCTGCGCGCAGGCCCCGTTTTGCGTTGTGGCGGCCCGCTTGGTATCGTGCTTCGATTCGCAAGGTTGCGGCAGCCAGCGGCCTACTTTGCGTCGTAGGCCTCGGCGTCCCACCAGTCGAGCTGAGCGATGTTGTCGCGGATGTGCTGGCAGCTCTTGTGGAAGCCCTCGAGCTCGTACTCGGACAGGTCGAGCGTGTAGACCTCCTCGACGCCCTCGGCGCCGATCACGCACGGCAGGGAGGTAAAGATGCCCTCCTCGCCATACTGGCCGGTCATAAGCGTAGAGACGGAAAGCACGGCGTGCTCGTTGTGCAGCACGGCGGCGCAGACGCGTGCGGCGGAGTTGGCGACGGCGTACTCGGTGCACTGCTTGCCCTGGTAGGTCACATAGCCGCCCTTGCGCGCGAGCTCCTCGACCTCCATGTGGTCAAAGGCGTACTTGTCGGGGTTTTCGGCCTGAAGCTCGTTGAGGCTCTTGCCGGCGATGGTCGCGGCCTTAAAGGCGGCAAGCTGGCTAAAGCCGTGCTCGCCGATCATGTAGGCGTCGATGGACTTGGGGCTCACGCCGACCTTCTTGGAGATCTCGGTGCGCAGGCGGGCGGAGTCCAGGCCGCAGCCCGAGCCGATGATCTTCTTGGGATCGTAGCCGGTCAGGTGCCACAGCTCGGTGCACACGACGTCGCAGGGGTTGGAGATGCTTACGAAGATGCCGTCGAAGCCGGCGTCGACGATGCGTTTGGCAAAGGTGCGGGCGGCGTCGGTGGTAAAGAACAGCTCGCCGTCGCGGTTGCCGGCGGCCAGCGCGACCTTGCCGGCGGCGTTGACGATGACGTCGCAGCAGGCCAGCTCCTCGTAGTGGTCGTAGCAGTTGACGATCTTGGTGTTATACGGGACAAACGAAAGGGAGTCGCGCAGGTCCTGGACCTCGGACGTCACCTTGGCCTCGTTGATATCACACAGGTACAGCTCGTCGGCAATGCCCTGCATAAGCAGGCTGTTGGCGACATGTGCTCCTACGTGGCCCTGGCCGACCACACCGATCTTACGCGTCTGGTACATATATGTATCCTTTCGGCCGAGTTTTTCGCGTCGAACCATTGTAGCGTCCTGCCGTCACTTTGCTAGGCTAAAGCGAAGTAGTTTTTTGGGACATGCCTTAATCTCTACTTTTGGAGCGATTTGGGCCGCTGACGGCATCGCTGGGCGATGTGCTCGCGCGGATGGGGCCGCTCGTTGTACCATAGCTGCAACTGACTCGTAAGGAGCATCCATGCCCATTCGCATCCCCGACGCCCTCCCTGCCGCCGCGCAGCTCGAGAGCGAGAACATCTTTGTCATGACCGAGTACCGCGCGCTGCACCAGGACATCCGCCCGCTGCGCGTGCTCATCCTCAACCTCATGCCCACCAAGATCGCCACCGAGACGCAAATCATGCGCAAGCTCTCCAACACGCCGCTGCAGGTGGAGGTGGACCTGCTGCGCACCAAGACGCACGAGGCCACGCACGTAAGCGCCGGCCACCTGGAGACGTTCTACCGCACGTTCGACGACATCCGCGACATCCACTACGACGGCCTGATCATCACGGGCGCGCCGGTGGAACAGATGCCGTTCGAAGAGGTCGACTACTGGCCCGAGCTCTGCCAGATCATGGATTGGTCCACCACGCATGTGCACTCTACGCTGCACATTTGTTGGGGTGCGCAGGCCGGCCTGTACCATCATTACGGCATTCAGAAGCACGACCTGCCGGCAAAGGCGAGTGGCGTGTTCGAGCATTATCTGGTGAAGCCGCAAAGCCCGCTGGTTCGCGGCTTTGACGACCGCTTCTATGCCGTGCATTCGCGCAACACCGATGTGCGCCGCGAGGACGTGGAGGCCGAGCCGCAGCTAGAGGTCGTGGCCGTGTCTGACGAGGTGGGCCTGTACATCGTCAAGTCGACCGACAGCCGCCGCTTCTTTGTCTTTGGCCATCCCGAGTACGATACCGACACGCTGCGTCTGGAGTACGAGCGTGACGTGAAACGCGGACTCAACCCGGAGGTGCCGGCGCATTACTTCCCAGGTGACGACCCCACTGCCGAGCCGCGCAACGTCTGGCGCAGCCAGGCTCAGCTGTTCTACACTAACTGGCTCAACTACTACGTCTACCAGACCACGCCCTACGACCTGGCCCGCGCCGGCGAGGAGCACTAGGCTACGGCTGTCTCTTATACACATCTCCGAGCCCACGAGACACTGAGCG
>URNM01000102.1 GCA_900549185.1 uncultured Collinsella sp. | reverse complement strand
CTACACTCGACTAGTCGTCGGCAGCGTCAGATGTGTATAAGAGACAGATGCCGAACGGTCGACATGCCGGCCCGTCCCCAATCTGAAGGACCGCTTTTGACGCAGCAGTTTACGATTTCCGTATCCCGACCGGATGGAACGCCCATCCCCGTCGTCGTTACCAAAAAGCGCGTCAAGAACTTCAACCTACGCGTCACATCGAGCGGTGAGGTCCACGCCAGCGCGCCGCTCGGCGCCAGCCGCGAGCGTATCGAAGCGTTTGTGAAGCGCAACAGCGCCTGGATTATCAGCCGACTTGCCCAGCGTGAGCAACGTCAGGCGACGGCGCGAGAGCCGCTCAGCCCCTCGTCCATCATTGCACTTTGGGGCAAGCCCATCACGGTACAGGATGCACTCGATCACAACTTTGCATCACCAGCGCCGCGACCCAAACAGGCCACCTTCGCAAGTTTTATGGGTACCGATGAATCGGACGAAGGCCCACAGGCCAAGCGACGCGCAATCCTCGAGGGTCTAACGTCCGACGAGCTCCAAGCCCACATTGACCAGCTCTATACGTCCGAGGTCACATCGGCGCTGCGCGATATTTTGCACGCGTACGAAATCGCAATGGGCGTCTCCGTTTCCCGCGTTTCCGTACGCAGCATGAAAACGCGTTGGGGCTCATGCACGCTCAAAACCGGCGCCATTCGCATCGCACGAGAACTTGCCGCCTACCCCGTCGAATGCCTCGACATGGTTGTCGCCCACGAGCTCGTCCACTTGCTCGAGCCAAGCCACAATCAGCGGTTTCACGCCCTGCTCGACACGTACTGCCCCAACAATAGAGCACTGTCCCAGCGGCTCAAGCAACCACCCATAGAGACGTATTAGAACCGGTTAACGCACGCGCTCGATCTCGACACCGCAGCTTGCCAGGGGAAGACCGACGGGCGCCCAAGGCTTATCGAGCTTAACACGCACGCCAAGCATCAGGGGGTAACGACGTAGCAGCATCTGGGCCACACCCTCGGCTGCAGCCTCGATAAGCTTAAACGTATGCTCACGCAGATAGCCATCGACATCGTGGCACACCGAGCCGTAGTCAATCGAGGCGTCCAGGTTATCGTGCTCCCCCGCTGCACGCAGGTCGGCATAGAGCACCAAGGACACGATGAACTTCTGGCCCAGCGCGTTCTCTTCGGGATACACGCCGTGGTTGGCAAAGACCTCGAGACCGTCGATAGTAATGCGATCGGCATGGCGAAGATCGTCATAGCTCACGTGGGGCACCGCCGTTGCAGTGGATATTTCGCCCCTTCCACGGCGGGCGAGCTCAGCGCCTTCAGTCTTGGTTGCATTCTCGGGCAGCTTCTTGTTACTCATCGCGATCGTCTCCTTCGTTTAGAACCCCGACCGCGCAAACTAACTACACGCGAATCGACAGGTTCTTTTTATCATCGCTCCAGTTGCAAGCATTGCGCGCGGGGCATGCAAAGCAGGCGCGCGACGCTTTGTCGGCTGCATAGAGCAGACGCTCAAGCGGTTGGCTGTTCACGCGCAGCTTTCGATGGCCCAGAATGGCCGTCTTAATGGCTGCGGCATCGGCCGGCTCAAACGCCACGTCATCGGGCATGCCGCCGAGTATTGCATCAGCGACGCGCTCGCTTGCAACATCATGGGATATACCCGATTCATACTGTTCATCTTTGCCGATATCGTGAAGAAGTGCCGTGGCGTAGATGACCTCGCGGTCAAATTCGAGCTGTTCCTCGAGATTCTTAATCCACATAATGCGCGCGACATCCAGCAGATGGTCAATACCATGGCGGCAAAAGATGCGCCCCGATTCCAACTGTGCGATGTTGCCCAGGTGCCGCCGGAACAGCCCATTGGCACAAATGTAATCAATGCGAGGCATGACGCCAAAAGGCGCCAGGCCCGAAGCCATAAAACCGCGACGCGGCGTTCCCTCATCGGTCTTCGATGCAAAGTCGTTAACGGCTCTCATGGTTAGCGGCCCAGCATCCTAAAGAATCGCTCCTCGAGCGCGGGATCGGTCTCAAAGACGCCGCGGCGAGCGAGCGTCACGGTCTTGGTGCCAGGCTTTTGCACGCCGCGCATGGTCATGCACATATGCTCGGCTTCCATGAGCACAATCGCTCCCTGGGGAGCGAGATAATCCATGAGAGCGTCGGCAACCTGTGCGCACAGCTGCTCCTGCAGCTGCAGGCGGCGAGCATAAACCTCAACCGTGCGGGCAAGCTTAGACAGACCCGCCACGCGACCGTTAGGGATATAGCCGATCGCAGCCTTGCCATAAAACGGCAGCAAATGATGCTCGCACAGCGAGTAAAACGTAATATCGCGCTCGATAACCAAATCGTTCGAAGCGACAGCAAAGGTTTTGGACAGGTGCTCCTCGGCACTCTGGTCCATACCGCCGGCAATCTCGCCATACATACGGGCAACGCGCGCCGGCGTCTCCAGCAGGCCCTCACGAGTTGGGTCCTCGCCTATACCTTCAAGCAGCAGCTTAATGGCAGTCTCGACTTTTTCCTGATCGACCATCTGGGCCTCACTTTTTTTGATTTCGCGTTCGCGCTATGGTACCACGCTCTCCGGCATCGACCACAAGCTACATAGTATGGGTCGAATAGACCGGATCATCACGCCAAAGTTCAACCGCATCACAAAGCGCAACGCCCTCGCGATCAGCACGGGCACGCGTGGCATTCATATCAATCACGCGCTGATTGCTCGAGCCCCTAAAGCGCAATGAGATATCGTACAGATCCTGAACAAACGGGCCGTCCACCAACATGTCGAGGCAGGCGAGAATGCGGTCCGTCACCTCGGTATGATGACGACCGCCCGGCATAAGTTCCTCAAGCACGTCGCCGGTAAAGCACCAAATGGTCTTCCCCGAATCCACAGGATAAGTGGCACGAACACGCTCAATGAAATCAACGAGTCCCGCCTGGTTCTCGGGTTCCATAGGCTCCCCGCCCAGAATCGTCAGGCCATCAATAAAGGGATGGTCGAGACTCTCGATAATCTTATCCTCGACGGCGCGATCGAACGGCTCGCCCGCAGCAAAGTCCCACGCGACAGAGTTAAAGCAATTCTTGCACCCACGACGGCACCCGCTCACAAACAGAGAAGTACGAACGCCTTCCCCATCAGCAATGTCGAAATACTTAATGTTCGCGTAGTTCATAGGTAACTCTCCCGGGAGGCCGGGACATATCATCCCATCCTCAAACATTCTCGGCCTGCGGCCTGCGAAACTGCGGGCGGGACGATATGTCCCGGCCTCATGCAAAGGGTAACTCAATGAACGAAGCGAACATCGAGTATAGGGTTCGAGGTCCAATAAAAACTTTGTTACAGCTCAACCACCATCGCAAGTAAATCGCAGCTGCAGCTCGAATTATTTCCGCTAAGAACTTCGAGGAGTGAGCAGACCGCATGCTGCATCTCAGCTACATCAACTTGGCTGCCCCGTAGCGAGGCCCCGGACCTTTGCTCGATATGAGTTCCGCACGAACAGGAGGCGCCAGTGGCGCCTCCGTCGTGAGCCAGGACTGTCCGAAATAGCGAGTAAAGGTCCGGGGCCTCGCTACGGGGCAGCCTGGGATGGTTATTAGAGATGCAGCACGCGGTCGCGGATCTCCTCGGTTCGACCCTGGTTCCAGAACTGGGTACCGATGTAGCCGCACGTACGACGGGCGACATTCATCTTCTCCTGGTCACGATTGCCGCAATTGGGGCACTCCCACACCAGCTTGCCATCGTCCTCGACAATCTTGATCTCGCCGTCGTAGCCGCACACCTGGCAGTAGTCGCTCTTGGTGTTGAGCTCGGCGTACATGATGTTGTCGTAGATGTACTGCATCACGCGAATGACAGCCTTGAGGTTGTCCTGCATGTTGGGAACCTCAACGTAGGAAATAGCACCGCCCGGCGAAAGCTGCTGGAACATACCCTCAAACTTAAGCTTGTCGAAGGCATCGATCTCCTCGGACACGTGGACGTGATAGCTGTTAGTGATGTAGCCCTTGTCCGTCACGCCCGGGATAATGCCAAAACGGCGCTGCAGGCACTTGGCGAACTTGTAGGTCGTCGACTCCAACGGCGTGCCGTACAGCGAGAAATCGATGTCGCTCGCAGCCTTCCACTCCGCGCACTTGTCGTTCATGCGCTGCATGACGGCCATGGCAAACGGCGTGCCCTCCTTCTCGGTGTGGCTGTGACCCGTCATGTACTTGACGCACTCATACAGGCCGGCATAACCCAGACTAATGGTGGAGTAACCGCCCACGAGCAGCTTGTCGATCGTCTCGCCCTTCTTAAGGCGCGCCAGGGCACCGTACTGCCAAAGAATCGGCGCGGCATCCGAAAGCGTACCCATCAGGCGCTCATGACGGCACAGCAGGGCACGATGGCAAAGCTCAAGGCGCTCGTCGAAGATCTTCCAGAACTTGTCCATGTCCTGATGCGAGCTCAGCGCGACATCGGGCAGGTTGATGGTCACAACACCCTGGTTAAAGCGACCGTAGTACTTGGGCTTGTTCGGGTCATAGTTCAGCGCGTTGGCAACGTTGTTAAAGCCGTTGCCCGAGCGGTCGGGCGTCAGGAAGCTGCGGCAACCCATGCAGGTGTAGCAGTCGCCGTTGCCGGCGGTCTCGCCCTTCGACAGCTTGAGCTCGCGCATCTTCTTCTCGGAGATGTAGTCGGGCACCATGCGCTTGGCGGTGCACTTAGCAGCCAGCTGGGTCAGGTAGAAGTACGGGGAATTCTCGTGAACGTTATCGTCCTCGAGTACATAGATGAGCTTGGGGAATGCCGGGGTAATCCACACGCCGGCCTCGTTCTTAACGCCCTCGTAGCGCTGGCGAAGCGTCTCCTCCACGATCATGGCAAGGTCGTGCTTCTCCTGAGGCGTACGGGCCTCATTGAGATACATAAAGACCGTCACGAACGGTGCCTGGCCATTCGTGGTCATAAGGGTCACGACCTGATACTGAATCGTCTGGACGCCGCGACGAATCTCATCGCGCAAGCGATCCTCAACGACTTCGCGAACCTTCTCGGCAGATGCCGAAACACCGAGCTCCTCAAGCTCGCGAGCGACCTCGCCGCGAATCTTCTGACGGCTCACCTCAACGAACGGGGCGAGATGGGTCAGCGAAATGGACTGGCCGCCGTACTGGGAGGAAGCAACCTGAGCGATGATCTGCGTCGCGATGTTGCAGGCGGTCGAGAAGCTGTGCGGCTTCTCGATCAGCGTGCCCGAGATAACAGTGCCGTTCTGGAGCATGTCCTCCAGGTTCACCAAATCGCAGTTATGCATGTGCTGGGCAAAGTAGTCGGAATCGTGGAAATGGATCAGGCCCTCATTATGGGCATCCACGATCTCCTGGGGCAGCAGCACGCGCTGGGTCAGGTCCTTAGAAATCTCGCCGGCCATATAGTCGCGCTGAACGGAGTTGACGGTCGGGTTCTTGTTGGAGTTCTCCTGCTTGACCTCTTCGTTATTGCACTCAATTAGCGACAGGATCTTGTCGTCGGTCGTGTTCTTCTGGCGCTTCAGGCTCTGAACATAGCGATAGATGATGTAGTGGCGGGCCACTTCGTAGCAGTCGAGACGCATAATCTCGTCCTCGACCAGATCCTGAATCTCCTCGACCGACACGGTGTGGCCCGCGTTCTCGCATGCCTCGGCGACGTTTTGCGCCGCATAAACCACCTGGCGGTCGGTAAGACGAGAGCCCTCCTCGACCTCCAAGTTGGCGGCGCGAATCGCATTGACAATCTTATCGATGTCAAAGACAACCTCGGTGCCGCTGCGCTTGATGATCTTCATCCTCTTGCCTCTTTCGCGTCGTAGTCTCATTGCGTTTCAGAGCCAAACGATGCTCGGCAGGGCTTGCCCCTGTCTTGCGGCGCCGTCGCGCAATCTGTGTTCTCGATAAACCATAGGTCCTCATGCGGACAATCCTCGCGGCCGATCAAGCGGCTCAAAGGCGTGTCCAAATGGGACGAACAAGGTCTTCGTTCTCTGTCCGCCATCTATCATACGACAAAGACGCACCTATATCCTGTATTCTTTTTTTAGGTCAAACACAACATATAGTGTTTCAGCAGGTCAAAGCAATTGGTCATTTTGCAGACGCATTAAAAATGAGGGGTATTTGACAAGTCGGTAAAACGTTACCAACACGGCTACCTGCATGGCAGTTATAAAACCCCCTTAGTCAAGCCGCTGACAAATCCTACCAAAACCAAGCCGCTCACGCCAAAAGAATCCAAAAGATTATGCTTGACCAACATGTTGCGGTCACGATCGGCCAGGACGTATGCAATCTGCCGGCACCTCTACGGGATGCGAAGACCATCGCGTACAGACCTTGGATCAATATTTAGTAGCTTATTTGCCGGCATGTTTGGCGGCATAAAACAAAACAGCCCAGAGGACATAGCCTCTGAGCTGCGAACATTTGGTGGGCGTTAGAAGATTTGAACTTCTGAC
>URNM01000101.1 GCA_900549185.1 uncultured Collinsella sp. | reverse complement strand
GGGTCAGCCCGTGGGAGGCCAGGGCGCCGCTGACCGGTGGACGGCACCGAGCCGTCATCGAACTTGGAAGGGGGAGGCCTCGCGGCCTCCCCCTTTTTTGCGTTTACCGGGCGTAAATGACTCAATTACACCAGACGATCTTATCGTTTTTGGTATTGAGCCTTTATTTAAAGAAAATAAATCGAATAACAAGGGCAACTGCTATGGCCGCAATGATCAAAAGCAGGATTGCCAGTCGATGCTGCTTGCGCCGTTTACTTGACGAAACGAAGACTGATTTTCCTTGTTTTGGCGTTTCGAGATAGCGAGCCGAATGCGTCAAGGTTTGCTTCGGTCGAGGACCTCTTTGTTGATGAGCGGTGGATGCTTTCAGTGGCTCATCACTAGCTGCGCTGTTTTTAGATAATGGTGCGTCTTTCAGATATACAGGGTCTCCTGAGGCGACGCCCATATGTTTACGTCCCGTTTGGGCATCCTCGAGTGTTTGATATCGATTTCTCGTCACATACTCGGGCTCCGGATCATTAATGGGCTCTTGCGAGATGTGGGGGCGATGGAACCGTGGCGGCTGCGTGGAAGTATCTTCCCCCTGCGTCGGCATAAACATTTTGTTCTGGTTTTGGTCGTCCATGATGCCCTTTAGCTCGTTACCAACAACGTGTACGCGCTCATTGTAAGCCCCTAGTTATTTGTAGCTGCGTACATACTCTTGATTTAAGCTCTGGTTCAAAGAACCTTAACCTTACTAAAACCTGAGTCATATACACTTAGATATGCTTATAGTACTGGACTCAAAAAACTTTATAGCCGATGTATATATGAGCACTGGGTGGGCATATATAAGAGCGTCAAAAGAAGTCCCAGTCACCTAGAAGATGGCTCGGCAGTCCTTAAAAGGAGTGGTAAACATGGCAAGCATGGTTCCTTATCGTTCGGTTTTTGGCGTTCGTCCTTCTGCTAGCTCGCTGTTCGATCTGTTTGATGATATGACCGACCTTGCAAACAACTCGATTGCTTCCAAGGCGTTTCCCGTTGACGTTGAGGATAAGGGCGACGGCTATGAGGTCAAGGCCTATCTGACCGGCGTCGCCAAGGACGATATCGATGTCGAGCTTAACGAGGGCCGTCTGTCCATTAGTGTGAATGTCGAGGAAGACGAGGAGAACGAGGGCAAGAACTTCCTGCAGAAGGAGTTCAGCTCGTACAGCGCGACGCGTGGCGTGTATCTAAAGGACGCTTCGAGCGAGGGCCTCTCGGCTAAGTACGCTGACGGCATCCTGACCGTTACGGTCCCCAAGATCGTCGAGAAGAAGAACGTTACGAAGATCTCCATCGACTAACTTCGTTGGTGTTCTGCGCTATTAAAAGACAGCAAAAGGGGCTGGGAAGCGATTCTCGGCCCCTTTTGCTGTCTAGGACAGTCTATTGAATGGTTGCTGGCCGATACTGGCTTGCGGGGCGTATCGAGAGATTTCGCGATCCTTGGAGAAGGGTTGCGGAGCTGCCGACCTCGTCATCCAGGGTTGCGGCTAGAGCTTTGGCATAGCTTTTGACGGTAAGGCTCGGACGATTGTTTTCTTGGCTGATATGCATGGCAATGAGCTGTTCGGTGCGATCGGTAACAAGTTCGCGCGCGGCTTCGGCGGCTTGGCCATTGGAGAGGTGTCCCCTTGCAGACAGGATGCGCTCCTGAAGAAAGCGGGGATATTCTCCCTCGCGCAGCATGGTCACATCGTGGTTGCTTTCGAGCGCGAGGACTCGACAATCTTTGAGGGTGTTCATGGCTTGGCTCGATAGCTCTCCGGTGTCGGTGGCAAAGCCGATGGAATCATCGAGGGTGTCGAATCGATAGCCGACTGGATTGATGACATCGTGTGACGTTGAGTAGGTTTGCACGTGGATGCCAGCAATGGATAGGGTGTCACCGGGATCGAATTCCTCGACAGGCAGATGCGAAAGATTTTCTTTGCTCGAAAGAGCGCCCCTGCTGGCAAAGAGGGGGCCGTGCCAGTGCTTGCACCAGACATCGAGGCCCTTGATGTGATCGCTATGCTCATGAGTAATGAGAAGAGCCGAGACGTTGTCTGTCGAGAGCCCCAGTTCTGCCATGCGCTTTAATGTCTCGCGGCGAGACAGTCCGTCATCGACCATAATGAGCCCCTGCGGGCCCTCGATGAGTGTGCAGTTGCCTTTAGAGCCACTGCCGAGGATATGAAGGTGCAGACGAGACATAAGATTCCAAAGGATACAATGGGTGCGGACGAATAGAGGAGGAAGCAAATGCCTACGGTATCTCAGCATTATGGACACCATGCCGTGCCTGGGGCAGTCGATGAGACCCGGACGAGGCAGCAGGCAGCTCCTGTCGTGCTCATGGTATCAGGCGGCGCGGACTCGACGGCACTGCTTCTTATGGCGTGCACATCAAAGCTGGATATCCAAGACGGACGCGGTGTTGCCCCCATTGCTCGCGAGCGCCTGCATGTGCTGCATGTAAACCATCATCTGCGCGGCAAGGCGTCCGATGGCGACGAGGCCTTTGTGCGTGAACTCTGCGCACAATATGGTTTACCGCTGTGTGTGGAGCACGCTTATTTTGATGGGGAGTCGGGCAATATTGAGGCCGCGGCCCGCGAGGTGCGCTATGCCGCGGCGCGGAGGTATGTTCGCGAACTCTGCGCCCAGACGGGGGCACCGCGAACGGCGGCTCGTATCTGCACCGCGCACACGTCTTCGGATCGCGCGGAAACGTTTTTGATGAACGCGATTAAGGGTTCGGGGCCCGCTGGCCTATCGAGCATTCCTCGCCGGAGGAATATCGTGGTGCGTCCCTTGCTCGACCTAACTCATGGCGAGCTGGTGGGCTATCTGCAGGTACATGGTCAGCCGTGGCATGAAGACGAGAGCAATGAGGACATCTCGTATCTGCGAAACTACGTGCGCCATCGAGTAATGCCGGTGGTGGCGCAGCGCAACGCGAGCGTCTGCAAGACGATTGGCACCGCCTGCGAGATCTTAGGCGATGAGGACGCGTTTTTGTCTCAGCTTTCGGCAGAGGCGTTTCGAAGCTGTTTGCGCAAAGAGGCAGCGGGTGCGCTGGTGCTCGATGCCAGGCGCCTGGCTGCGGCCGAGGTGGTAATCGCGCGGCGCATCGTGCGACTGGCGATTAAGCGCATCGATCCGGACGCTCGTCCCGAGATGAGACATGTGGAGCGAGTCCTTTCCTGCGTTGCCGAGGGCACCGGCTCGGTCACGCTTCCGGCGGGGATTGACGCACGCATTGAGTTTGGCATGCTGGCGTTTAAGGCGCCGGCGGCTCGCGAGGGCCTGGTCGCGGACTGGGTTACCGTACCCGGTCGTTTGCCGTTGGGCGGGGGGCGTATGCTGGTCACAGAACCGATGGCTGTTGAGCCGGGATGCGATATCGTGCGCCGCGCCCGTGAGCTTGCGGCTGCCGGGGAAGTGACAGCTTTGGTAGACGCGGCTGCCCTGGGTTTTGCCGACAGCGATAGTGAGCGGATCCTGGCGGGCTCGCGTGGCGAGATCCCTGCCGAGGCGCGATTGGCGCGCCTGTGGGTGGACGGTCCCGCGCCGGGAGACGTGATGTGCCCGTTAGGGATGAGTGGCCGAAGCAAGAAAGTATCCGACTTGCTAGGTGAGGCTCGCATTCCCGTTTCCGAGCGCGCCGGCGTGCCCATGGTGAGGACGGCGCCGGGGGGTGCCGTGGTGTGGGTCGCCGGAGTTCGCGCGGACGAGCGTTTTAAGTGCACGGCCGCAACGCGCGTGGCATATCTGCTCCGCGTGGTCGATGCGGAATAGCGTCCCACGCCTGCTATTCTGTGCGACGTTGACGGTATTCCCGCGCTGATGGCGCACGGGCTGGTAAATTTACCCCGTGCGCTGCTAGAATGTGTAGTTCGCGTCCATACGGCGGTGTGTGGGCGATAAGCACAAGAAAGGGTTGTCATGGCTTCTCAACATCCGGATATCGAGAAGGTTCTGTTCACGCAGGAGGATATCGACGGTATCGTCTCTCGCCTGGGCGAGGAGATTACGCGCGACTACGCGGGTAAGGATCTGGTGCTGATTGCGGTCCTGCGCGGCGCCGTGGTCTTTATGGGCGACCTGATGCGTAAGATCGAGCTGCCGACCAACATCGATTTCATGGCTGTTTCGAGCTACGGCGACGGTGTGAAGTCCTCGGGTATCGTGCGTATCATTAAGGACCTGGATATCGACATCCGCGGTCGCGACGTGCTGATCGTCGAGGACATTCTGGACTCGGGCCTGACGCTCAAGTATCTGATGAAGAACCTCGAGAGCCGCAAGCCCGCTTCTCTGGAGGTCGCCGCCTTCCTGTGGAAGGACGTTGAGGACCGCGTCTCGGCCATCACGCCCAAGTATGTTGGAACCCATTGCCCCGATGCCTTTGTGGTGGGCTACGGCCTCGACTATGCCGAGCGCTATCGCAACCTTCCGTATCTGGGCATTTTGAAACCGGAGGTTTATTCGTAAGATGCCCGACGACCGTAACGATAACAATTCCCAGACTCCCCGGGACCCAAAGATCCCGGGGATGCCCGGAGGCAAGAAGCCCACGCGTACGGGCTGGCTGTATTTTATTTTGGCTTGCGCGCTTCTGGGCTACGCCTTCTTTAACATGGGCTCCGGCTTTGCCAGCTCCAGCAATACCGTTAAGCTCGCGACGAGCGAGATGGTCAGCGCCATCAAGCAGGATCGCGTCGAAGATCTGACCTATACGGTTCAAGACGGAAGCGTGACGGGTCATTACTGGAAGACGAAGAAGGACAAGGGCGATACGAGCGAGCTCAAGAGCTTCTCTTCGACCTATGTCGGCTCCGATTCGCTTGCCGAGCTCATGGCGGAGCACCCTGATACCAAGTACATCGTCAACACCAACGATCCCGATTTTTGGGGCGACTTGGCGATGAGTGTGCTTCCGACGATCGCCCTTATCGCCATCATGTTCTACTTTATGCGCCAGATGATGGGCGCCAACAACAGGAACATGCAGTTTGGCAAGACTAATGCCAAGACCAACGAGGCCACGCGCCCCAAGGTCAAGTTTGAAGACGTTGCCGGCGTGGACGAGGCAGTCGAGGAGCTCGAGGAGATCCGTGACTTTTTGAGCGATCCGGATCGCTATCGCAAGCTGGGCGCCAAGATCCCGCGTGGCGTGTTGCTGGTGGGCCCTCCGGGCACCGGTAAGACGCTGCTGGCCAAGGCCGTTGCCGGCGAGGCGGGTGTGCCATTCTTTAGCATCTCGGGTTCCGACTTTGTCGAGATGTTCGTGGGTGTCGGCGCCAGCCGCGTGCGTGACCTCTTTAAGGAGGCCAAGTCCCAGGCCCCGTCGATCATCTTCATCGATGAGATCGATGCCGTGGGACGTCAGCGCGGAGCCGGCTTGGGCGGCGGCCACGACGAGCGCGAGCAGACGCTCAACCAGCTGCTGGTCGAGATGGACGGTTTTGAGGAGAGCGAGTCGGTCATCCTGATCGCTGCGACCAACCGTCCTGACATCTTGGATCCGGCATTGCTGCGTCCCGGCCGTTTTGACCGTCAGGTTACGGTCGACCGTCCGGATGTGAAGGGGCGCGAGCAGATCTTGCGCGTGCATGCCGAGAACAAGCCGATGGACGAGTACGTTAAGTTTGAGAAGCTCGCCCAGATGACCGTTGGCTTTACTGGCGCCGATTTGGCGAACCTGCTCAACGAGTCTGCGCTGCTGGCTGCCCGCCGCCATCGTTCCGTGATCTCGATGGACGAGGTCGAGGAATCGATGGAGCGCGTGATTGCCGGACCGCAGCGCAAGGGTCGCGTGATGACCGAGGCCGAGCGCACCACGATTGCCTACCACGAGAGCGGTCACGCCCTGGTGGGCCACATCTTGGAGCATTCCGATCCGGTCCACAAGATCTCGATCGTCAGCCGCGGTCAGGCTCTGGGCTACACGCTGCAGCTTCCGCAGGAGGACCACTTCCTCAAGACCAAGAACGAGATGCTCGACGAGCTCGCCGTGTTCTTGGGCGGTCGCGTTGCCGAGGAGCTCATGTGCGATGACATCACGTCGGGCGCGAGCAACGACTTGGAGCGCGCGACCAAGATGGCGCGCGAGATGGTCACGCGCCTGGGCATGAGCGAGGAGCTTGGAACGCAGGTGTTTGGTGAGGCGCAGCATCAGGTATTCCTGGGCCGCGACTATGCCGATCATCAGGATTACTCCGAGGAGACGGCGCGCCGCATTGATATCGAGGTTCAGCGTATCATGCGCGAGGCCCATCGTCGTGCTGTCGAGATCTTGGATGCCCGTCGCGATCAGCTCGATCTGATGGCGAAGGTGCTGCTTGAGCGCGAGACTGTCGAGGGCGATGCCGTGAATGCCCTGCTCGATAACGAGTGGGACGCCTACCTTGAGCGCGAGGGCGATATCCTGGCGGCCAAGGAGGAGCGCAATGCCAAGGCGGCCGGCATGCCGACCAAGAAGCGCGCGCCTCGTATGAGCGAGGAGGAGCTGGCGGCTGATGCCGCGGCCTTTGCGCAGGCGGCCATGCAGGAGGATGCCGAAGCCGCATCCGATGGTGCTGACGATGACCATGCCGTCGTCGATGCCGATGCCGATGCCGACACCGACGCCGACAAATAGTCTTTGTGGCGAAAGCCTCCGCGGGGAAACCTGCGGAGGCTTTTCCTTTGGCTCTGTTAGACCAGGATTGACATACATGTGTCCCCACGGTGCCATATCGTTG
>URNM01000100.1 GCA_900549185.1 uncultured Collinsella sp. | reverse complement strand
ATCTACACTCGACTAGTCGTCGGCAGCGTCAGATGTGTATAAGAGACAGGGCAGATGGCCAAGCAGCCCCAGCAATGCCGGCTCCACTAAACGGCAAATACACAACGCACCCAAGCCAAACGCGCAGGCCCAGTACAGACAGATGCGTCCGTGCAAGTTAAAAGGCAGGTGCGAGTAATCCCAAAAGCGAGCGCCCGTTGTTTTTTCCAACAGCACGCCCACGCTGTACTCAATCACGCTGCATACGAGCGCTGCAGCGACAAACTGGCTCGAGGCATCCGGAATCCCGCGCAACAGCAGCCAGCAGGCAATGCCGCCCACACCATAGATGGGACAACACGGCCCCAGCAAAAAGCCACTGTTGGCAAATCGTCCGTGGTTGAGCATGGCGCAGACTGTCGATTCCCATGCCCAACCGCAAAAACCGTAGAAGGCAAACGAGAGCACCAGCGCCGAGAGCGGACAGGCGGCAAGCGTCGCGCCGTCAAATGCCATGTCGATCGCGGTCCCCACCGTCTACCCTCTCCTCTTCTCGCTCGAATCTTTGCTCAAGCCGTCGCTCGAGCCCTCGCTCAAATCGTTCGCGCCGTCTTTGCGCGGCAGACGGCCGGCGACCGTCTCGCGCAGCGCACACCATTTATCCGCCAGGCACACAATCCAAGCCTCACGACACGTCGGCGGCACTGGCACCAGCGGAAACATATGCCGCACGATGATATTCCGCTCGCGCGGCGTCAGCTCAAAATCTTCCTCGGCACGTGCCAGGGCAAAAAACGGATGCCGAAATCCGTGCAGGCGATGGCTCGGATCGGGATCGTGCCAGTCATAGAGAAAGTAGTCGTGCAGCAAGGCTCCGCGCAGCAACGAGGCACGGTCGACCGAGACACCGACGCGGCCCAGGCGCTCGGCAAAGGACAGACTTGCCCGCGCCACCGAGGTCACATGCGCATACACCGTCACATCGCCATGCTGGATAAACTCGCGCGTCAGGTCCAAACGGCCCGCCTGTGCCAGTTGACGGGCAGCATGGTCTACTTCGCACGCGATTTTCTCGGCACGAACGGCATCGGACATGCTGCCTCCTTCCGGCGGCTCATGGCGGCAAGCCACGGCCTGTGCACAATCGATAAAAACATCATGGAACACATCAGTATGGCATCGGACAAAACGTTTTGCCCCACCAGTTGGCGAATTACCGCGCCGCCGTCACATATCAAACGCCAAAATGTGCGAGACTGTCTTGTGCAATTGTGTCGGCCGAGGGAGCGCCGGCGCTCGATTCGCATGGAGTAACCCACAACGATGCTGCTTACGCAAACGACAACGCCCGAGGACGTCAAGGCTCTTAATCGTGCCGAGCTCCCGCAGCTCTGCGACGAGATTCGCCACGCCATCCTCGAAAGCTCCGCCGCCGTCGGCGGGCACGTTGCCCCCAACCTGGGCGTCGTTGAGCTCACGGTCGCGCTCCATCGCGTGTTTAACTCCCCCACCGACAAAATTGTCTTTGACGTGTCGCACCAGACCTACGCCCACAAGGCGCTGACTGGGCGCGCGTACACTTATATCGATCCGGAGCGTTATGGTGAGGCTTCTGGCTTTGCCAATCCCGACGAGTCCGAGCACGACCTGTTTGCCATGGGTCATACCTCGACCTCGGTGAGCTTGGGCTGCGGCCTTGCCCACGCGCGCGACCTGGCGGGTGACACGTATAACGTCATTACCGTTATTGGCGACGGTTCGCTTTCGGGCGGCCTGGCGTTTGAGGGCTTTAACAATGCCGCCGAGCTCGACAGCAACCTGATCATCATCGTCAACGATAACGACCAGTCCATCGCCGAAAACCACGGTGGCCTGTATCGCAATTTGGCCGAGCTGCGCGCCAGCAATGGCGCTACCGAGCACAACGTTTTCCGCGCGCTGGGCCTCGATTATCGCTATCTGGACGCCGGTAACGATGTCCAAGCGCTGGTCGATACGCTGCAGGAGCTGCGCGATATCGATCATCCCATCGTGCTGCATGTCTCCACCGCCAAGGGCAAGGGCTTTGAGCCAGCCCAGAGCGACCCCGAGCACTGGCATCATGTGGGGCCCTTCGATATGGCAACCGGCCGCAAACTTTGCCCGGGCCACCCGAGCGAGCCCGCACCGCGCACCTATGCCGATATTACGGGCGAGGTCCTGAGCGCTGCCATCGAGCGCGATCCACAGGTTGTGGGCATCACGGCCGCAACGCCCTACATCATGGGCTTTACGCCCGAGCTTCGCGCCGCGGCAGACAAGCAGTTTGTCGACGTGGGCATTGCCGAAGAGCACGCCGTCACCTTTGCCACCGCGCTCGCCAGCGCCGGCGCCAAGCCGGTCTTTGGCGCGTACGGCACGTTTTTGCAGCGCGCCTACGACGAACTGTGGCACGACCTGTGCCTCAACGACGCCCCCGCAACCATCCTGGTGTTTGGCGCGTCGATCTTTGGCACCACGTCCGAGACGCATCTCTCGTTCTTTGATATTTCCATGCTGGGCGGACTTCCCAACATGCACTACTTGGCGCCGGCCTGCATGGAGGAATATCTGTCCATGCTGAGCTGGTCGCTCGACCACCGCGAGCATCCCGTAGCGATTCGTGTACCGGGCATCGGCCTGGTAAGCCGTCCCGACCTTGCACCCGCCGAGGGCGCCGATTACAGCGCCGTTCGCTACAACGTGGTGCGCCAGGGTCACGACGTTGCCGTGCTCGCGCTTGGCGATTTCTTTGAGCTGGGCGAGCGCGTGGCAAACCGTCTGGCTGCCGAGTACGGTATCGAGGCCACGCTCGTCAACCCGCGCTTTGCAACCGAGCTCGACCACGAGTTCCTCGACAGCCTTGCCGCCGAGCATCGCGTTGTCGTCACCCTCGAGGACGGCATCTTAGACGGCGGCTGGGGCGAGCGCGTGGCGTGCTACTTGGCCTGCACACCGGTGCGCACCCGCACCTTTGGCATCGCCAAGGGCTTCCCCGACCGTTACGACCCCAACGAGCTGCTTGCCCAGAACGGCATGACGGTCGAGAACATGGCCGCCGAAGCCGTAAGGCTACTCAACGAGTAAAAAACCTCCGCAAGGGAAGCACCCCTGCGGAGGTTTTTGTTTTCGCGGCGCGATTATCTCGATCCGTAACACCTAGGGCCCGAATTCCCGTCTAACTGTTACAGATCTAGACATTCAAATCCCCCCTAAGGAGAAAATCTCGATCTGTAACAGTTAGAACCCATTTCCTCGTCTACCTGTTACAGATTGAGACATTCGAATTCCCTTGAATAGAAAATCTCAATCTGTAACAGTTACTCGGCAAAAACGGCTGAAGATGTTACAGATCGAGACAAAACAGTAAGGCATGCCGCTGCATCGGCCAGAACCACCACAAAGGTGTCTGTCCCTTTTTGGTAGGTAGAATTACCCATAAGGTAAGTATGTTTCTGAGTTATTTCGTGTTGACCCATTTGAGCGCGATAGGGTATAACTCTACTCAACCGCTAGGGATTTTATTGAGAAAGGTGTTCTACCATGAGCAAGAACCTCTCCCAGCAGGTCGTTCTCGACCGCCGCGGCTTCGTCGCCGCCACCTTCGCAACCGTCGCCGGCCTTGGTCTTGCCGGCTGCTCCGACACCAGCGCCGAGGCCGACAAGGGTTCCGCCGCCGGTTCCTCCAAGAGCCCCGAGGATACCGAGGCTTCCACCACGCTCGACGCCAAGGCGTTCGACAAGCTCGTCGACAACGGCCCCAAGGCCGATGACGACGCCATCGCCGCCAGCACCTGGGCCACGGCCGTCAAGGACGCCGGCGTCTTTAAGATCGGTGGCGTTCAGACCTCTACGCTCTTCTCCCTCCTCAACGAGAAAGACGGCCAGACCCGCGGCTTCGATGCCGGCATCGCGCAGCTTCTGTCCAACTACATCTTGGGCGAGAACAAGGTCGAGATCACCCAGGTGACCTCGGACACGCGCGAGTCCGTCCTGCAGAACGGCCAGGTCGACGCTGTCTTTGCCACCTACACCATCACTGACGAACGCAAGAAGCTTGTCTCCTTTGCCGGCCCCTACTACTACACGCAGCAGGCCATCCTGGTGCTCGCCGATAACGACGACATCAAGAGCGTCGACGACTTGGCCGACAAGAACGTCGCTGTCCAGTCCGGCTCCAACGGCCCCGCCATCCTGGAGGAGTTCGCCCCCAAGGCCAGCCAGCAGGAGTTCAAGACCGACGAGGAGGCCCGTCAAGCACTCCAGCAGGGCCGCGTTGACGCCTACGTCATCGATAACAACATGCAGCAGAGCGCCCTGGTCCGCGAGCCCGGTAAGTACAAGATCGCCGGCAAGCCCTTCGGCAGCAAGGAGCCCTATGGCATCGGTCTGCCGCTCGATTCCGACGGCGTCGCCTTTGTCAACGACTTCCTTAAGAAGATCGAGGACGATGGCACCTGGACTGAGCTGTGGCAGATCTGCATCGGCGACCGTACGGGCGACACCAACGTTCCCGAGCTGCCCGAGATCGGCGCCTAGGCAGCGAGCCTGGTAACGGCCGCAACGAAACCATATGGAAACGCATGATGCGCTTTATTGCGGTAAACTGTTTCCTCACTGAGTTGTCGGGGCTTCCGTACACACGGGAGCCCCTTTCCTTATCGGCGGGAGGTCCGCATGAGTCTCTCCGAACTCTGGTCGCTCTATGGCCAGAACTATATCGACGCGCTGCTCGCAACCTGGGGCATGACGCTTGAGTCGTTTGCCATCGCCATGGTGCTCGCCGTCGCCGTCACCGTGATGCGCGTGTCGCCGCTCAAGCCGCTGCGCGTCTTTGGCGACCTGTATGTCCAGGTCTTCCGTAACATCCCTGGCATCGCGCTGCTTATCATCGTCGTCTACGCGCTGCCGCCGCTCAAGATCGTCCTGCCCTACCGCACCTGCGTTATCGTCGCCACGGTCCTTTTGGGCTCGGCCTTTGGCTCCGAGAACTTTATGAGCGGCATCAACACCGTAGGCGTCGGCCAGGTGGAAGCCGCCCGCTCGCTGGGCATGAGCTTTAACCGCATCCTCGCCAAGATCGTGATTCCGCAGGCGCTGCGCTCAAGCGTGCTGCCCATGACCAACCTCTTTATCGCCGTCATGCTCACCACTGCGCTCGGCAGCCAGGTGCCGCTTAAGCCGCAGGAGCTCACCGGCGTGGTGAGCTACATTAACACGCGCTCGCTCGGCGGCGTCGCCGCGTTCTTTATCTCGGCGCTCGGCTACCTGGGCACGGCCTTTGTGGTGAGCCACATTGGCAACTATATCGATAAGAAGGTGAGGATCCTCCGATGAACAAGCATTCCTCCCCTGCACTTACCATGCGCGATGCGCTCTACGAGGCTCCCGGCCCCAAGATGCTCGCCAAGATTCGCATCGGCACCGCCATCTCGCTTATTGCCGTCGCCGCGCTCATCGTCCTCGTGTTGCAGCGCTTTTATGTGACCGGTCAGCTTTCGGTCCACTACTGGTATTTCTTTACGCATCTCACCACCTGGAAGTTCTTGCTTGCCGGCTTTGAGGGCACCGTTAAAGTCGCACTCACCGCTGGCGCAATCGCGCTGGTGCTGGGCTTAGCCCTTATGCTCGGCCGCACGAGCGATATTAAGCCGCTGCAGCTGGTCTGCCGCGTACTCACCGATTTCTTCCGCGGCGTGCCGAGCCTGCTGTTCATCTACTTCTTCTTTTTGGTGCTGCCCCAGTACAAGATCGCGCTGCCGTCGTTTTGGATGCTCACGCTTCCCGTCGCGCTCGCTGCGGCCGGCGTACTTGCCGAGATCTTCCGCGCCGGCGTCAACGCCGTGCCGCGCGGCCAGGTCGAAGCCGCCCAGGCGCTCGGTCTCTCCAAGGCTAAAATCACCTTTAAAATCGTATTGCCGCAGGCTATTCGATTTATCATTCCGTCGTTGATTTCGCAGCTTGTGGTCGTGGTCAAGGACACCACCGTCGCCTATGTGGTGAGCTACCCTGACCTCATGCAAAATGCCCGCGTGCTCATTACCAACTACGATGCACTCGTATCGGTCTACCTGGTAATCGCGGTCATCTACATCCTCATCAACGTCGCGATCAACAAAGCCGCCGTCTACGTTTCGCACAAGACCGGCGCGACCATCATCCGCTAACGCTTTACCATTTCGAGTCATAAGGAGCCGAGCACCATGGCACAGAGCACTTCTTCTACCGGCAATCAGCCGCTGATCGAGCTCAAACACGTCGATAAGCACTATGGCGACCTGCACGTTCTCAACGACATCAATCTGTCGGTCGACCGCGGCGAAGTCGTCGTGGTGATTGGCCCCTCGGGTTCGGGCAAGTCGACCATGTGCCGCACCATCAACCGCTTGGAGACCATCGACTCGGGCGAGATCCTCATCGAGGGCGAGCCCCTGCCGCAGGAAGGCAAGGATCTTGCCCGCATGCGCGCCGAACTGGGCATGGTGTTTCAGCAGTTCAACCTGTTCGCACATATGACCGTACTGCAGAACGTCATGCTGGGACCGGTCGACGTGCTGGGCGTCTCCAAGGACGAGGCCCGTGAGCGCGCCATGGACCTGCTGGGCCGCGTGGGCGTTGCCGAGCAGGCCGATAAGGTGCCTGCGCAGCTTTCGGGCGGCCAGCAGCAGCGCGTGGCCATCGCCCGTTCACTCGCCATGCAACCCAAGGCCATGCTCTTTGACGAGCCCACAAGCGCCCTTGACCCCGAGATGATCAACGAGGTGCTCGAGGTCATGGTCCGTCTGGCCCAGCAGGGCCTGTCTCTTATACACATCTCCGAGCCCACGAGACACTGAGCGAT
>URNM01000099.1 GCA_900549185.1 uncultured Collinsella sp. | reverse complement strand
GCTCGGAGATGTGTATAAGAGACAGCCTCCAGGTGCGCCAGCGTGCGCGAAACGGCAGCGCGCGTCACACCGGCCACGCGAGCCAGATCGGCGCCGGTCATGCCGTCCTTGCTGCGCTCCAGGTAGTACAGGCACATGACGTCGGAGCCCTTGAGGCCCAGCCTTGCGCCCTCGGACGTCTTGATACGCTGAATCTCCTTGTAGAGCCCGCTAATCAGTCCGACAAAATCCTCGAAACGTGTCTCGTCGTTCTGCTGCATGGGGGACGACCGCCTTTCGCTTGCATGATGCTAACGGGTAAACATCTTAGCCGTACTCAGCGACTGCCGCCTCCACGCGACCCAATTGTTAACCCATCAACATAAAAACCACCACAAAGGGGACAGGCACCTTTGTGGTGGTTTGGGGCATCAATAGGTTCTAGGCGCCGTTACAGCTCCACGCAGGGATTGTCGCGGGTCACAAGCGTCTTAACGACAACCGTCGCTCCCAAATACCGCTCAAGCAGCTCGGCTAAGCGATCGATCGCGTCCCGGCAGTCCCTCATGCGCTCGGGCTCTACACACTCAATCGCCAGGAACGCATCGGCCGAATCGTCGGACAGGGCTGTTCTCACGCCGTCGCGCCAGTTCCAGCAGCGACACACGGCACCCGCATCATCGATGTAGGCGAGCTCGCCGGGCAGCGTCGGGTCATCTGCTTCCTCGCCAAGCGGCAAGAATGCATCGCCACCGTCGGTCACCTTCAAGCGAAGATCCCCCTCGATCGCATGCAAATCCTCGCCTCCCACGGGCAGCGCGTAGGTCAGCGACACCGTGTTATAGATGTCCACCGCGGGCGTAATGTGGCCCACCGGCTTGCCCTTGAGCACGCGCTTGAGCAAGTTCTCGATTGAGCAGCGGGCGCCCTTTTTAGTCTTGAACAACCGGTACGCGTCACGCCATGCCTTGACCGGCGCGTTCTCGCTGATGGTATCGCTTGTCAGGTGGCGCTCCGCATCAATATTGGCGCGGTCAAGCAGCGCGGCGATTGCATCCACGTCCTCCTGGGGAATCTGAGCCGCGGGCTTCATGCCCTTTACGACCACGACGCCGACCGCCGCCTGTGGAAATAGCTCCCAAAATGAATCCTCGGCAACAAAGCCCTTCATACGCTCTCCCTTCATTGTGCGCGCCCGAGCGAGGGCACCTAAACAAAAAGCGCCCTCACAGCGGCCACCTTCAAAGTCCTACGGTGCCGCCACAAGAGCGCTTACGCTGTCCCCATCCGGAGAAGGGGACGATATGTCAGGCGTATTGTAACCCGAGTCATCCGTGCGAGCAAAACCACCACAAAGGTGCCTGTCCCCTTTGTGGTGGTTTTTGGTCTGAGGCGACGCTAGTGGCGGAGTCCCAGCAAGCCGCGGCCGCGATGGCGGGCCTCGGCGGACACCTGGGCGTGCGGGCCGGCGGCTTTGACGGACTCGGGCAGGTGCGAGTACTTCTTCTCGAAGTTCTCCTCGAACATCACCGCCAGGTTGTGCGCTGCCTCGTCGTAGCGCGCGGTGCTCTGCCAGTACTGGCGCGGCACCAGGATGCCGTCGGGCACACCGTGGCACGTAGTGGGAATGTCGACATTAAAGATATCGTCGTGCACAAACTCGCTGTCCTCGATGGTACCGTCGAGGGCGCGAGCGACCAGGGCGCGCGTGTAGGCCAGCTCGATGCGATGGCCCACGCCATAACCGCCGCCAATCCAACCGGTGTTGACCAGGTAGACGCGCGTGCGGCCGTCGGCGATGCGCTCGCCGAGCATCTTAGCGTAGACCAGAGGGTCGAGCGGCATAAACGGCTCTCCGAACAGCGAGGAGAACGTGGGCGTGGGCTCGGTGACGCCGACCTCGGTGCCGGGGATCTTGGCCGTAAAGCCCGTCACAAAGTGATACATGGCGGCGTCGGCCGTCAGGCGCGAGATAGGCGGCAGCACGCCAAAGGCATCGCAGGTGAGGAACAGCACGACGCTGGGAGTGGTGCCCATGCCCTTGGTCCACGCGTTGGGGATATGCTCGACGGGATAGGCCACGCGCGTGTTGTGCGTGATCGAAATATCATCGTAATTGGGCTTACGGCCCTCGTCGAGCACCACGTTTTCGCAGATGGCGCCAAAGCGAACGGCATTGAAGATCTCGGGCTCGTGGAACGCATCCAAGCCCTCGCACTTGGCGTAGCAGCCGCCCTCGATGTTGAAGATGCCCATGTCGGACCAGCCATGCTCGTCATCGCCGATCAGCAGGCGCGTGGGGTTGGCCGAAAGCGTGGTCTTGCCGGTGCCCGACAGGCCAAAGAACACCGCGGTCTCGTGCGTGACGGGATCCATGCTGGCCGAGCAATGCATGGGCAGCACGTCGTCCTCGACGGGCAGCAGGTAATTCATGACGCTGAAGATGGACTTTTTGATCTCGCCGGAGTAGCCGGTACCCGCGACCAAAATCACACGCTCCTGGAAGTTGATGACCACGGCGGCGCTGGAGTTGAGACCCTTGATGGCGGGATCGCACTGGTAACCCGGCGCGGCAAGCACGCAGAAGTCCGGCTCGCCGGTGCGCGCGATTTCGCGGGCGAGCGGGCGGGCGAGCATCTGCTTAATGAAGAGCGCCTGGCTGGCACGCTCGCAGGCGACGAGCAGACGGCGCGTGTGATTGCGGTCGGCGCCGGCCATGCCGCGGGTGACGAACACATCGCGCTCGTTGAGATAGTCGACGATGCCGGCCTTGATGGCCTCGTAGCTCTCAATCGAAAGCGGGCGGTTGACGGCGCCCCAGGCGATCTTGTCGTGCACGTCGGGTGTGTCGGCGATAAAGCGGTCGTTGGGCGAACGTCCGGTACGCTCCCCCGTCTCGATCACCAGTGCGCCGTTGGAGGCCATGCGGCCTTCGTTACGGCGGATGGCATGCTCGACGAGCTCGGCTGCCGGCAGGTCAACCAGCAGGCGGGGCTGGTTCTCGGCGGGGTCTTCGACCAGCGTAATGCCAAAGTTGGACAGAACTTCTGCAGGGGTAACACCAGGCATGGGGCCTCCTTTAAAAACGCGGCACGTGGACGCGGCGCGCACTTTACTCACGTAAAGCCCGTTGTACCCGATATGCAAAAACGTTTTTGCGGCAACGGCGAAGCGCCCGCCCAACGGTCAAAAATCGCACGCAAGCGGCCTAGTCATTGGGGACGTTCTTAAACGACTAGTTGTTGGGGACACTCTTGAACAGGCGACAGCCAAGGAACGTCCCCAAGTGCCGGCTAATTGAACAACCTGCTCAAAAACACGAATGGACACCACCGTGACTATACTAGAGCGCAGCAAGAGAAAGGAAACGCCTTGAGTATCACGCCCCTCGATAGCATCCGCCACGCCATCGCCCGCCGCAATGGCGTCGCCGACCCCGCCGTAGCGGGCAGCGGAACCGCAAAGGCCCAGGGCGGACGCATCGAGAACGGCCTGTTCCCCGCCTCCCACACGGCCGAAGAGCTCGCGCGCATCCAGGAGCTGAGCCAGCGCAACGCCGGCGGCCCCGACAGCAGCCAGGCCACGCGCCGTCGCCGCGAGCGCGATCGCGAGCCCGGCCCCATCCACCGCATGGTCAACGCCTGGTGGAACCGCCTGCTCGGCGCTGTCTACGGCGGCGGCTTCTCCACGCAGGAAGCCGAATACGAGGAGCACGCCACCCGCCGCGACTATCTCTGGAATACCCTGGGCACCGCCGTGTGGGGCATGGCGTTTCCACTGCTCACCATTGTGTCCACGCAGCTTGTGGGCGCCGAGGAAGCCGGTAAGTTCTCCATCGCCTTTGTCACCGGCACGCTCATCATGATCGCGTGCAACTACGGCGTGCGCAACTTTCAGGTCTCGGACATCGACGAAAAAACCTCCTTCGCCTCCTACCAGCTCAACCGCTGGCTTTGCGGTGCGCTCGCCCTAGGCTGCGGCCTCATGTACAGCAGCGCCCGCGGCTATGACGCGCAGATGGCGACGATCGGCCTGGGCGTCTACCTGTATAAGGTGATCGACGGCGTGGCGGACGTGTACGAGGGCCGCCTGCAGCAGGCCGATAAACTCTACCTGGCCGGCATGAGCCAAACGCTACGCTCCGTCGGCGTCATCGCGGTCTTTAGCGTGGCGCTGTTCCTTACGCGCAGCATGCCCATCGCGGCCATGGCCATGGGTGTCACCGCCATCGCCTCGCTCGTGCTGGTCACCGCGCCGCTCGCCCTGCTCGAGACCGAAAAATCGCGCCGCGTGAGCCTGCGCGAGGTCGGCCACGTGTTTGTCCAGTGCGCCCCGCTCTTTGGTGCACTGTTCCTGTTCAACCTCATCGAGAGCATGCCCAAGTTTGTGATGGAAGGCACGCTGGCCTACAAATACCAGCTGTACTTTAATGCCCTGTTCTTTCCGGCGCAGGCTATTTTGCTGAGCATCGGATTTGTCTATAAACCGCAGCTTTTGCGTCTGTCGAGCATTTGGGCGAACCCGCGCAAACGCCGCCGTTTTGACTTGATTATTATTGCCGTTATGGCGCTGATCGTGGCCATCACCGGCGTGTGCGCCGCATTTATGGCAGGCCCCGGCATTCCCCTCATGAGCTTTATGTACGGCCTCAACTTTGAGCGCTACCGCACATTGGCGCTGCTGATGGTCGTCGCCGGCGGCGTAACCGCGGCCATCGATTTTATCTACGCCATTATCACGGTGCTGCGCCACGCTGGAGACGTCACCAAGATCTACCTGATCTGCTTTGCCGTGAGCGTGGTGCTCCCGGTGATTCTGATCAATCTGCTCGGCCTGATGGGCGCCGTCGTGAGCTACCTGGCCATCATGGCCCTACTGCTGGTACTGTTGATTATCGAGTACGCCCACATCCGCCAACGCATAGAGAGGGACCGGAATCCGTACGGCGCCTAATTGCGGCGATGGGAGAAGCTAATTTGCGGTGGAATCACCCCGGCTGGAGTCTCGTTGCGGACACGCAAAACTAAGTGAGTAGACTTTTACCGAATCCCGGAGCACACCGACAGAGCACAAGTCTGTGACCTGCGGTTTTATTGAGGCAAATATGTTGGGTGCTCAGCATTTCCAAAAAAGTCTACTCACTTAGCCGGCGGGCAGCCAAATGATTATTTAATCCCGTCCCAGAGAAATCAATTTGCGGACAGAAGGGCAAAAGTAGTCAAAAAACCCTTCCCATATTAGCTACCCCTTGCACCGATTATTCGCCCGGGTTGATGTTCGCGTAGAACTCCGCCCCATCATCGAGCCGCAGGATGCCCACGCGACCGAACTCGGAGCCGGTGGCGGCAGCGCAGTCGATGTCGATGCGATCGGGCACACCGGCGGCATCCTCGCCGCCCAGGCGCACGATCTGCCCGCGGCCCGACTCCTCGTCGAGCCCCGCAAGACCACCGACCTCGCAATAACGCCCGAGCGACACCGTTGGCGTGTGACCGCTCACAACGACCGGGCCCTTACCCTCGGTAGAAAGCAGCCCGGTCGGCACATCCCAATAGCCGTGACGAATCCACAGCAGGTCATCGGACGACTGCACCGCGAGCATCTGCTGCAGCAGCTCGCGATCGGCACCCACCGCTCCGACGCCATCGGCACAATCGACACCATGCTCAAGCAAAAACGCGCGCGCCGCCTTCATCTCGATTCCAGCATGTACCAGCAGATACGGGCGCTCCTCGGTCTCGACCACCGCGTAGAGCGGCAGCGCGGCCATCCATCGCACGAGCTCCTCGTATGCCTCAAATTCCATGTCGTTGAGCTGCTCACGCGTCGTCCAGCCACCGTTGATATCCCAGGTCTCGGCATCGAGCGGATCCTGGCCAATGATGGCATCGAGCATGATCTGCTCGTGATTACCCTTGAGCACGTGGGCGTTGGGCAGCGAGCGCACGAGCTTAATAACGCCGACCGGATCGGGCCCGCGATCGATCATGTCGCCCAGCACGTACAGCGTGTCGTCGGACGTCAAAGAGATCTTAGACAGGGCCTCGTCAAGCGCACGCACGTGCCCGTGAGCATCAGATGTCACATAGATCGCCATGGTACGCCTCTCCTTGCATTGCGGCCGAAGCCCGGTGCCGCAACTAAAACTTCAAGTTGAACTTAAACGTTACCCATTGTACTCCGTTGCAATAAAGCTGGAAAGGGTTTCCGAGCAGAGGCAAAGACGGCAGCCATCTATGACGATATCGCGCACGCCCGCAATCCAACCCCATAAACCCACCATCTTTGGGTACAAATAACCGCAGACAACTGACCGTGCCACGCCAACCACCCAGGAGCGGACACTATCCATGAACCAGATCCTTCTCTTTATCGGCCTCGTCATCATTTTGTGCCTGACCATCAAACCCGTCGGCAAAAAACTCCCCTTCCCCACCCTGCTCATCTTTATCGCGCTGGGCATGCTGTTGGGCGTCAACGGCCCGACGCATATCGACTTTAGCGACTACGCACTCACCGAAACCGTCTGCAGCACGGCGCTGCTGTTCATCATGTTCTACGGCGGCTTTAACACCAATATCGACCGCGCCAAGCCCGTCGCTGCGCCGGCGGTGCTGCTGAGCACGCTCGGCGTCGTCATCACTGCCGGCATCACCGGCGTGTTCGCCCACTTCGCGCTGGGGATCGACTGGATCGGCAGCCTGCTGCTGGGATCGGTCGTGGCATCCACCGACGCGGCGAGCGTCTTTAGCGTACTGCGTGAGCACAGTCTGTCGCTGAGAGGTGGCACCGACTCACTGCTCGAGGTCGAATCGGGCTCCAACGACCCCGTCGCCTACATGCTCACCGCCGTGCTCGCCACACTCGCGGCCGGCGGCGACATCAGCATTCCCACACTGCTGGCCAAGCAGATTATCCTGGGCGCGGGTCTGGGCCTTACCATCGGCTGGGCGGCGGGCCGCCTGATTGAACGCGCGCACGCAACGGC
>URNM01000098.1 GCA_900549185.1 uncultured Collinsella sp. | reverse complement strand
ACGAGATCGCTCAGTGTCTCGTGGGCTCGGAGATGTGTATAAGAGACAGCTTTCTGGTCGGTCGCTACGGCGCCGGCAAGAGCTTTTTGCTCCAAACCATCCGAACGCATGCCATGGGCGAGGGATTCGTCGTCGCCGATGCAGACTTATCCCCCGAGCGCCGTCTGCAGGGCGGGCAGGGGCAGGGCCTTGCCACCTACCGCGAGCTCATACGCAATATATCGACCAAGACGCGCCCCGAGGGCGGTGCGCTCAACCTAATTCTGGATCGCTGGGTTGCCTCGTGTGCCGACGTCGACGAGTCGGCCGTCAATGCCCAACTGGCCCCGCTCGAGGAGATGGTCCACGGCTTCGACTTCACCCGCATGCTTCGCCGCTATCGCACGGCCGTATCCGAGGGCGACGAGGAAGCCATGAGCCGCGTGACCAAATGGATCCGCGGCGAATACCGTACCAAGAGCGAGGCTCGCGCCGAGCTGGGCTCCTCGACCATCATCAGCGATGACGACTGGTACGACTACGTTAAGCTCATTGCACGCTTTTTGGTCTGCAGCGGATACAAGGGCATGCTGGTGCTCATCGACGAACTCGTGAATCTGTACAAGATTCCCAACGCGATCACGCGCCAATACAACTACGAGAAGATCCTGACTATGTACAACGACACGCTCCAGGGCAAGGCGCAGTACCTGGGCATGATCATGGGCGGCACTCCAACCTCTATCGAAGACCGCCGCCGAGGCGTGTTCTCCTACGAGGCCCTGCGCAGCCGACTCGCTCAGGGCCGCTTTGCGCGCGAGGACCTTAAGGACATGCTCGCGCCCATCATCCGCCTGCAGCCACTCACCTATGAGGAGTTGCTGGTGCTGATCGAAAAACTCATGCAAATTCACGCCGGCTACTTTGGCTGGACGCCCACGCTTACCGAGAACGACTTGGTGGACTTCCTCAAGATCGAGTTCGGTCGTGTGGGAGCCGACACGCATCTGACGCCGCGTGAAGTCATTCGTGACTTTATCGAACTGCTCGATATCCTGTGTCAGAACCCCGATGCAAATGTGGCGGAGCTGCTGCAAAGCGTTGGTGGCGACGCGCTGGTGCCGGCAGCCGCAACAGGCGACACCGGCACCGCAGACGGCGACCGTAACTTCGCCGAATTCACCATCTAGCCTGCCAAAAAGGGACAGGTTTATTTTGGTAGGTTCTATCTGGGCAAACGTTGAGGCAGTAATGCAGCAAGCCGTTGCCAGCCGCGTTGAGAGATTCGTTTTTGAGAGGAGGCCCCGTGAACGCCTTTGACCGCTACGCCCCGTTTATCCAAGACTTCATCTACTCCCACGATTGGGAGAGCTTGCGCTCTATCCAGGTTGCGGCGGCAGATGCCATCTTTAACACGCAGGACAATGTGCTCCTGACGGCATCCACGGCTTCCGGCAAAACCGAGGCAGCCTTTTTTCCCATCCTGACCGAGTTTTGGGAGAACCCGCCCGCAAGCGTGGGCGCCCTCTACATTGGCCCCCTCAAGGCGCTCATCAATGACCAATTCGTCCGCCTCAACGACCTGTGCGAAGAAGCCAATATCCCTGTCTGGCACTGGCATGGCGATGTCTCGCAGTCGCACAAGGCTAAGCTCATCAAAAAACCGAGCGGCATCTTGCAGATTACGCCCGAGTCACTCGAAGCGCTCTTAATCCATAAGCACATGGCGATCCCGCGCATGTTCTGCGATCTGCGCTATGTGGTCATCGACGAGGTCCATTCGCTCATGCGCGGCGACCGCGGCGGGCAGACGCTCTGCCTTATCGAGCGGCTCTCGCGCATGGCAGGCGTGCAGCCCCGCCGCATCGGTCTGTCGGCAACCATCGGCGACCCCGAGCGCACGGGCGCCTTCCTGTCGCAGGGGACGGGGCGCGACTGCGTTATCCCCCGCTTTGAGGAGCCGCGTCGCGTGTGGCGTATCTCCATGGAGCACTTCTACAACTCGGGTCCCCAGGCTCAGCAGCGGGGATTCGAGGGCATGGGTCCTCAAGAGGCCGAAGTGCTTGCATGCGAGCGCATTGAGGCAGCGGCACCCGCGGCACTGCCCGTCAGCACCCAAGACATGCGCCATAGCGGACAACTCACACAGGAGGAACGCCGCCAACGTCGCGAGCAGGCACGGGGCAAGGCTGCCCCCAAGGACAGTCGCGCTTCCTCGGCCCCCGAGGGCGAAGTCGACATCCCCCGGGCCACCGAGCAGACGCTTCTCAACCCCACCGACACCGCACCCGACAACGCCGACCCCGGTATGGGCTATATCTTTGAGCATACGCGCGGCCGCAAGTGCCTGGTCTTTGCCAACTCGCGCGAGGAGGCAGAGGCCGTGTGCTCCATGCTGCGCAGCTACTGCGAAAGTCGACACGAGCCCGACCGCTTTCTAATCCATCACGGCAACCTTTCGGCATCACTACGCGAGACGGCCGAAGAACTCATGCGCGATGAAGAGCAGGCACAGACAACCGTCACCACCTCTACGCTGGAACTCGGTATCGATATCGGCCGTCTGGAGCGTGCGTTTCAGATCGACGCGCCGTTTACCGTCAGCTCTTTTTTGCAGCGAATGGGCCGCACGGGGCGCCGCGATCTTCCGCCCGAGATGTGGTTCGTCATGCGCGAGGAAGAGCCCGAGCCGCGCACGATGATGCCCGAAACCATTCCCTGGAAGCTCCTGCAGGGTATCGCGCTCGTACAACTCTATCGCGAGGAAAAGTGGGTCGAGCCGCCCGAGCTCGATCGACTCCCCTACAGTCTGCTCTATCACCAGACTATGTCGACCCTCGCCAGCACCGGCGAGCTCACGCCGGCCGAACTTGCCCAGCGCGTGCTCACGCTCAGCTATTTCCACCGTGTCTCGGCAGACGATTACCGTGTGCTGCTACGTCACCTCATTAAGATCGACCATATCCAGGTCACCGAAGGTGGCGGGCTCATCGTGGGCCTCGCGGGGGAGCGCATCATTAACAACTTTAAGTTCTACGCCGTGTTCCAGGAAAACGAGGAGTTCACCGTTCGCAGCGAGTCGGCCGAGTTGGGCACGATCGTCAATCCCCCACCGCCCGGCGAGCGCATCGCCATCGCCGGACACTGCTGGATTGTCGAGGAAGTTGACTGGAAGCGTCATACCGTCTTTGCCACGCAGGTCAAAGGCCGTGTGCCGGCCTACTTTGGCGACTGTCCCGGTGACATCAACACGCACGTACTCGAGCGCATGCGCAAGGCGCTCAACGAGCACGCAACATATCCGTACCTCATGGGTAACGCACGGGCCCGCTTAGCGCAGGCTCGTCATACGGCCAAGCTTTCGGGTGCGGGAACTAAACCGCTCATCAACCTGGGCGGCGATACCTGGGTGCTCTTCCCCTGGCTGGGCAGCTACGCCTTTTTGGCGCTCGAGCGCATGCTCAAGATTAAATGTGCCGCTGAGCTGGGCCTTCGCGGACTCGACCCATCACGCCCGTACTTTATGCAGTTTAAGATGAAAGCCGACGAGATGACGTTCTTTGAGGCGCTCGCCGCCGAGGCCGAGAAGGACTTCGACCCCATCGAGCTCGTCTATCCTGGCGAGGTGCCTTATTTTGATCGCTACGACGAGTTTGTTCCCGAAGAGCTCGTGCGCAAGGGCTTTGCCGAAGGCGTGCTCGACATAGAGGTCATGAAGCAGCGCGTTCTCGGCTGGCGCGACCACGCCTAAGACCAGTCTTTTTGGGACGGGGTTTGTTAACCAGTCTTTTTGGAACGGGGCTATTTTAGCTACTTAATGTCGTCCAACGATTTCGATGGACCGCAAATAAGATCAATCTCGTATGTAGTGGCCGTCAAAATGGCCCCTCCCCTGCAAAAACAAAAGGTAACTGGCAGAAGACCCCTTGTCTTTACGGGCAAAAAGGGGCAGAACGGTAAAGTACACTTGTCATGTAAGGTGCTTATTATTCAGGAATTAGATTTGCTAAGCAGGGCTGCAGCCACCAATCGTTGTGATTTTAATGTTACAAGAAAAGTCTAAATTCCTTCATAGTGCCAAAACCCGCAGAGTAAATTGCCGACTGCAGCACCCAAAAACTAAGACCTATCGCGTTCCGCGACCTGAATTTTCAACATATTGTGAATTGCATTAAGGGGAAGTTTCCCGCATCCACGTCTAGTGCAGACGTAGACGGGAAGCCGCAATTATAAGTCACTAGTCTGGGGCAGGATTAAACGGTTCACCCCTGGTAAGATATAGCAATCTTCGCCCGAGACCATTACTATTCCGCCAGCATCGATAAAACGCTGATATTCCTCGGCATTAAGGCCCACCGATTCAAAGCTAACGCGTACACCCGTAGCCATCAAGAAGGCTCGACGCTTCGGGCAGCTCGTCAATCGATATATCAATTCTTGGAGACATGTATTCCTACCATTTTTAAAGAAACAACGGCGGTAATTGCTATCGCGATTGCGCCAATAACACCGAGCGCTATCTGAATGGGATATAACCCCAACACATATCCAAATATGGAGAAAAACATTGCAGAAAAGAGAGCCCTTACCAGAGACGCGACGGAAAGGATCGTCGCGCGGAGATCGTCCGCTACCGCGTCTTGGATTAAGTTTTCCGAAGTGATGTACACCACTTCTGGGAGAAAACAAAGCACCATGCTAAGGCCAAACAAACACAGCGGATTTGAAGCGAACCACGGAAGAATCATGAAAAGACCGGCCTCGATTAGCATCGAGCCGAGCATGGTATTTCTTTTCCCGAAACGCGATGAGAAGAAATCTGCTGCAATGTAGGCCGTCGCATTTACTGCATAGGATGCACCGAAAAAGATTCCTATTATGGAGACGGGAGCATCAAATGCGTCGAATACCAACTGATTCAAGTTGTAATAACTCCCATAGAATCCATCGAGCATGCTTGTGCCGATTAGAAGAAGCAACACCGCAAAAGCGGATTCTCCAATGCACCAGGTTTCGCGTCTGAAGACCTTGGCTACGTCAAACCTTTCCTCCCCAGAGTTTTTGGAATGGGTCGTTTCCATCCTCTCAATGGGATACAGAAGGAAAAGCTGCAGGAGATAGAAAACGGAAACGCATACGTAGAGGGCACTCCAAGATACTTGGGCAATGAATGATCCAAGTACGATTGCCACTCCCGTCGCGATTGATTGCGCGGCAAGCAGCCGAGCGTTGATGGTGAGGAAGCGCTCTCCTTGACCGGCATTTCGGGCAATTTCATATAAAAGTGCTTGTTCGGATCCCGATTGAAGGGAGTAGGCGAGTGCCTCAACAAGGGAAAGCGCGACGAGAAAGGGGCCTGAGATCAACAGCATGCCAGCCGTATGGAAGAAAAGCAGCAGCACGCCCACTTGAATCGAGAACTTCTTTCCAAAGAAATCGCCTATCAGCCCTGTTGGCAGCTCGAGGACGACCGTTGCAATGTTAAACAGGGCTTGATAAAGCGCGATTTCCGTGACAGACATTCCTTTCTCCGCAAGGAAAAGTAGAAACACTCCCCGATTTAAAACAAATCCCGCGAGAACGAAAAAGGCGGAATAGACGTGCAATTGCGTAGTGGCTTGCTTGTTCATTTGATACTTCCGATGACAATTTTGGCCTAGCGGGCGGCGAAATCAACCGAAGATGAGGCGCGTTGGCGCCGGGCGTCCAGATGCGTCATGCTGAAAATAGATGAAGCGTATGATTGACAAAACCATAGAGCCCGTCACAAATTGACTACTCCCAATGCTGGTCGTGGAGGGCGGCACCGAGAAAGTCGGCATCGAAAGGCACGGCTTCGGCAAAGGCGTAGTTGCCGTCGCTGGCGATGAGCAGGTAGTTTTCCTCGCCGCCGAACTTCGCATCGCCACATGGGACCACCCAGGCGTGGGCGAATACCTCGAGTGCCGTGGCAGCGCAATCGCGCAGGAACGTCACATCGCTCCCCTCGCTTGCGCTCACGATATTGGCAACGTAGACGCCACCGACATTTAGGCTGCCCCGCACCAAACGCAACGCTTCAACCGTCGCCAGCTCGCGCACGGGCTCGGCACCGCCAAAACAGTCGCTCACGACCACGTCGTAGCGACGATGCCCCACGCTCGTTATGCCCAAATAGGAGCGAGCCTCGGCGGTAATCACCCGCAGGCGATCTCCCGCCGTGCGCTCCAGCTCATCCAAGTAAAACCAGCGGCGCGCCAGACGCGTAATCTCGGCATCGTACTCAATAACGTCCATGCGCAAGCCCTCATGTGACAACAGTGCAAGCTTGGGATAGGCAAACCCGCCGCCACCCAACATGAGCATACGGTCGATACCATGCCCGCAGGCATCGCGCATCGCGTCCTCGGCCTCAAACACATCGTCAAATGCGCGATAGTACGCAAAGACCGGCTCCGCCCAACGATCGCAAACATAGCTTGCGCTTTGGTAGACGCCACCTTGCACGAGCACGCGGACCTCGTCACCGCCTTCATCGTGCACGCGCTTCACACGCGCCAACCCGTTGCGGGTCCGCGCAACCTGCAGACAGGCAGCACGAACAGCGACAGCGGCCGCACCCAGCGCCGCGGCTCCCAGAGCAACGCCGGCAACGACTCCGGCGGAAACACTCGGCTTGTTCATCTAGAGCTCCTTTTGCAGATAGAGGCCATGGTCGTAAAAACCAAGGTGGCGATAGTACTCGCGCGTACCGATTGCGCTGATCACGTTGATGTGCGCATAACCCGCGTCCCAAGCAATCTGGCACGCACGCTCCACAAGCAGACGCCCCAGACCGTGATGCTGAGCCGCCTGGCCTTGATCGCCCACGCGCGCCGCCATGCCATACACGTGCACCTCGCGAATCATTGCCTCGTCCGGCGTCGTCGGCAGCACGTCCGCATGCGCGGCAACAAACGCGCGATCGGGCAGCGACAGGCGCAAAAAGCCCGCGATCTTGCCCTCGGGCGTTACCC
>URNM01000097.1 GCA_900549185.1 uncultured Collinsella sp. | reverse complement strand
CGCTTGCACAGCTTGCCCAGCTCGATCATCTCGGCGGTCTCGGTGGCGTCGTTGGAGTCGTATAGGCAGCCCGGGCGGCAGGAGTCGCCGAGCGAAATCGTCACGTCGTATTCGTGGCAAATCTCGAGCAGCTCGTCAAAGTACTCGTAGAAGGGGTTTTCGTTGCCGGTGACCTCCATCCAGCCAAACAGCAGCGAGCCGCCGCGGCTGACGATGTTCATGAGGCGGCCGGTCTCCTTAAAGGTCTTGGTGACCGACTTGTTGATGCCGCAGTGGATAGTCATAAAGTCCACGCCGTCCTCGGCGTGCGCGCGCACGACTTCGAACAAGTCGTCCTTGGTGAGTTTGACCAGCGGCTTTTCCATGTAGCCGATGGCGTCGTACATGGGGACGGTGCCTACCATGAGCGGCGTCTCGTCGATGAGCTGCTGGCGGAACTGGCGCGTTTTGCCCGAGTTGGAGAGGTCCATGATGGCGTCGGCGCCGTAGTCCTCGGCGATCTTGACCTTCTTCCATTCCTCGGCGGCATCGGCCTTGTCGCCCGAGATGCCCAGGTTCACATTGACCTTGGTGGACAGGCCCTCACCGACGCCAAAGGCGCGCATGCCCTTTTTGATGTGCACGATGTTGGCGGGGATGGCGATGCGGCCGTCGGCCACGCGCTCGCGGATGTACTCGGGATCGCGATGCTCACGCTCGGCGACTTCCTTCATCTGCGGTGTGATCTGCCCAGCGCGGGCGAAGTCGATTTGCGTGACGAGCTTGGGCTCGGTCTGTGTGCTCATTGGCACGGCTCCCTTCGTTGGCATTACCCATATCAGGTTTGCGGGTCAGGGCGGGCGCGCCCAATCTCAGCCTGCCGTCTTGTCCCGCAAGCTCCCCGTTTATGTAATGGGCTCAAGTATAGCCTGAATGGGTACGATTGGGCCAACGAGCGTGCCTGTGGGGAGGCGAACATGGAAGACAAGCATCTATATCGAGAGACGCAATGGGATGTATCGGCCGAGGAGGGCCGTGCGCACCATGGGTTGGTCGCGATTGGCTTTGCGGTGCTTGCCGTGCTGGTGATTGCCTTTTGTATTTGGACGTTTGGCGGTCGCGGCGGCGCTGCCTGGGAGTTTGAGGCCGACGATGCCCTGCCGATCATGACGGTGAAGGTCGCTGGCGGCAACACGGTGGCCGCGCCGGGCGACTATTGGTATCCGCGCGATGAGTTTGTGCAGTTGCAGCTGAGTGGTGGGTCCATTCCCGGTGAAGAGATTGAGCGCGTGACCTTCGATGCGTCGCTTAAGACGCTGTCGGTCGAGCTCAAAGATCAAGGAGATGTGCCCACGACCATGGATATCGCGCTGACGGAATGGCGCCTGGAGCCCCCGGCGGGTGTTGCGGTGTCCGAGGTTGAGCATGTCAAGATTACCTATCAGGACGGCACGACAAACGTGATTGCAAAGGCCGACGGTCTAGCAGAATAGGTGTCGCGCCTAGCCGGCCAAATCATAAAAGCTGCGGTGGAATAGTTCCTGCTTGTGCGATAAAAGGCTCAAATAGGAACTATTCCACCGCAAGTTATATAGAGAAGGCTGAGCGGGTCAGTGTCGAGTGTCGGCTCTAGGGCATCTGTTCGTTGATGAAGACCATGCTGTCTGGGGACGAGAACTCAGGGACATAGCGGTAGCCAAGGTTGAACTCGGTAAGACCGGCGGCGTCCTCGACCTTGTTTTCCGCCATCCAGCGGACCATCGAACCGCGTGCCTTTTTGCTGGCGGTCGAGCGCTGGATGGGCTTGCCGTTGCGGACACCTTCACCAAAGAGACAAGTGACGGTTGTGGCGTCGCCTGCGAGATGGGGCAGAACGGCCTTGGCGTACTCCACGCTGGCAAGGTTGACGACCGTGGTGTTGGAGCCGGTCGGTGCAATAGCACATGCAAGCTTGTCGTCCCAAAAGCCGTAGAGGTCGCGGGCGTCGTCGACGGCGAGTTTGGCTCCCATTTCGAGCCGATAGGGCTCAACGCCATGGAAAGGTCGCACGCATCCGTACAATCCGGAGAGAATCCAAAGATGGGTTTGCAACCAAGTGAGTTGCTCGTCATCCATAACCTCTGGCGCCATGCTCTGGTATTGAATGCCGTGATAGGACATGACGGCGGGGGAGGTATTGCGGGCGATATCGGGATTGTCGAGGTCGCCGTTTTCCAAGATGGGCTCGAACTCATACAGACTGTCGAGGCAAGACGCCAGCAGTTTGTCGCTTACATTCCATAGCTCCTGCAAACCGTCGCTGCCTTCATTTCGCTCAATATCTAGCAACGCGCGATGCAGTCGAGCTGTCTCGCGCACAAAGGGTGGAATGCCTAGGACTTCAAAAGCATCTTGGGCCGCGCGCATCTGCTTGGCGGGCGAAATGATGACCTGCAGCATGAACTCTCCTCTGCCAAAAAGGAAGTTGCGGTGGAATACGGTCTGTTTTGGCCGTTTATGGGCCAGTTTAGTCCGTATTTCACCGCAACTGATGAAGGGTTGGTTAGGCGCGCTCGAGGAAGGCCTTGTAGCCGCGATAGGCCTCGTAGATGTCGGCCTTGTTGGCGACCTCCCACAGGGCGTGCATGGACAGGACGGCAACACCGGAATCGATGACGTTCATGCCGTACTTGGCCATGATGTAGGCGATGGTGCCGCCGCCGCCCGCGTTGACGCGACCGAGCTCGCAGGTCTGGAAGTCAACGCCCGCCTCGTCCATGATGTCGCGGATAAGCGCCACATACTCGGCATCGGCGTCGTTGGAGCCGCCCTTGCCGCGGCTGCCCGTGTACTTGTTAAAGCACAGGCCGCGACCCATAAAGGCGGCGTTCTTGGTCTCGAACTTGCCGGCATAGCCCGGGTCGAAGCCGGCGGACACGTCGGAAGAGAGCATACGGCTGTGGGCGAGCGCGCGGCGCAGAGCCAGCGGGCTGTCCTCGCCGGCGAGTGTCATGATCTCGGCGACGGTGTTCTCGAAGAAGCGGCTCGTCATGCCGGTGGCGCCCACGGAGCCGATCTCCTCTTTGTCGACGATGAGCGTGATGCTCGTGCGCTCGACATTGGCCACATTGATCTGGGCGAGCATGGAGGGGTAAGCGCAGACGCGGTCGTCGTGACCATAGCCCAGAATCATGGAGCGGTCGAGGCCCATGTCGCGGGCGGGGCCGGCGGGCACGACCTCGATCTCGGCGGAGAGGAAGTCCTCCTCCTCGACGTCGTACTGCTCCTTGAGGATGTCCAGGAACATCTGCTTGACGGGCTCCTTGGGGGCGTCCTTGTCGTCCTCATCGAACTTGACGGGACGGCCGCCCACGATCACGTCGAGGATCTCGGCGTCGACGGCGTCCTTGGCGGGCTTGGCCATCTGCTCGCTCGAGAGATGGATCAGCAGGTCGGAGATGGTAAAGACCGGGTCGTCGGCCTTGTCGCCGATATTGATGTCGACGGTGGTGCCGTCCTTTTTGCAGATGACGCCCACGAGTGCGAGCGGGGAGGCCACCCAGTGGTAGCTCTTGACGCCGCCATAGTAGTGCGTGTCGAGGTAGGCCATGTCGCCGGCCTCGAAGGCGGGGTTCTGCTTAAGGTCCAGGCGCGGCGAGTCCACGTGGGCGCCCAGGATGTTAAAGCCCTGCTCGAGCGGGGCGGTGCCCAGGTTGACGAGCATAAGGTCCTTGCCGTGATTGGCGGCGTACACCTTGTCGCCTGCCTTGAGCTCGCGGCCTTCGGCGATTACGGTCTCCAGGTCGACGTATCCTGCCTCCTCGGCCATCTTGATGCCGGCCTTGACGCACAGGCGCTCGGTCTTGTTCTCACTCAAAAACTGCTTATAGCCGCGGCAAAGCTCCTCGAGTTCCTCGATTTGCTGTGGCGTGTACTTTTTCCATGCGCAGGGACGCTCCATGACGCAGGCTCCTTTCGGATCGATCGTGCTGGTTGATGTACCGTGAGCCATCGTATCACGCGCGGGCTCACGGTGGCGGGGGAGCTTGATGTGAGGTGGCCGCGGGGCGGGGAGCGTGTAAACTGGAGTGAGCAAACCGTGCCCAGCCTAAAGCGAGGTATTCAATATGTCTGACAAGCGCCGCACCTTTGCCGTTATCGACGGCAACTCGCTCATGCATCGCGCCTTCCACGCCGTGCCGCCGACCATGAACGCGCCGGACGGTCGCCCCACCAACGCGATTTTTGGCTTTCTGAACATGTTTCTCAAGATGATCGACGCCTTTAACCCCGACGGCGTCGTCGTGGCGTTTGATAAGGGCAAGCCGCGCGTGCGCATGGAGATGCTGCCGCAGTATAAAGCGCAGCGCCCGCCCATGGATCCCGATCTGCACGCGCAGTTTCCGATGATCAAGGAGCTGCTCGGTGCGCTCAACGTGCCGATTTTGCAGTCCGAGGGCTGGGAAGGCGATGACATCCTGGGTACTATGGCGCGCCTGGGTGAGGAGGCCGGCTGTGACATGCTGCTGGTGACCGGTGATCGCGACATGTATCAGCTCGTGACCGAGCACGTCAACGTGGTCTCGACCCGTAAGGGCCTGTCCGACGTAGCGATTATGACGCCCGAGAGCGTGGATGACCTGTATCACGGCATTACGCCGGCGCTCGTGCCCGATTTTTACGGTCTGAAGGGCGACACGTCCGATAACATCCCCGGCGTGCCGGGCATCGGTCCCAAAAAGGCGAGTGCGCTTATTGCGCAGTACGGTAGCCTGGACGAGGTCATCGCACATGCCGACGAGGTCAAGGGCAAGATGGGCGAGAACCTGCGTGCACACATCGACGATGCGCTGCTGAGCCGCAAGGTCGCAACCATTCGCACCGATGCGCCCGTCGAGCTCGATTTTGGGGCGACGTCCTTCCCGGCGTTTTCTGCCGACGAAGTGTCCGCGGCGCTGGGCACGCTTGGTATCACCGCCATGCAGAACCGTTTCTTGGCGCTGATCGGCGGCGAGGGTGGCGCTGCTGCCGCTACTAGAACGTTTGAGATGCCAGCGATGATTCGCGCAGCCGCCGGCGATGCTGACGCGCTTGGTACCGTTGCGGCTGAGGTCTCCCGCGCGATTGATGCCGGCGAGTGGGTCGCCGCCGTGGTGGACGACGACAAGGAAGAGGGCGCGCTCTTTGGGCTGACGCGCACACTGTGGTTGGCGACGTCCAAGGGCCTCTTCGCGCTCGAGGAGGGCGACAGCTGCGCGGCGGCTGAGGTTGAGGGCTTCAACTTCGTCCACGGCGTGATTGCCGGCGTGCTCGCGCGTCTGTTTATGGAGGGTCGCGTGGCGAGCCCGGATATGAAGGTGCTGTTGCACGAGCTTTCGCCCATCGATTCTTCTGAGCCCGAGCTCATGGATCCGCTCGCTGCCGATTCCACGCGTATCTTCGATACCGTGGTCGCTGCCTATCTGCTGGATTCCGATCGCTCCGAGTTCGATGAGGCATATCTTTCCGATACCTATCTGCAGATGGCGCTGCCTGCGGCGCGCGGTGCAGAGGGTGCCGGTGAGGACGCTCCGGCGCCCGCCGCTCGCACGGCGGCCTTGACGCTGGCGCTGGTCGCACCGCTGCGCGAGTGCATGGCCCGTGAGAATGCCGCCAACGTGTTCGATGGCATCGAGATGCCGCTCGTGCCGGTGCTTGCCAAGATGGAGCGCGCGGGCATGCTCGTGGATCCCGACCGCCTGCGTAATCTGTCCGAGGGCCTGGCGACCCAGATCACCGAGGTCGAGCGCAGCATTCGCGACCTGGCGGGTGACGAGACCTTTAATATTGGCAGTCCCATGCAGCTGTCGCATGTGCTCTTTGATGTGATGGGGCTTCCGACCAAGGGTCTCAAGAAGACTAAGCGCGGCTATTATTCGACCAACGCCAAGGTGCTGAGCGACCTTGCCCGCGACCACGAAATCGTGCGTCTGATCTTGGATTGGCGTGAGAAGTCTAAGATCAAGTCCACCTATCTGGACACCCTGGGCCCGCTGCGCCGTGGTGACGGTCGCGTGCACACCACGTACAACCAGACCATCACGGCAACGGGGCGTCTGTCCTCGAGCGACCCGAACCTGCAGAACATCCCGACGCGCTCGGAGCTGGGTCGTACCGTCAAGACGGCGTTTTCGGCAGGCGAGGGAAGCGTCTTTTTGGCGGTGGACTACTCGCAGATCGAGCTGCGTCTGCTGGCGCATCTCTCGGGTGACGAGCACTTGGTGC
The DNA here is from genome assembly GCA_900549185.1 of uncultured Collinsella sp. GTDB lineage: Bacteria > Actinomycetota > Coriobacteriia > Coriobacteriales > Coriobacteriaceae > Collinsella. Next base: position 842 of record URNM01000097.1, on the reverse strand, counting down.
GCGCCTTTAACGAGGGCGAGGACTTCCACGCCGAGACGGCGGCGCGCGTATTTGGTGTGCCGGTGTCCGAGGTAACGCCCGACTTGCGCAGTCGCGCCAAGGCCGTGAACTTTGGCATCGTGTATGGTCAGCAGGCCTACGGCCTGTCGCAGTCGCTGCATATCTCGATGGCCGAGGCGCGCGACATGATCGACCGCTACTACGAGGCCTACCCGGGCGTGCGTACGTTCCTCGACAACGTGGTGGTGCGCGCCAAGCAGACGGGCTACGCCGAGACCATGTATGGCCGCAGACGCCATATTCCAGAGCTCAAGGCCAAAAACCCGCAACTCCGCGGCTTTGGCGAGCGCACGGCCATGAACCACCCCATGCAGGGAACCGCCGCCGACATCATCAAGATCGCGATGGCCCGCGTAAGCCGCCGTCTGGAAGAGGAGGGCTTTGCCGCCCACATGATCTTGCAGGTACACGACGAACTGGACTTTGAGTGCCCCGTCGACGAAGTCGAGCGCCTAACCACCATGGTCCGCGACGTCATGGAACACGTAGTAGACCTCCGCGTCCCCCTAATCGCCGAAGCCAGCACCGGCATAACCTGGGCCGATGCCAAATAGGAAAGCAGCCACAGATCCAAGGCAGCCAAACCAGAAGGGAGTCCCTTTCAGCAAGGAACTCCCTTCATCCATAATTATTCAGCCAAGTATCTAGACGCCAAGACGCCATCTAGGCGGCAAGCAAGTCACCCTAGGACCTGGCCGGGCGAGGCGGGTAAGATTTTCGTAGATTCCGCACGAGCCGGAAAGCACTTAATGTGCTTTCCGAGCGAGCCCAGGACCTGACCG
>URNM01000096.1 GCA_900549185.1 uncultured Collinsella sp. | reverse complement strand
TCCGCACGCAAAGAAGGCCACTTAATGTGGCCTTCGTCTTGCGCAGGACTGTAGAGCAGGAAACCTTATATCCGGCCCCTCCGTCCGGGGACCGCGCCGTACCAGCTACAGCGTCATGTTCGGATCGGCGTCGACATCGAACGGCGAGATTTCACCTCGGTCGAATTTACGGCGGGCGACCTCCGCGATCATGGCTGCGTTATCGGTACAAGCAGACAAGGGCGGCACCGTTACGCGAATCCCCTGACGCCCAAGCTTCTTGATCATCATCTCGCGCAGATGCGGGTTGGCCGAGACGCCGCCACCGATGCAGTATTCCTTGCATCCGGTAGCGTGCAGTGCGTTTTTGGCCTTCTTGTACTGCACGTCAAAGACAGCTGCCTCAAACGAAGCTGCCAGATCGGGCAGGTGAATCGTGCGCCCGGCCTTGGTCTCCTGTTCAATGTAGAGCGTCACAGCCGTTTTAAGACCCGAAAGCGAGAAACGATAATCTCCCCTGCTGTTAAGCGCACGGGGGAAATCGATCGCGCGGGAATTGCCCGTCTCGGCCAGCTTGGAGATGATGGGGCCACCGGGATAGCCCAGGCCCAACGCCTTGGCTACCTTGTCGAAGGCCTCGCCCACAGCATCGTCGAGTGTCTCACCAAGTACCTCGTAGTCGCCCCATGCCTTCACGTGCACGAGCATGGTGTGCCCGCCCGAGACAAGCGTGAAGATGAACGGCGGCTTGAGGTCGGGCTGCGCCAGCAAGTTGGCAAACAGGTGCCCCTCCAGATGGTTAACGCATACGAGCGGCTTACCGGCAGCATACGCAAAGCCCTTGGCAAAGGCGACACCCACCACCAGGGCACCCACCAGGCCCGGACCTTGCGTCACGCCCACGGCGGCAAGCTCACTTGGCGCAATCGCCCCACCCTCAAGGCCAAGCGATGCCGCGGCATCCTCGAGCGCCGCATCTACGACACTCACAATCACCTCAACGTGCTTGCGCGAGGCGATCTCGGGCACCACGCCGCCAAAGCGGGCGTGAAAATCAATCTGTGTCGACACCTGGTTGGCCAGCATATTGCCATCCGCATCGATAATCGCCACGGCCGTCTCGTCGCAGGAACTCTCGATAGCGAGCACTAGGCGACGGCGCTCAATTTCAGCGCGCTCCTCAACGGTTCGCTCGGGCGCAGGCAGCGGCCATACGCGCTGCTCGGCTGCCGTCGGCTCGGGCGAGGCATTGTCGACCGGAAGCACGAGGGGAAGAGGGGCCGTCATGACGATGGCGTCCTTGCCGGCACCGTAGTAGCCACGACGACGACCCGCCTCGGTAAAGCCCAGAGCGGCATAGAGCGCGATCGCTCCCTCGTTGCCGTCCTCGACCTCGAGCGAAGCCGTGGTGCAGCCGAGCATCTGGGCATCATAGCTCACGTGCGACAGCAGCTTACGAGCAATACCCTCACGGCGATGTGCCGGGTCGACGGCGACATCCAGAATCTGCACATCACCGTCCACGACCATACCGCCGGCAAGGCCCAGCAGCTTGCCGTCGTCGTGTGCCACCCACCAACTACGCGGCGCAGCAACGTCCTCGCCCAGTTCGGACAGGAACATGCCCGGCGTCCACGCCTCGTGTCCGGCACCTTCAAAGCAGGCAGCCTCCAGCGCGCTCGTGCCCTCGGCATCCGCCGCGCCCATGGGACGGAACTGCAGATGACGACCGGCGAGCTCATCGGCAACACCCGTAATTTCGCTCTGCGCACTCTCGGCAAGACCAAGACGCTTGCGCTCGTTTTCCTCGGCATCCGAAAGGCGCGTGTAAATCGGCAAGACGCGGGCCGGATCGCCGTCACCCGCAGCGTGCGCGAGCAGCAAGCCCTCGCCCGAAGGCCACCACAGGTCGCGCTCCACGCAGCGGGCGGTCTCGTCCTCACCCAGCAGCTTGCCATAGCGCACGAGACCGTCACCGGTCAGCTGAACCTGGTCCCAGTCCGCTGCTTGGCGCCACTCATCGAGCGCCACGGCGGCCTTGACCACGTGTTCGCGCTCAAATTGACGCTCGGGACCCTCATCAACCAGCATATACAGCGCCGGATATACCTCACCGCGCATAGCATCGGCCAAGATACCAAGCTTGCCGCGCACGCCAGCCTTCCACGCCGTCCAAGCGCAAGCGTCGAGCGTCGACACGCCCAGCAGCGGAACATTGGCACCACGCGCGAGGCCCTTGGCAGTGGAGATGCCGATGCGCACACCCGTAAAGGACCCCGGGCCGCGGCCGACCACATAGCAACCAACATCGCTGCGATCCAGACCGGCTTGAGCCAGCACGCCATCAACGGTATTCACGAGCTCAACGTTGGCGTGACGGCGACACATGTGGTCGCCACTCACGAGCTTCGTCTCGCCCGTCTGCCCATCAATCCAGCTTGCCGCGCAGGCAAGCATGTCGGTCGAGGTATCGAGCGCCACCACCAGCGCGTTGTCGTTATGCAAGCTCATCTTGTACAGCCTTATCAATCAAATGGGAAAGCTCCATTGCGCGGTCACCGTGCGCCTCAAGCGTTATCGTTCGCACATCGCTGTCGCCCTCATCACGCTTGAGCGTCACCGAAAGATACTCATCCGTCAGCTCGTCCTGGAATTGTTCGCCCCATTCCAGCAGGCAAGCACCCTCATAGCCCAGCACATCGAAAATGCCCGTATCCTCGAGCTCGTAGGCATGCTCCAGGCGGTATAGATCAAAGTGAAACAGCGGAATACGACCTTGATCGTGAACGGCCATGAGCGCAAACGTAGGACTCGTAACCATATGCCCATCACCCAGCCCGCGCGAGACGCCCTTGGTAAAGTGAGTTTTGCCCACTCCCAGGCCACCGGTCAGGATGAGCACATCGCCGTCCTCAAGGCACGGTGCAATTAGCTCGCCAAAGTACTCCGTATCGGCAGCGCAAGTCGTTTTGTAAGTACCTACCCCCAGGCGATCCAGGGACATATATGCTCCTTATTATTCCGAGGCGTCTTCTGGTGCGGGATGTCGCTCCAGATAGTCGCCCAGCATCTTAAAGTCTTCCTCCAGCAGCTCCTGCCACGCCGGATTGCGCAGCGCCGCTGCCGGATGAAAAGTGGGCATTACTACAAAATGCCCCATCTGGTGGAACCTGCCGCGCAGCTTAGTAATGCCAATCTCGGTCTTAAGCACAAAGTGCGTCGCGGGGTTGCCGAGCGTCACGATAATATCAGGCCAGATGCTTCGAATCTGCTCACGCAAAAACGGCGAGCAAGCCAGCACTTCCTCGGGACGCGGATTGCGGTTTCCCGGCGGGCGGCACTTAAGCACGTTGGCAATGTAGACGTCTTCGCGTTTGAGCCCCGCCAGCGACAAAATGCCGTTAAGGTCCTCGCCTGCCGCCCCCACAAAGGGCTCGCCCTGCAAATCCTCATTGCGGCCCGGCGCCTCACCAATAAACATCACGCGAGCGCGGGGGTTTCCCACGCCAAACACGATATTGTGACGCGACTGGTAGAGCTGGCAGAGGTGACAATCACCCAGAACGGCCTCAATTTCCTCGAGTGCGACCTCACGTGGTGCCTGGTGACTATGTCCGGGGATGTGCATGACACCCATAGCGGCTCCTACACGTAGACCTTGTCGAGACGCATGCCAAAGCCGCAGGCGACCTCGTAGTTAATCGTGCCGCGCAGGCGCGCCATCTCGTCCATGGTGATCTCGGCATCACCATCGCGGCCGACAATGATCATCTCGTCGCCATGCTCGGCCTCGGGAATCTCATGCGCCGGGTTGGACTGGATGGCGACCATAAACTGGTCCATGCAGATGTTACCCACCTGACGCACACGTTCGCCGCGATACAGCACGTCCATACGATTGGAGAGCGTACGCGAAAGACCGTCGGCATATCCAATCGGCAGCGTGCAAATCTGAACGCGTGTGCGCGGCACGCGATAGGTAAATCCGTAGCCCACGCCTTCGCCCATTGCAGGATGTGCCACACGCGTCACGCGCGCGTGAACGCTCATGACGGGATCCAGCTGCATCACGCGGCTGCTCAGCTCGCACGGCTGCATGCCGTACAAGCCAACGCCGGCGCGAATCATATCAAAATGCATCGAGGGATCGAGCATCGAGGACGGCGTGTTGGCACAGTGCACGATACCGCACTCAAAACCCGCGTCCTTAATGGCCTGAACGGCCTCGGTAAAGCGCTGGCACTGCAGCTTGTAGTCCCAGCCCGAAGGTTCATCGGCCGTGGCGAAGTGCGTAAAGACACCATCACACTGGATACCGCGATGGAAGCTAATACCACGAACAAAGTCGAGCACCTGCGTGTAGTGAACACCGATGCGGTTCATGCCCGTCTCGATGGCTAGATGGTACTTGCCCACCTTGCCTGCCGCGACAGCGCACTCGCCATAGGCAAGGGCGAAATCGGACGTATAGACCGAAGGCATGATATCGAACTCGAGCAACGTCGGAATGGCCTCGATAGGCGGCTCGCTTAGGATGAGGATGGGTTTCGTGATCCCGCCCTGTCGAAGCTCAACGCCTTCACTAACCGTCGCCACGGCAAACATGTCGGCACCGGCCGAATACATGATTTTGGCGCACTCGACGGCACCATGGCCATAGGCATCGGCCTTGACTACGCAGCACAGTCGCTGACGTGGATCGAGCAGATTCTTGTAAGCCCTCGTGTTGCGGCGAAGCGCCCCTCGGTCAATCTCAACCCAGGACCAGCGCGTTAAATCGGCTTTATTCATGATTAGTCATCCGACCCTTCGTCCATGATTCCTAGATCATCGAGTGCATCCTTTGCCGCCAATTCCATGGCAGGACCGATCAAGTCGATCAGATCGGTCGCAATAACACTCTTCTCACCGTACTCCGTCGCCGCGGCAAAACCCGCGTAACTGTGAAGCGCAACGGCATACGAATACAGCAGCTCCCAGCGATCCATCTCATCACGCATGGTAGCCAGTGTGCCAGCCAAAATGCCCGCAAGAACATCGCCCGAACCGGCAGTCGCCAACGACGCCGGACCCGAGAGCGGCAAAAGCACGCGCTCAACGCCACAGATAGCCGTCGTCGGCCCCTTGGCAATAACCACGAGATTGTCGGAGCCGGCAGCCCAGACAACCTTCTGCGCGGCCGCGATTGCAGTCCCCAGATCGTTAACCTCGTCACCGGCAACCAAGCGCGAAAGCTCGCGATAGTGCGGCGTCATGACGAGTGGCTGCTCACGGCGATACATCTCAGGGTTGCTATCGATACCGTCGATAGCAATCTTAGAAAGGCAGTTGAGCGCATCGGCATCAAGGATCAGCGGCACATCAAGCTCCAACAAGCCCGAAACCACCTGCATGGCACCGGCAGACGTCGTCATGCCGGGACCGCACAGTACGCAGCTGTACTTCTTTGCAATCTCGCACACGGTCATACGAGCAGCGGCACCAAAAGAGCCGCGGGAATCGGACGGAATAGCAAAAACCGGAATCGAGGGAAGTGCCATACGAATAAGATTGGCACACGCATCGGGCGTCGCGACAGCCACATAGCCGGCACCCGCGCGGGCAGCAGACTTGGCGGCCATAATAGCAGCGCCAGGATACTGCGCCGAGCCGGCAACAATAAGGACGGAACCGCGAGAATACTTATCGATATTCGTGGGCAGCGGAGCAAAGAAATCCACCAGGTCACCGGGCTCGACAATCTCGGCGGCATGGTCGACATCATCGATGACCTCATCAAGGCGATCATAGAGGCCACCGCAAACCAGATCACCGGCGTACTCTGGGCCATCAGCGCTGTAGAGGCCAATCTTGGGCGTGATCATCGTGACCGTACACTCGGCACGGATGCAATCATCGTCGACAACACCGGTTTCGGCATTCAGACCCGAAGGAACATCGATGGACACCACATGGTCGGCGCAGTCGTTAACTGTCGGAATCCAGATGGAGAACGGTGCACGCAGGTCACCGTGGAAACCGGTACCAAAAATAGCGTCAACAACAACGTCGGCCTTATCAATCAAAACCTCAAGCTCATCTCGCGAGGGACCGACACACACATGCACGTCACGACCGGCGGTACGGCGGGCAACATGGCGAGCCAGAGCGGCAGGAATCTCATCCGGCTCAACCGGAGACACGATATCCACGTCAACGCCCTTATGACTCAAAATATCAGCCGCGACCCAGCCGTCGCCACCGTTGTTGCCAAAACCGACCAGAACAAGGACGCGATCGGGATTGAGTTTTAGAATTTCACTAGCAGCAAACTCACCCGCCAGTTCCATAAGCTCGGCCTTCGAAGTTCCTTCGCGTTCGATAATATCCTCGAGGCGAACGACTTCCTCGGTACTCAAAACCGGTTTCATCTATGCTCCTAGCGTATCTTGCGAAGCATCGCCCTGGTGCTCCGCCAAAGCTGAATTTTGCAGTTGCTCAAGCTCATCTAAAACCGAGCGAGCCTCTTTATAAGTTTGTGCAACGCGTTCCTTGGTGCCCACCTTTTCTTCCTTAGGCTTAGGTCGAGCATCCTCGGTGATCGCAATGGCGTTGGCTACGGCCAAATCACCCGTCAAGGTAATGGAAAGCGCAACTTCAACGACACCCAACTCTTGAGCAATCTCGAGCGCTCGACCCGAAAGCACAGCTTTAGGCTTTCCAAGCTTATCGCGCGTTACCGAGACATCTTTGCGGCCGACGCCCTGACTAAAACCCGTACCAAGAGCCTTGAGAACCGCTTCACGAGAAGCAAAACGGCTCGCATAGTGCGCCGCAGGACGCGATGAAGCGTCGCAATATGCGCACTCTTCTTCGGTAAACACACGCCAAGCAAACGACGGCGTCTTTTCAAGGATTGATTTCATGCGGGAAATCTCGACGATATCAACGCCGACACCAGCTTCAGCCATGTTCACCTCCATATTGCACAGACTAAGTTATTGTAGCCCGTTAACGGAAGATACGACAAACGAGGGTCATAAAACACAGCGAGTTTGTTAGATCTGGCTTAACGCAAAAAAGGGGGAGGCCGCGAGGCCTCCCCCTTCTAAGTTCAAGCGCACGGCTCGGTGCCGTCCACCGGTCAGCGGCGCCCTGGCCTCCCACGGGCTGACCC
>URNM01000095.1 GCA_900549185.1 uncultured Collinsella sp. | reverse complement strand
GTCGTCGGCAGCGTCAGATGTGTATAAGAGACAGGGCGTCGAGTGCGCTGCCCTTGGCCGACGTCTGCATGATGATCATGTTGGCGAGCGGCTCCAGGCCCGCCTCGCGGGCCTTCTGCGCGCGGGTCATGCGCTTTTTGCGGTAGGGCTTGTAGAGGTCCTCGACGCGCTGGAGCTGCGTGGCCTCGCGAATCTGCTGCTCGAGTTCGGGCGTGAGCTTGCCCTGGGCGTCGATGAGCAGGATAACGTCCTCTTTGCGCTGCTCAAGATTGCGCAGGTAAGACAGGCGCTCGTCGAGCGCGCGCAGGGCGACGTCGTCCATGCCGCCCGTTGCTTCCTTGCGGTAGCGCGAGATAAAGGGAATGGTGTTGCCCTCGTCGATGAGCTTGACGGCCGCCTCGACGTTGGCGGCCTTAAGGTTGAGCTCGCGGGCGAGCTGGGCGATAAGATCCATGGGACTCCTTGCGTTTAAGGTGCGTTTGCAGCACAGGGCTACCAAGGATACCACCCGTCCCAAAAGACTGTTTTGGGGCCGCGCCACGAAAACGGCCTATCTACTACGTTTGAACCGTAGGGGCTGACCATACCTGGGTTTTCCGAAAATCGGCAAGACGTTTACCTGCGGTTTTTATTTCGCGAAATTCGGTATGGTTGATGGTAGTCGGTTAAACGTAGTAGATAGGCCCATTTCGTGGCGCACGAACCAAGCTGAGGCGCAAAATAGCCCCCGCTCCAGAAAAATCATTACCAATGTAGTCCAAAAGCCCCGCGGGCAGGAGGCTGCTCACGGGGCAAAGAAGAGGGGCTTGTTGGTGGCGGACCGAGGGGCTCGGCATGGGGTTTCTGCCGCGGTCGCTCTTAAGGCATTACAGCTCGACGAGCTGGCCGGTCTCGGCGGCCTCCTTGATGGCGTTGAGAAGCGTGAGCGTCTTGACGTTATCGGCGGGGGTCACGACGGGCTCGACCTCGCGGCGGACAACCTTCACAAAGTGCTTGAGCTGCATCTTGTGCGGCAGTGCCGGGTCCACGGCCGGAATCTCCATCTGCAGCGGCTTGTGCCAGTTGGAGGCGCCGTCGTAGGAGAACTGGTGCAGGCGGGGCAGCGACAGGGCGCCCTTGGTGCCACCGATAAAGTAGGCGTCGGCGTCGAAGGGGCGGTACTGCGGATCCTCGCGAGCGGTTGCCTCCCAGTTCCAGGGGCTGGCGGTGGCGTCGGAGATGGTCATGCTCGCAAGCGCGCCATCGGCAAAACGGACGTTGACCACGGCGGAGTCCTCGGTCTCAAAACCGCGGGCGGCGCTGGACTGCATACCCTGGACGGCAACGGGCTCGCCCAGCAGGTAGCGGAGCAGGTCGACGTCGTGCACCAGGTTGACTAGGATCGGGCCGGCGCCCTTCTTGCGGCGCCACTCGACGTCGAAGTACTCGTCATTCTTATAGATCATGTAGTGGAAGCTCGACACGGTGAGCTTGCCCAGCTCGCCAGACTCGATGATCTCCTTGGCCTTGTTGACGAAGGGATTGTGGCGACGATGCTGGCCCACGAGCACGGGCACGCCGGCGGTCTCGGCCTCGGCGGCGAAAGCCTGGGCATCCTCGAGATCGTTGGAGATCGGCTTTTCGACCAGCGGCACGATGTTGCGCTTCACAGCCTCGCGGGCAACGCCCAGGTGCAGGTCGTTGGGGGTGGCGATAATGACGGCCTCGGGCTTGACCTCGTCCATCATCTGGGCGGGATCGGTATAAAACGGTACGCCGGCGGCCTCGGCCGTGGCGCGGGCGCCCTCAAAGGCGTCAGCGATGGCGACGAGCTCGGCCTCGGGCTCCTCGGTGACAAAGCGGATGTGGTTGCGGCCCATGGCGCCGGCGCCGATAACGGCAATGCGGACGGGGTTGAGCTCAGACATTTCGACTCCTTAATACTGGTGACCGGTGGAATGCGACAAAGGGACTGTCCCTTTGTCGCATCGGTAAAACTAGGCGGACTTCTTCCTGCTGTCGGAGACCATCATGTAGACGGTGAGCACGACGGCGATGGCGGCGATCACAATGGCGCCGTAGAAGGACTGCTGGTAGGCGGCGCTGCCGGCCTCGGCGTGATACAGCACGGCGGTGATGGGCTGGCTGATCCAGGTGGAAGCGGCATAGCCCAAAAACATGATGCCGTAGTTGACGCCGATGTTGCTGGTACCAAAGGCGCCACCGGTGAGCGGCGGGTAGATGACGAGCAGGGCGCCAAAGCTAAAGCCGAGCAAGGCGAGCGCCACAAAGAACATGGCCTGTGTAAAGCTCATCGACATGATGACGAGGGCGACGATGGTGACGACAAGGCTGATGAGCAGCGACTTGTAGGCGCCGAGCTTGTCGATGATCTGGCCAAAGGACAGACGGCCAACCAGGTTGGCGCAGGTGTTGACGGAGACCACCACGCCGCCGAGGGCGACGGCCGCGGCGCTCGTGGGGTCGGCGAAGAGCTGGACGGCGGCGATGGAGGCAACCTTGCCCACGAGCAGGGTGCCCGCGGTGGCGGCAAAGGCGAAGGTGACGATGAGGACCCAGAAGCGCGGGGTCTTGACCATCTCGCCCGGTGTGAGGTCACCGAAGGTGCCGGCATGCGCGCCGCCCTTGGGGGCCTCGAAGCCTTCGGGCAGCCAGCCAGCCTCGGGGGCCTTCAGGAACAGGGCGGAGGCGGCGATCGTCACAAAGAAGATGGCGCCGAGTGCCTTGAGGGCGCCAAAGATGCCCAAGCTCGGGATGAGCAGCGAGGCGAGCACCGGGGACAGCACGGCGGGGCCGGCGGTCGAAGCGGCCAGGGTGATGCCGGAGGCAAGGCCCTTCTTGTCGATGAACCACTTTTGGCCGGTGGTGAGCGCGGGGTTGTAGCCCAGGCCGTTGCCGATGGCGGCGACGAGCGAGAACCACAGGTAGAACTGCCACGGCTCGGTGACGGTGCCGGACATGAACCAGCCCACGCCGTAGCACACGGCGGCGGCGATCACGACGTTGCGCGGGCCGATCTTATCGGAGATGCGGCCGGCGAAGATGCCCGTCACGGCCATGATGGTCTGAAAGACGGGGAAAGCCCAGGTAAGGGCACTCGACCACTCGGGGTAGACGGCGAGCAGGTTCTTGCTCACGACAGAATACAGCGCGATGGAGCTGATGAAGAACATGGTGACGCACGCGGCGGAAAGCACGACGGCACGACCCTTGTTGGAGTTGCTGGAAGCCATTGGACTCTTTCTAATCGATGTGGGAGAGGAGCGGTCGTATCCGCGGGCCTCCCTGTTAGGTTGGTTTACTGGTCAGTCGGCTTGGCGACGCCGGACTCATCGGACCAAAGCTCGACACCCTTGTTCTTAAGGTAGTTGTCGGCATAGGCGCGACGGCCGCCGGGCTTGGCGGTGAGGTCGCCCATCATGTTGGAGAAGCCGCCGTCGACCTTGATGGCGTCGCCGGTGGTAAAGTCCGAGCGCTTGGACGCCAGGAACATGACGGCGTTGGCGATATCGCTGACCTCGCCGATGCGGCGCGTGGCGATCAGACGGCTGCGGCTCTTTTCGACCTCGGGGTCGGCGTAGAAGTTGGCCGACATCGGGGTCTTAACGAAGCAGGGCTCGACGCAGTTGGAGCGGACGCCGTAGGGGCCCCACTCGGCGGCGAGCATCTTGGACATCATGTTGACGCCGGCCTTGGTGGAGCTGTACACGCCCGAGAACGTCTCGGGGGAGTGACTGGCGACGGTCGAGATGTGCACCAGGCGGCCCTGGCCGGCCTTGATCATCTCGCGACCAAAGCGCTGCGAGGTGATGAAGTAACCGGTGAGGTTGACGTTGAGCACCTGCTCCCAGTCGCTCAGCGGCAGGTCCTCCATGGCGGCGAAGCGCAGGATGCCGGCGGTGTTGACAAGGACGTCGACGCGGCCGAAGTCGGCGATGGTGGCGTCGACGGCGGCCTGAACCTCGGCCTCATCGGTGGCGTTCATCTTGTAACCCTCGGCGTGGATGCCAAACTCGGCAGCGAGGTCAGCGGCAGCGGCCTTGACCTTCTCCTCGTCCAGGTCGAGCAGGACGACGTTGGCGCCGTTGCGGGCGAACTCGCGGCAGATCTCGGCGCCCATACCGCCGAGTGCGCCGGTCACGGCGCAGACATCGCCCTCGAGCTTAAGCCAATTGCTCATAGGAACTTCCCTTCTTGTGCCTCCCGGTGGGCCGCTCCCATTAATCGACCCACGTGGTTTTCGCTGGTTATCGTATGCTTTGCATTTGCGCAGGTGAATTGCATATTTGTTAGAATAGCGTTAACCGTAGGTTTACACTGAGCGATGCAGTTTATTCTCAATTGAGCGCGTGACCTGCGAAAACAACCCCCCCCTGCGGCACCATGCGGTCACAGGCGCGAAAACGGGAGATTGACGTGTACGATCGACGACTTAAGGCCATATCGGCCGCCGCGGAGCTAGGAAGCTTCTCACGGGCGGCGGCAAAATTGCGCGTGTCGACTCCGGCGCTCGTCAAGCAGGTGTCGGGTTTCGAGGCCGAGTTTGGCATCACGTTGTTCGAGCGCTCGCACTCGGGCGTCAAGGTGACGCCGGCGGGCGCTCTGCTGGTGGACGACGCACGCTCGATCATGCGGCAGTCCGAGGACGCGCTGCGCCGTGCCCGACGCGCGGCGGGCGATGGCGGTGCCGTGCGCCTGGGCGTGTCGATGATGTGTCCGGGGCGCCAGACGCTGTCGATGTGGACGGGTGTGCACGAGCTGGAGCCATCGTTGCGATTTGAGATCGTGCCGGTAAGCGACCTCTATGACGAGCGCGAATCCGTCATGCGCAGCTTGGGCCGCGAGGTCGATGTGGTGCAGTCGAGTTTTTCTACCCCGCGCTGGGGCGACGCCTGCCAAAAGCTCCGCATTGTCAACGTGCCGTTTTATATCGACCTTCCGCGCACGAGCCCGCTGGCGCGCAAGACGCGCATCACGGTTGCCGACTTGGAGGGCATGCGTCTGCGCGTGCTGCGTCACGGCAACGATGCCATGGACAGCCTGCGCATCGACCTTTTGGCCGACGGCGGCGTGGACGTGATCGATGTGGATAGCTTCGACTTTGCGCTCTTTAACGAAGCCGAGGAAAAGGGCGACGCGGTGCTTACCTGCGGCGCATGGTCGGGCGTGCACCCGGCCTTTGTGGGCGTACCGTTCCTGTGCGGGCGAGAGGTGCCGGTCTTTTTGCACTATCCGCTCGAGCCAACCCTCCAAGTACAAAAATTCGTCAACGCCATGGCCCAGCTTCTCAAATAGCTATCGTGTCGATGATTCTTTAATTCCCGTCCTAGAAAAATCATCTGATAGAGTTGACCCCGCATGATTTACAAGACGCTATGCGCCACCTATTCTTTTGCCATTTGGGGGATTGAACTTGTGAATACTTCTGTCGCCAAGAAGGCCAGCCAGGCGGTGCGCCTGCTCATGATGGTACTCACGGCAGTTCTCATCTTCTTCTTCATCAATGTTATGCTGCTCGTCTCCGATATCCAGGGCACGGCGCGCGTGGTCAACTACGCCGGTCTGGTGCGCGGTACCACGCAGCGAATCGTTAAGCTCGAGGACGCGGGCCAGCCTCAAGATGACCTGCTCAAAGCCGTGGATTCATACATCAACGGTTTGCGTTACGGAAGTGACGACCTCAACCTCGTCCGTCTCGACGACGACGAGTATCAGGCAAAAATGACCGAGCTTGCTAATTATTTTGATGAGCTTTGCACCGAGATCATCCGCGTGCGCGAAGTCGGCTATGAGAACACCGACATCATCTCTATGAGCGAGGAGTTCTTTGGCATTTGCGACGATGCTACGCGACTCGCAGAGGACTACTCTCAGGAGAAGGCGTCGGCGCTCAACTATCTCGAGGGCCTGGTGATCATCGACATCGTGGGCTTGGTGGCGACCTTTGCGGTCGAACTTGTTCGCGCGGTGCGAACTGCCGCGCTCAATCGCGAGCTGCAGAGCAAAGTCTATCTCGACGAAGCCACGGGACTGCCCAACAAGAACAAGTGCGAGGAGATCTTGGGGCAGGAGCAGCCTGTCTCCGCGGAGGCGCCCGTTGCGGTGTGCGTATTCGACCTTAACAATCTGCATACGGTCAATAACAGCTTTGGTCACGAGAAGGGCGACGAATACATCCGCTCTTTTGCCCGGCAGCTGGGGCGTGTGGCGTCCGAGACCTGCTTTGTGGGTCGCGACGGCGGCGATGAGTTTATCGCGGTGCTGTGGAATGCCGACCGAGCTGCCGTGGGGTCCTGTCTCGCTCGGGTTCGTGCGAACGTGAACGAGTATTCCGGGGCTCACCCCGACATGCCTATCAGCTATGCGGTGGGCTACGCGCTTTCCAGTGATTTTGATGTACCGCCTACCATGCGTGAGCTCTTTTCCCAGGCCGACAAAAACATGTACGTCGATAAGAACCGTGTAAAGACAGCTGAGGCAGCCGGACTGCAACGCGAGGAACGGTAAGCTTGTAACAACAGAGGGCATAGAAAAGCCTCCGCAGCTCGTGTGTGCTGCGGAGGCTTTATTCGTTGCGGCGCATTGTGTTTGGGTCGTTGAGATGAGTCGATTTGCCCCGAAAGAGGAGGGCATTGACCTTAGGGTCATGCCCGACGAATGAGCGACAAATCGGTCATCTCGGCGGGCCGAACTACTCCAGCTCAAACGCTCCGGTATAGAGCTGATAGTAGTATCCGCGCTTGGCGATCAGCTCGTCGTGGTTACCGCGCTCGATAATGCGGCCATGGTCCAGACAGATGATCGCGTCGGAGTTGCGCACGGTGGACAGGCGGTGCGCGATGACAAACGTCGTGCGGCCCTCCATGAGCTTATCCATGCCTGCCTGCACGATGGCCTCGGTGCGGGTGTCGATGGAGCTCGTGGCCTCGTCCAGAATCATTGCCGGCGGATCGGCGACGGCAGCGCGTGCGATCGAAATCAGCTGGCGCTGGCCCTGCGACAGCTGTGCGCCGTTGCCGGTGAGCATAGTGTCGTAGCCGTCGGGCAGTCGGGTGATAAAGTCGTCGGCGCCCGCGAGCTTGGCTGCCGCGATGCACTCCTCGTCGGTGGCGTCCAGGTTGCCGTAGCGGATGTTATCCATCAC
>URNM01000094.1 GCA_900549185.1 uncultured Collinsella sp. | reverse complement strand
GATCTACACTCGACTAGTCGTCGGCAGCGTCAGATGTGTATAAGAGACAGAGCCACGACCGTATGTTCCTGGACCGCGTCGCCACGCACATTCTGGCGTGGGAGGGCACCGACGAAAATCCGGGCAACTGGTATTGGTTCGAGGGCAACTTCGAGGCCTATCAGGCCAACCGCATCGAGCGCCTGGGCGAGGACGCAGCCCAGCCGCATCGTATTCACCGCAAGCTGACGCGTGACTAATTTGTTACGCGGTTTTACCAAACCGCGTAACTGCTCGACGCTGCGCGGGCCGTAAGCACCCCATCTTGCCGTTCAAACCGTCGCTCGCGTACCGAAGTACGCGTCGCTCCTCTTTCACGGCAACCTGGGGCACTTGCGGCCCGCTCGCTGTTTGTCACGAAACATCGATGAATGCTAATAAAAGCGGCTCAAATCCTAGTCGGGATTTGAGCCGCTTTTCGTTATTGTTCGGATTCTTCGACTTTATCGATGGTCCAGGCGGCTCCGAGACCGCCGGTGGTGTTGCGGCGGATGCGCACGGTAACCTCGCGGCGCTCGCCGGCCTGCGTGTAGCGCAGAGGGAAGCTTGCGCGGTTTCGCGCGGCCTCGATGGTACCGCGCTCGCGGGCGATCCAGTAGTACTCGCCGACAATGCCGAGGGTGTCGGCGCCGTAGGGGAGATAGGTCGATAGCTGGTGTAGCAACGGGCCGGGGCAGAAGACCTCGGTTGCGAAATCGATGGGGAAATCCTCAGGGATGGTCGGTGCTGCAGGTGCGGGGGTTGGGGCCGCTGCGGGTGCCGAAGCCGGTGCCGGTGCGGGAATTTGGTCGCAAGCAGCGGTGGGCACGGATTCGATGACGGGTGCGGGCTCCGGCGTCGTTTTCGGCTTGATCGTGGAATCTGCGGGCTCTACGGTGACGGGCGCGTCTGTAACTGCAGTTTCAACCTCAACCTGCGTCGCGTTCTCGTTCTCGACGCTCGACTTTGTCTCGATGGGCGTGGATGCCATGGTGGTGATGCCGGCGTTTGCGTTCTCGGGGTCATAGACGACCGTGAGCGAGATGGCGGGCTGCGGCGTCTCGGGCTCCGGCACCGACTCGGTAGTGTCTTGATCGGCGGGCTCGTCGGACTGATCGTCCTCGGCCTCGTCGCCAAAGGCATCGCTGTTTTGGAACGCAGGCGTCTCGGGCTGCTCGGCGGCTTCTTCGGTTGTCGACTCGGGAGTCTCGTTGAGCTCCGCAGTGGCTTCCTGCTCGGATATGGCTTCGGGATCGGTCGTGGCGGCGATTGAGGTTTCGGCTTCTGCCGTTACCTCAATAGCGACTTCGATCTCTGCCTCGGGCTCGGGTTCTGGCACGACTTCAACCATGGCTTCGGGCTCGGGACGCTTAACGTGCTTGGGGCGCACGGCCTTGAGGTCCTTCTCTCCGCGCTTTTTCTTTTTGTAGGACTGCTTGGCGCCCTTGGCAGCCTTGGGCTTGTCCTCGCCTTTGGCAAGGGCGGCATCCCAGGCCTCGTTGGCGATGACGGTGGCATACAGGCGACCGCCCTTAAAGACGGTCAGCTTAATGAAGTCGTCGAGCTCCTCGAGCAGCTCGCGCGTGGACTCAAAGCCCAGGTCATAAGCGGCCATGTCACCAGCGGCGAGTGCCTCCTCGACCTGCGTCATAAACGTTTGCTTGCCGCATCCAATCGCATCGCGCAGCAGGCGATACAGATAGATGTGGTTGCCCAGCGATAGCGTGGGCCTAACTATTGTCTTGCTCATGGCAAATCTCCTCTTTACACACGTAAAGCATCTTACCATCGCATAGCGTTCGCCATGACGGCACCCAAGGCAAACGGGCGCGACCGTTGCCGGTTCGCGCCCGTTATACAGGTTGGTTCTCTATGAGAGGCAAACGTGCTTAGTTGCCCGACGTCGTGCCTTGGCTCGAGCTGTCAGATGCCGTACCAGACGCGGTTCCGCTCGAGCTGTTAGTGCTGCTGTTGTCGGTAGATCCCGTGCTCGACGTATTGCCGCTCGTCTGGTCGCCCGTGCTCGGTTGAGAGCCGTCAGTCGTTTGGCTTGAGTCGGTCGTGCCGGATTGCGTGCCGCTGTTGTTCGCAGAGGAATCGACGCCCTGCGATTGATCGGGGGCGTTCGAGGACGAGTCGGCGGATGCGGGGGTGCCCTGCGAGTCGTCCTGCTGGCTTTGCGATTGACCGGAGCTATCCGCGTCGCTCTCGGTCGTGCGCGACGAAAGGATCGGCTCGGGACGCTCACCCAGACCCTCGCCGGCGGTGGTGATAAGGATGGCGCCGGTGCAGGCGATGACCGCGACGATGGCGATGGCAATCGAGAAGATGATGACCTTCTTTTGCGTCTGGCTGCGCTCTGCCGCGGCCTTGGCGCGCAGGCTGTTAGGGGCGACGCGGGCCGTGGTCGCGCGCCCCGCAATCTGGCGCATCTCCTGCGTAGTCGCGGCGCCGCCCAGGTGCTCCTCGGCATTAAACTCAACGGGCTCGTAGGCGCCGGCGGGGTAGTCGACGTCGGCGTGCGTGCCCTTGAGGGCTTCGGCGCTGGCAGAGATAAAGTGGCGGTAGACCTGCGAGGACACAACGGTGATGACCGAGCTCACAGCGGCACCGATCACCGATCCGGCGATACCGATCTTGGAGGCAAGCGCGACGCTCGTAGCGGCGGCTGCGGCGCCGGCGATGATCTGGGGAATGGAAATGTCGTCAAACAGGCCTTTTTTGGGCGCGATGGCCATGGTCTGTCCGATGGAATGGTTCTCGTGCACGCCGTTGTTGAGCGATGCCGGTGTCATGACGCGCGTGCGCGGCGCGTCGGTGTACTTGGTTGTCATACGGGGTCCTCCCGGTGTAAATCTGCTTCGTTTCGTGTAGCCATCAGGGTACCCACCAGATGTGAATCGTACGTGACATTTAACAGATACCATCAACTCATCAATAGCTCACCAAGTTGGTGGGATGCGGTTGCACCCGGCGGTTGAACTACAATAGAGCTTGCTAATTGTTGTGAATTGCGTCTACGCACGGGAGCATTCTTATGAATCTTCACCTTTCTCAGTCTGATGGCTTTTTGCGTGTGGCGGCGGCGTCGCCGCAGATTCGCGTGGCCGATGTCGAGGGCAATGCCGAGGTTGCGCTGGCGGCTGTTCGCGAGGCTGCCGAGCGCGGCGTTCGCGCGCTGGTGCTGCCCGAGCTTAACTTGTGCGGCTATACCGCGGCCGACCTGTTCCATAATCGCACGCTGCTGCATGCCTGCGAGGCTGCTCTGGTGCATATCCTCGATGAGACTCGTGAGCTGCCGATTGTCTTTACCATCGGTCTTCCCGTTGCAGTTGCCGAGAATATCTACAACTGCGCCGCCGTGTGCTGCGCGGGCGAGCTTTTGGGCCTCACAGCCAAGAAGTATCTGCCCAACTATGGCGAGTTCTACGAGCGCCGTTGGTTTGCTCCGGCGCCCGCGGATCCCGTGTGGGTCGAGTTTGCCGGTCAGGGTCCGGTTCCGCTGGGTTCGGGGCTTGTCTACCGCTGCTGTGATGAGGGTGCCGAGGATATGGTGCTGGGCGTTGAGGTCTGCGAGGACCTGTGGGTGCCAGCGCCCCCTTCGACCGAGATGGCGCTTGCCGGTGCGACGGTGATTCTCAACCCGTCGGCTTCGGACGAGATTATCGGTAAGGCAGACTATCGCCGCAGTCTCATCTCCAATCAGAGTGCGCGCCTGTACTGCGCCTATGCCTACGCGGATGCGAGCGAGGGCGAGTCCACGACCGACATGGTCTTTGCGGGCGAGAACCTCGTCTACGAAAACGGATCTAAGCTCGCCGCCACGAAGCTCCTCACCTGCGAGATGGCGGTGGCCGATGTCGATCTTGACCGTCTGGTTGCCGAGCGCCGTCGCTCGACGACGTGGACGCGCGCGGACGATGCGCCGGAGGCCACGACCGTTGAGTTTTCGTTTGAGGGCGTTCTGGCAGACGAGTCTGTCCTGCGCGATGCACTTGACATTGACCGAGTCTTCCCCCGCGCGCCCTTTGTGCCGGCCGACCATGGCGACCTGGCCGAGCGTTGCGAGACCATCCTCGACCTGCAGACCGCCGGCCTCAAGACCCGCCTTGCCCATACGGGCACCAAGGCGGCCGTCATCGGCCTTTCGGGCGGCCTGGACTCCACGCTGGCACTGCTTGTGACCGTGCGTGCCTTCGATGCACTGGGGCTGCCGCGC
This sequence comes from uncultured Collinsella sp., assembly GCA_900549185.1. Classification (GTDB taxonomy): domain Bacteria; phylum Actinomycetota; class Coriobacteriia; order Coriobacteriales; family Coriobacteriaceae; genus Collinsella. Next base: position 3,071 of record URNM01000094.1, on the reverse strand, counting down.
ACCGGTATCACGGCCGTGTCCATGCCCGGCTTTGGCACGACGCATCGCACCAAGTCGAACGCCGAGTCGCTCGCTCGCGACCTGGGTGTGAGCTTCCGCGAGGTTTCGATCCATGCGGCTGTGGAGCAGCACTTCAAGGACATTGAGCACGATCCGGCCGTCCAAGACGTGACCTACGAGAACAGCCAGGCCCGCGAGCGTACGCAGATCCTGATGGATCTGGCCAACCAGGCTGGCGGTTTTGTCATTGGCACGGGCGACCTGTCGGAGCTGGCGCTCGGCTGGGCTACCTATAACGGCGACCACATGAGCATGTACGCCGTCAACGCGAGCGTGCCCAAGACGCTTGTGCGCCATCTGGTGCGTTATGCGGCTGATGTCTTTGGCGGGCGTATTGCCGAGGTTTTGCTCGATATCCTCGACACGCCGGTGTCCCCCGAGCTTCTGCCGCCCACGGGCGACGGCGAGATTGCGCAGAAGACTGAGGATTTGGTGGGCCCGTACGAGCTGCACGACTACTTCCTCTACTACCTGCTGCGTTTTGGCTTTGAGCCGGGCAAGATCTACCGCATGGCGCTCAAGAGCTTCGAGGGCGTTTACGACGCCAAGACCGTCCACACGTGGCTACGTACGTTCTACCGTCGCTTCTTTGCCCAGCAGTTTAAGCGCAGCTGCCTGCCCGATGGTCCCAAGGTGGGCTCGGTGACGCTCAGCCCGCGCGGCGATTGGCGTATGCCGAGTGACGCCAGCTCGCGACTGTGGCTTGCGCAGATCGACGCGCTTAATGCAATTGACTAAGGTTGGCCAAATTGAACCAATACGGGGGTTGCAAGCGTTACACTTTTGCAATCTGATGGCCCGTATCGCGCGGCGCTCTTGTCGGAGCGCCGCGTTTTTTTATATCGAAAGGTGGCACCATGCAGGCATCGCAGTGTCTCGACCGCTTTGGCGCGGAGGTCTTCGCCTCGCTCAACAACAAACTGCTTGCGCTGAAGGCTCAGGGCAAGACCATTTATAACATGAGCGTGGGCACGCCCGACTTTAAGCCGTACGACCACGTGGTCGAGGCGCTCACTCAAGCGGCGCAAGATCCCGAGATGTGGAAGTATGCCCTGCGCGACCTGCCCGAACTCAAGCAGTCCGTGTGCGATTACTATGAGCGCCGCTTTGGCGTTTCGGGCATTACACCGTCCATGGTGCAGTCGTGCAACGGCACGCAGGAGGGCGTGGGTCATTTGGGCCTGGCCCTGCTCGATCCGGGTGACACTATTTTGGTTCCCGATCCGTGCTACCCGGTCTTTGAGGCGGGTGCCAAGATCGCCGATGCCAAGCTCGAGTACTATCCGCTGGTTGCCGAGCACAATTACCTGCCCTATGTGGCGGGTATCGATCCCGAGGTGGCCGATCGTGCCAAGTATATGATCGTGTCGCTGCCCGCGAACCCGGTGGGCTCGGTGGGCACGCCCGAGATCTACGAGGAGATCATCGCTTTCGCCCGCGAGCACGACCTGCTCATCGTCCATGACAACGCGTACTCCGACATCGTGTTCGACGGCGAGCCGGGTGGCAGCTTTTTGCAGTATCCCGGTGCGCTCGAGGTGGGCGTGGAGTTCTTCTCGCTTTCCAAGTCGTTTAACGTCACCGGTGCCCGCATTGGCTTTTTGGTCGGCCGCGAGGACGTGGTCTCTGCCTTTGCCAAGCTGCGCGGCCAGATCGACTTTGGCATGTTCTTCCCGATCCAGAAGGCTGCTATCGCCTGCCTGAACGGTCCGCGCGATGAGGTCGAGGCGCAGCGTCTGAAGTACCAGGAGCGCCGCGATGCCCTGTGCGACGGTCTTGAGGACCTGGGTTGGGAGCGTCCCAACGCGCATGGCTCCATGTTTGTGTGGGCCAAGCTTCCCGGTGGTCGCACCGATTCCATGGCGTTTTGCGAGGAGCTCATGGAGAAGGCCGGCGTTGTGGTGACGCCGGGCGCGAGCTTTGGTCCTTCGGGCGAGGGGCACGTGCGCATGGCGCTGGTCCTGCCGCCCGATCAGATTGCTTTGGCTGTCGAGGCCATTCGCGAGGCGGGCCTGTATTAGAAAGCTATTTCGCCTCGTCAATATATCGAAACCGATTTCGTGCAGTTATTTTACGAATCCTGCAAACAATTTCGGTAAACGGTCGATTTTTGGCTGCGAATAGGAGCATAATCAAAGTCCCGATTGGATGTATTGGGATTACGACAAGCCGCTCGGGTCGTTCCCGGGCGGCTTGTTTGTGGAGAGAGAGATGGGAGTTTCTAATGGTTAACGAGAAGAAGGTCGCTATTGTCGGCTGCGGTTTCGTCGGTTCGTCTTCGGCGTTCGCGCTGATGCAGAGTGGTCTGTTCTCCGAGATGGTCCTCATCGACGTGGACAAGAACCGCGCCGAGGGTGAGGCCCTGGATATCGCGCACGGCATGACGTTTGCCGAGCCGATGAAGATCTACGCCGGCGATTATTCCGATGTCGCCGACGCCGCCATGATTGTCGTTACCGCTGGCGCTGCCCAGAAGCCCGGTGAGACCCGCCTGGACCTGGTCAACAAGAACGTCAACATCTTTAAGTCCATTATCCCCGAGATTAAGAAGTCCGGCTTCGACGGCATTCTGCTCATCGTCTCCAACCCGGTCGATGTTCTGACCTACGCCGCCATCAAGATGTCCGGCCTGCCCGAGGGCCACGTCATCGGTTCCGGTACCGTGCTCGACACCGGCCGTCTGCAGCAGATGCTTGGTGCCCACGTCGAGGTTGACCCGCGCGACGTTCAGGCCTATGTCATGGGTGAGCACGGCGACTCCGAGTTCGTCGCTTGGTCCAGCGCCCAGGTTGCCGGCGTGCCGCTGAACACCTTCTGCGAGCTTCACGGCCATCTGGAGCATGAGGCCGCCGAGAAGCGCATCGCCGAGGACGTCAAGAACTCCGCCTACACCATCATCGAGAAGAAGCACGCCACCTACTATGGCGTCGCCATGGCCGTCAAGCGCATCTGCACCGCCGTCATGCGCGATGAACAGACCTGTCTCTTATACACATCTGACGCTGCCGACG
>URNM01000093.1 GCA_900549185.1 uncultured Collinsella sp. | reverse complement strand
CGTCGGCAGCGAAAGCATCAATATCCTCGCGCTCGCACCAGGCAGCAAAGCGCTCCAGTCTCGAGCCATAGGCCGTCACCGTGTTGGGAGAAAGCCCCTCAACGCGTGCGATATAGGCGATAAAAGAGTCGACGGTGTCGTACAGGTCAAAGGCTATGACCGGTCGCCTCCAAACAAGTCGGAACGCGTGGCCAAGTAGGCATCGAGGGCCTCGAGCGCACGGTCCGCATAGGCCTGATAGCGGTCGCGCTTGCTGCGGCGCTTACCGTCCTCGAGCGGCGGCACCAGGCCAAAGTTGACATGCATGGGCTGATAGCCCACGGTGGCAGGATCGGTCGCATAGCCCACGAGCGCACCCAGGGCGCCCACGCGGGGCAACTCGACGGAATCGGCGCCGATAGCCTCTGCATAGGTGTTGAGCGCCGCGAGCAGACCTGTCGCCACGGCTTCCATGTACCCCTCGGTGCCGGTGATCTGACCGGCCAGGCGCACACCGGTACCGGGCACGGCAAAGGTGCCATCGAGCACATGCGGGGCGTCGACAAAGGTATTGCGGTGCATGACACCGTAGCGGAAGAACTCAGCGTTCTCCAGGCCCGGCACCATATGGAAGACGCGCTTCTGCTCGCCAAAGGTCAAGTTGGTCTGGAAGCCCACCAGGTTATAGGCGGTCTTCTCCTTGTTCTCGGCACGCAGCTGAATCGCCGCCCAGGGGCGACGTCCGGTACGCGGGTCGGTGAGGCCGACGGGCTTCATGGCGCCAAAGCGAATGGCGTCCTTGCCGGTGCGCGCAACTTCCTCGGCAGGCTGGCAGGCCTGGAACAGATCGCCGCCCTCAAAGTCTTTGAGCACCACGCGGTCGGCCGTGGTAAGCGCCTCGATAAAGGCCTCGTACTCCTCCTTATTGAGCGGAGCGTTGAGATAGTCGCCGCTCCCCTGCTCCTCGTAGCGCGACTGCGAGAACAGCACGTCCATATCGAGCGTGGAGGCATCGACGATCGGCGCCGCGGCATCGAAAAACGCAAGGGCATCGCCGCCGACGAGCTTCATGACCTCTTCGCTCAGCGCCGGTGAACACAGCGGGCCCGCGGCAATGACCACGTGGCCCTCGGGAATCTGCGTGACCTCGCCGTGCACGACCTCGATATTGGGACGAGCGGCAACCTCGGCCTCGACAAGCTCGGAAAACTTGACGCGGTCGACCGCCAAGGCGCCACCGGCGGGAACAGCCGCGCGATGGGCGCAATCGAGCAGGACTGAACCCATGCGCTCAAGCTCGGCCTTCAGCAAACCAGCCGCGGAATCCGGACGGGTCGACTTAAACGAATTGGAGCAGACGAGCTCTGCCAGGTGATCGGTATGGTGGGCCGGGGAGCTCACCTGGGGGCGCATCTCGCACAGCTTTACGGCAAACCCGCGATCTGCCAGCTGGATCGCGCACTCCGAACCCGCCAGACCGCCACCGATAACTGTCACCTGATCGAACTGCATCTGCAAACACCTTTCTAATTGACACGTTTTCCATTGTGACCGAAGGGTGTCTGGGCGTGAAGGGCAAACTTGGAGGGCGCATACCTTCCATCCATCATGCGCTCGATAAGGCCCTCGAGTTCAAGCGAACCCAAGAGTTTGAGTACGCCGACAGCATCGAGCGAGACGAGCGCCGCGATGTCGTCGACCTTGAGCGGAGAGGCGATGAGCGCATGCATCACGGTCTGCTGCGTTGGATCCAAGTCGGCAATGCCGGGAGCATCGGGGCGCGAGTAGCGCAGGGTTCCGTAGATGCGTGAGATAGCCATCTCGATAGATTCCTCGTCGACGATGCAGCAGGCACCGTTCGCAATGAGGTAATTCGTGCCACGCGACTCGGGCGATAGGATCGACCCCGGCACGGCAAGAAGTTCGCGCCCCAAATCCATAGCAGCCTCGGCTGTAGAAAACGTCCCAGAAGGCATACCCGCCTCGGATACAAAGAGGGCTTGCGACAGGGCCGCGATCACGCGATTGCGGCGCGGAAAGGCGAACTTGCGCGGACCCATGCCCCACGGAGAGATCGACACGACCGCGCCACCCGTATCGAGCGTGCGAGTAATAAGCCCCGCGCTCGAACGCGGATAGACCACGTCGGCGCCCGTCCCCAGCACCACGACGTGTTTGCCGCCGGCGTTGACCGCAGCCCAACCCGAGGCCTGGTCACAACCGACCGCGCCGCCCGAAACAACCGTCACTCCCGCCTCGATCGCCACCTTTGCCGCAAGCTCTGCCACGGCAAGACCATACGGCGAGGCCTTGCGCGCGCCGATGATGGAGAGCGCGGGCGTCGAAAGCACCTCGGGGTTGCCGCGCACATAAAGCGCCTGGGGTATATCAGAAAGCTCCAAAACGGTCTCGGGATACAACGCATCACCTGGATGCAGCTCGAAGGTCCCCTCAGCTATCATTGGTCCCTCCTTCCCTGGTACATCGCCGCCTCGAGCACGTGGTCCTGCGTCACTTGCTCGCTCTCGGCGACGTCAGCGATTGTACGCGCGATACGCACCAGGCGTACGATGCCGCGGCCCGTGAGATGTGTGCGTTTGGATAGGCCGAGTACGCATTTCTCGGCAGCATCATCGAGCTCGAAGGTCGAAACGACGCCGTCAATGGACCGCGTCTCGTCATCCTCGGCCTCGGCATCCGCATCGTCCATACGGGACTCGCGCCAGGCGCGAAAGGCACGACCGCGCACAACGTAGTCACGTAACTCGGCCGACGACATACCCTCCGCACCCTCGATAATCACTTGAGGGTCGGGACGGGTCACATCGATCATCATGTCGATACGGTCGGCCAAGGGACCGCGCAGTTTAGACCGATAGCGCTCGACCATCGCCGCCGAGCAGCGACACGGTACCTCGCGATCGCCCAAAAAGCCGCAGGGGCAGGGATTGCTCGCAGCCAGCAGCTGAAAGCGCGACGGGAAGGTAAAAGCCCCGTCGACGCGTACGATCCTCACATAGCCGCGCTCGATGGGCTGACGCAGCGTCTGCAGCACGCCAGTGGGAAACTCGGCTAGCTCGTCCAAAAAGAGCACGCCGCCATGAGCTAGGCTAATTTCGCCCGGATGCACTGGACGTCCGCCGCCGATGAGGCCCGCGGTCGAAATGCTGTGATGCGGGCTGCGGAAGGGGCGATGCCCCGCAAGCAGTCCATCGATGTTCTCGCCCAAGACCGAATGGATGCACAGCGCCTCTTGCTGATCCTCGAGAGGAAGCTCGGGCAAAATGCCTGTCATGCGCCGCGCAAGCATGGTCTTGCCCGAACCAGGCGAGCCGATCATGAGCAGTCCGAGCTCGCCGGCGGCCGCAAGCGCCATGCCGCGCTTGGCGACCTCCTGTCCCAGTACGTCGGCATAGTCGAGCTCGGGCTCAAAGGTCGCCTCGACACCCTCGGAATCCAAGTAGTGCCGTGCGGCATCGCCCATGCCGTGAGCAAGCTGAGACAGATGGTCGATAAAGCCGCAATCCACGCCCGCGAGTGGCACATGCTGGTCGGACCTGCCGGCGATAAAAGACAGCCCCATGTCGCGAGCCAATAGCTGAAACGCCACCTCGCCTTTGACAGGAAGCACCGTGCCGTCCAAGCCGAGCTCGCCGGCGATAAGACAACGATCGAGGTTGTCGCGGGGAATCTGACCATCGGCCGCTAGAACCGCGATGGCGATGGGCAGATCAAAGCCGCTACCGGTCTTGCGAATATCGCCGGGCGCCAGATTGACCGTAATGCCCGAGCGCGGGATCTCAAAGCCGGCCGAGCGCATCGCACAGCGAATACGACCACGTGACTCCATCACCTCCATACTCGGGATGCCGAGCATCTGAATGCCCGGAACGCCGCCGGCAAGCGAGACCTCGACCGTGACGTGAATCGCCTCGACGCCGCGGATGCAGGCCGCGTGAACGGCAAACGTCTCGAACGCCATCACGACACCTGCCAATCGAACGCGTTGTACTGGTGCTCGATCTCGGCGATATGCCCGTCGCGGATGGTGACGCCCACGGCATCGAAGCGAATCGCCTTGAGCGGATAATGCTCCATGAGATAGCAACTTGCGATGCGGCGGTAGCGGCGTTGCTTTTGGGCGTCCACGGCCTCCTCGGGAAAGACCCGCGTGTTGCAATCCAGCGCAACGCGTCTGGTCTTGACCTCGGCCATCACCACGACATCGTCGAGCTCATCGAGCAGCACCAGATCGGCCTCGCCCTCGGTGCAACGATAACCCTGCTCCAGCAAGGTGTAGCCGCGCTCGTTAAAGTAGTCGATGGTGATCAGCTCGCCTAGCATGCCCAGCTCGCGGGGACTGAGTCCCTTGATAAACTCGGGCGTCATCGCCCCACAGTCGAGCTCGCCGTTTTCCCAACGCTCCTTGAGCTGCTGCGTCTTGCTCTTTTTGCTTGCGGCACTCATGGGGTCTCCTTTCCCGCACACTGCATTGCCCCGATGATGAGGGCACCTTTCATGCGGGTAAGTACCGGAAGCAAACCAAAAGCTGACCAAATGCCGACAAAAAACGGGCCGTACGCAGCAATGCTGCTGCATACGGCCCGCTACCAGCAGGTTTATAAAACCACAGAGGTCCCTGTCTCCACAATTGGCCTAGAAAAGGCGCTCAGTCTGCAGAAAGTTTCCGCAAAAGCTCACGCGGTGCAGCGGACAAAGTCCATGTTTGCGAATGGCCTCGATGTGCTCGGGGCTCGCATAGCCCTTCGACTCGGCCAGATGGTACTCGGGGTACTCGGCGTCGTACTCGACCATCATCTCGTCACGCGTGACCTTGGCCATGATGGACGCTGCGGCGATGCAGGCGATCTTGGCATCGCCTTTCACCACATCGCGCTCGTTAGGAACAGCGCCCAAGGGGTTGCCATCCATGAGGACGCAGTCGGGTTCAAGTCCCGTATCGGCCACGGCGCCCGCAACGGCGGTACGGATAGCACGGGCCATGCCCATCTCATCGATATCCTTAGGCGCGATATGGCAAAAACCGATCGCCGTCGCCACCTCGGCAATCTTCACTGAGAGCAACTCGCGGCGCGCCGGCGTGAGCTTTTTGGAATCGTTGATGCCCCAGACGCGCGGCTCCATGGGAAGGCACACGGCACACACGGTTAAGGGACCCGCTACCGAGCCGCGGCCCACCTCGTCGACACCAACGACCACCCCATCGCCGCCAAGCTCATGCATAAGCTCGTACATGTCATTGACGCGCTCGCGCTCGGCAAGTTCCTTAGCATGGCGTTTGAGGGCGCGTTCACAAGCCTTGATCACCTGCTGGCGCGGGTCCTCGCGATAATGCTCCACGAGGGCGGGGATCTCCTCAAACGTTGCGCTCGCTAGCTCTCCGGCAACCTGCGATGCCGAAACCGAGCTCGTCATATTGGCCATACCAGGCCCTCCTTGCATGCAAATCAGATAAAAAGAAGGGCCACCCGAAGGTGACCCTTGTGTCCAAACGAGTGGACAGACGCTGCGATCTTCTTAGCGCTTCTCGGGGATGCGAGCAGCCTTGCCCACCTTGTCGCGGAGGTAGTACAGCTTGGCGCGACGGACGCGACCATGACGAACGACCTCGAGCTTGGCGATCTTGGGGCTGTGAAGCGGGAAGGTACGCTCAACACCGACACCGAAGGACATCTTGCGGACGGTGAAGGTCTCGCGGGCACCGGCGCCGGCCATGCGGATGACGTCGCCCTGGAAGACCTGGATGCGCTCGCGGTCGCCTTCCTTAATGCGGTAGTGAACCTTGACGTTGTCGGCGACGCGAACCTGAGGAATGTCCTCGCGGATCTGCTGACGCTCGATTGCGCGGATGTAATCCATGTGCAATTCCTTACTCTTCTAGAGGTGCCGTACCACTCTGGCCGGCACGTAGTTGAACAAACGTATTCGAGTATACACGCGCGGGTTTCTGCTGCAAGAACAATTTTTTACGCAGACAAAAAGACAAAACCCGCACATGATAACCGTCCGCCTCACGAATGAGACGGACGGCATGAGGGGGGCTACGTTAGGCGTCTGAACCCAAAACGTTACGCGGAGCGCTTCGCCTCGAGCTTGGCCTGGGCGGCAGCCAGGCGTGCGAGGGGCACGCGGTAGGGCGAGCAGGACACGTAGTCCACGTCGGCCACATTAAACAGGCCCTTGATGGACTTGGGGTCGCCGCCGTGCTCGCCACACACGCCAAAGTGCATGTCGGGGTTGGTGGCGCGACCCTTCTCCACGGCCATGCGCACGAGCTCCAGCACCGCCGCGTCGATGGTCTCGAAGGGGTTGTCCTTCAGAATTTTCTTATGCATGTACAGCGGGATGAACTTGGCCTCGGCATCGTCACGGGAGAAGCCGAAGGTGGTCTGGGTCAGGTCGTTGGTGCCAAAGCAGAAGAAGTCTGCGTGATGGGCAATCTCGTCAGCGACCATGCAGGCGCGCGGCAGCTCGAGCATCGTGCCCACGGGAATATTGAGCTCGACACCCTCCTCGGCGGAGACCTCGGCGATTACGCGCTCGATGACCTCGCGAGTCTGGACATGCTCAGCCGTGATGGAAACGAGCGGAACCATGATCTCGGGATGCGGGTCGACGCCCTCCTTGATAAGGCGGGCAGCGGCCGTGGCGACGGCGCGAACCTGCATGAGCGGCAGATCGCTAAAGACGACGGACAGGCGAACGCCGCGCAGGCCGAGCATGGGGTTCGACTCGACCATGCCGTCGATACGACGCAGGCGGGCGCGCAGGGCTGCAAGCTCTTCCTCGCTGGCGCTGGCGGCTTCCTTCTTGGTGATGGCGACCTCGAGCTCGCGAGGATTATCCAGGAACTCATGAAGCGGCGGATCGAGCAGGCGGACGACCACATCGCGACCGGACATGGTCTTGAACATCGCCAGGAAGTCCTCGGTCTGAACCTTGAGCAGGTCGGCCAGGGCCTGCTGCTTCACGGCCTCATCGTCAGACAGGATAAAGCTCTGGATGATGTTCTTGCGGTCGCCCAGGAACATGTGCTCGGTGCGGCACAGGCCGATGGCCTCGGCGCCAAACTCGAGCGCAAGCTCGGCATCCTCGGGATTGTCGGCGTTGACGCGCACATGGTTGGCATGGCCACAGGTCTCGTCCAGGCGAATCTCGTCGGCCCAGGACAGGATGGTGTCCAGATCGCCGGTAAGCTCGGCGGAGACCAGGTCGACGGCGCCGTCGACGACGATGCCCTGGGTGCCGTCGATGGAGATGACATCGCCCTCGCGCAGCACGCGGTCGCTGCCCTCGATGCGCACGACCCTGTCTCTTATACACATCTGACGCTGCCGACGACTAGTCGAGTGTAGATC
>URNM01000092.1 GCA_900549185.1 uncultured Collinsella sp. | reverse complement strand
GTCAGATGTGTATAAGAGACAGGGCTTGCGTTTTGCACACGCTCACGGCGTTAGCGAGGTCACACGGACGCAGGCGCGGACGACTCCATCGGGCCACATGAGCGATCTGATGACGAATCTCGGAAAGCGACGTGCCGATCTCGCACATATATGCCTCGTCATGCGACTTACCCAAATCGGTCTTGAGCGCATGGGCGATATCGGTCTCGTGTGCCCGCACCGCCTCGCGCAGGCGCACGAGGGCGCGACGTCGAGCATCGACATCAAACGTGGCGTGCGTCTTAAAATAGGCGCGCTGCTCGCCGACAATGCGCGCGATTTCCTCGGTATTCATGGACCCTCCTAGTTCTCATCCTCAAACATACCACCTGCAACAACTTCGTACATATGCTCGAGCTCCAGGCGGTCCATTAAAAGAGGAACGGGATACAGGGGATTGGCCTCGGCGTCGGCATGGGCCGCCATTTGCGGAATATCGGAGCGGCGAATACCCGAGACATATTTGGGGATTCCCAGGGCCTCGTTCATGCGGTCGACCCAATCGATAAAGGCCTCGGCCGCCAGGCTGTCCTGCGCATTAGCCGGCGCGATACCGGCCATGCGGGCGAGATCGGCGAGCTTGGGGGCGGCGGCGTCACCATAAGCGCGAAGCATGTGCGGCAGGATGATCGCGTTGGCTAAACCGTGCGGAATTCCGTATCGGCCGCCCAGACTGTGCGCGATGGCATGCACATATCCGACATAGGAGCGGGTAAACGCAACGCCTGCCTTATACGCCGCCGAAAGCATATTGCGGCGCGCACGCATGTCGTCGCCATGCTCATAGGCCTCGAGCAAATTGTCGCGGATGAGCTGGACCGCCTGACGCGCCATCTTGCGCGTGTAGGGCGTGGTGCTACGGCCGATAAAGGCCTCGACAGCATGCGTCAGGGCGTCCATGCCTGTCTGCCCCGTAATGGAGGCAGGCAACCCGCGCGTAAACTCGGGGTCGTGGACCGCAAAACGCGGGATGAGCACAAAATCGTTAATGGGGTATTTATAGTGCGTCTCATCATCGGTGATAACCGCCGCAAGCGTGACCTCGCTTCCCGTACCCGCCGTGGTGGGAACCGCAATAAGTAGCGGCAGGAGACGGTGGACGCGCAACAGGCCACGCATCTTGTTGATGGGCTTGTTCGGCTGTGCAATGCGCGCCCCCACACCCTTGGCGCAGTCCATGGCCGATCCTCCGCCAAAGCCGATAATGGCCCGGCAGTCGTTCTCGCGATACAGCGCCGCCGCTTCCTCCACATTCGAGACCGTGGGGTTCGCACGCGTTTCGGCATAGACCGTAGCGCCAATCCCCTGAGCCGTAAGCGCACGCTCGAGTGATGCCGTGAGCCCCAAACGTGCAATACCAGGGTCTGTCACGATGAGGACCTTCTGGATCGAGCGTTTTTGAAGCACCGCGGGCACATCCTCGGCATGCTCCAAAATGCGCGGCTCGGTATAGGGCAGGATCGGCAATGCAATGCGAAAAACCGTCTGATATGTTCGGCACCAGGCACGACGGGCTAGATGCATAAAGGAAACTCCTTTATTTGTTGATAGGTCAACATTTGCTCGACCGATTGTACTCAGCGGCAGTCAAAGACAGCCTGCCAATCGTTAATCAATCAACATCTTCATATCTCAAAATTGTTTTATTAAAAATCATTCCTAATAGGCTTCACATTTGGTTGCATTTATGGATAATAGAACTCGTCAAGACGCACGTCCGGAGAGGGCCCTTACGGGACCGGGCGAGCGCACAATCGCCATCGATCGAAAGGATCGAATCATGAAGTTTGTTTGCCCCGTTTGCGGTTATGTGGAAGAGTTCGACGGCGACCAGCTGCCCGAGGACTTCAAGTGCCCCCAGTGCGGCGTTCCCGGTTCTCGTTTCCTGAAGCAGGAGGAGGGCCAGCTCGAGTGGGCTGCCGAGCACGTCGTGGGCGTCGCCAAGATGGAGGGCGTCTCTGAGGACATCGTTGCCGACCTGCGCGCCAACTTTGAGGGCGAGTGCTCCGAGGTCGGTATGTACCTGGCCATGGCTCGCGTCGCTCATCGCGAGGGCTACCCCGAGATTGGCCTGTACTGGGAGAAGGCTGCCCACGAGGAGGCCGAGCACGCCGCTAAGTTCGCTGAGCTCCTGGGCGAGGTCGTGACTGACTCCACCAAGAAGAACCTCGAGATGCGCGTTGAGGCCGAGAATGGTGCCACCGCCGGCAAGACCGATCTCGCCAAGCGCGCCAAGGCCGCTGGTCTCGATGCCATCCACGACACCGTGCACGAGATGGCTCGCGACGAGGCTCGCCACGGCAAGGCTTTCGCCGGCCTGCTCAAGCGCTACTTTGGCTAAGCCAGCCGCCTGAGAGACAATCTCTAGCTCGATAAGGCCCGGACCGCATGGTTCGGGCCTTTTTGTGTCTCGAGGACTCGTTAACGCCCTGAAATACTCCCTGAAATAGGACCGCCTTCGGCATCGGTTTCTCGTCAAAAACTAAGTGAGTAGACTTTTTGGAACTTGCCGAGCACACCATCCATATTGCTTTATAAAGCCGCAGGTAAATGACTTGTTGCAAAACGGCTTGGTCGCCAAAGCGCCAAAAGTCTACTCACTTAGAACCGCAGCCGTCCACGATTGAGCTGTTTTGCGTCTAACGGGCATCTTTCCGTCGATTACTCCCAATTTTGTCCAGTCAACGAATAGTTCAGACCGGAGTAATGCCTCAGCCCTTTGCTCATCCGGGCTTTTATCACGATATTCAGCATCGAGCATCCTGCATACGGCCTTAACGATCGCGCGGAATCTATCCTCATCAGATATCTGTCTGTTTGTCAGGAGAAGCACATCGTAGCCCATGGCCTGAAGGGCCGTCATGCGATCGGCGTCACGCAAGCCATCCCCTGCGCGTCCGTGCGAGGCCTTTCCCTGACATTCAATGGCCACCTGTCGCCTGCCGTCCGGCGTAGAAAGTAGTAGGTCGATATATACACGGGACTTTCCCACAATCGCTCGAGCACTTGTGCTTAACGTCACTTCGACATTGAGCTCTATGCCGCAAAAACCTTCGCCCCCCAGAGATCGCGGTAGTCCAAGCAACAAATACGCCTCGACCTCAAAAGGCGACGCGGCACCCAATGGAACGAGTTGCGATACCGCCATAAATCTATTGCCGTAACGCATCCCGCAAACATCTGAACAAAAACGGTCAAGGTCTCTGCCCAAAACCAAAGCGTCTCGACGCCATAAATTTGAGGCGGTGCCGTCCTCGGACGGACAGCGCACCCAACCGAACGTTGTCGAAATCGCGCCCGAATCAATTGCACGCGAAAGCTCCGCCTCAAGTGCCGCCGGCAGAGCGCGCACCGCAAACAAGCCACACATCTCCGCCAATACCAAAAGAAGCTGAAGATCCGTCAGATGTCGCGACATGATGAATGCCGTCAGCAGAGGAGACGTGATCAAAAATCCATGCTCCGTTTCCAGCACGGATTCCCTGGGGAGCTCGCCAAGGAACAGCCGCTGCCTAATGCTGGCCGGGCAAGTCCGCTTGTTTCTCGTCCGAACCAATGTATACAACGGAAAGCCAAGCACAACCGCAGCCGTCGGGTTACGGGCAAGGTCATATCGCTGCCGGTCTTCTTCCGGCCGCGGAAGCGGCGGACACAACGCGCGGACTTGAGGGGGCAAACGCCAGTACCTAAAAGCCGATATGTCACAAAGTAGATCTTTCATAGACACAGGAAAACACGAATTTCAACCCAGTCAGTCACGCATTGGCGCGAACGCACCAAAAATGGCACCGAACGGACTGTCAAGTTTTCAACAGCCCTCCCCAACTGGCCAAAAGCTTGCCAAGAGCTGGACGAAGGCCTGTTGAAAACCCCATTTTTTCGCATGCAGAAGCTTTGCGCGGCAAGTGAGTAGACCTTTTTAAACATCCCGAGCAGGCCGGTCATCCTGCTTTTCAAAACCGCAGGTAGATAGCTTGTTACAAAACTGCCTGATCGCCAAAGTGCCAAAAGTCTACTCACTTAGATTGCAGAGTTCCCCAATGAGCTGCAATTCCAAGGTATTTAGCACTTTTGGACTCAAATCGTCATACTGGACAAGAATTTGACTTGAGTTTTCGGGGGCAGATGCGCCATCGGCGCACCAATAACACTCACTGATATCGACAAAAGGGATACTCGAGCGCGTGAGGGCCTGCGCAAAAGAGCTTCCGTCCGTTCCGCGCTCCGCAACCACGGTGCAGTAAAGGCCCGCGTCTGCATGTTCGATCGAGACCTCCCCCGCCGGAAACGCCTTCCGCACAAGCGCCGCCAGACAATCGCGCGCCTCGCGAGCGCGCACGCGCACGCGGTTCACATGTCGCTCGTAATCACCCGATTCCAGCAAACGAGCCAAAGCGACCTGGTCAACAGAGCTCACCGATGAGGCGTAAAAACCAAGGTTGTGCCTAAACCGCTCCATCAGCTCATCGGGCAACACCATGTATGCTAGACGCAACGCCGATGACAGGCTCTTCGAAAACGTGTTGGTGTAGATAACCGACTGGGCGGCATCGATCGACGCGAGCGCGGGAATCGGCTTGCCGGCAAGGCGAAACTCACAATCAAAGTCATCTTCGATGAGATACCGACCTGGTCGCTCGGCGGCCCAGCTCAGCAGCGCATAGCGACGCGCAATGCTCGTCACAAGGCCGGTCGGATACTGATGGGACGGCATCAGGTGAAGGACATCGGTCCCAGTTTTCTGCAGAGTACTCAAGTCCACGCCGCCATCATCCAACGGGATATGCCGAACGTTGCAACCCATAGCCTGATAGATGCGCGTCAGGCGCAAATATCCCGGATCCTCAACGGCATACACCTTGTCGGCTCCAAGCAACTGAACCAACATGGTATCGAGCAGCTGGGCGCCCGCACCGATAACGATATTGTCGGGATCGATATTCATGCCCCTCGTCCCACGCAGATGGTGAGCGATAGCGCGTCGTAGCCGAGCGGTGCCCTGTGCCGGTGCGGGCGAAAAGATCTCGCGCTCGTCTTCGGATGTCAACGTCGCCCGCAGCGCGCCTTGCCAAAGCCGCGCCGCCTCCAAAGCGGAAGGAGAAAGTGCATCAAATCGCTCAACCTGTCCGTTGACATCATGCGCGCTGGGGCCCACAGAGACGGCATCTCGGTCGATGCCCTCCGCAGCCGAAGCCAAAACCGGTGCATCCGGAAGCTCGCAAGCGTAGTAGCCACGACGCGGCATTGAGCAAATATAGCCCTCGGCAAGTAGCTGGCTATATGCATTCTCGATAGTAATGACACTGATTCCCAGATGACTGGCAAAGGCGCGCTTAGACGGCAGATGTTCCCCCGCCGCAATACGTCCAGCTACGATATCATCTCGAATTTGCTGGTAAACATACTCATAGAGCGATGCCTCGCCGCGTTGTTCCAAATTGTAGTCAAGCATGAGTTTGTCACCTGACCTTATTAAGTCATTCAATCTGGTATTAGTCTGACCTTGTTATTATCTCGAAAACTGAGTATTTCGCCATACCCAGCTCCCCGATAGGATGTTCCGTCAAGCAATGCACATGCCAACCAAGGGAGCAACCATGGCAGAACAGACCAGCAAGGCCGATCGCGTCAAACTCAACCGCGAACTCGCGCAGATGCTCAAGGGCGGCGTCATCATGGACGTCACCACGCCCGAGCAGGCGCGCATCGCCGAGGAGGCAGGCGCCTGCGCCGTCATGGCTCTCGAGCGCATCCCGGCCGACATCCGCGCCGCAGGCGGTGTGTCGCGCATGAGCGACCCCAAGATGATCAAGGGCATCCAAGAGGCAGTCTCCATCCCTGTTATGGCCAAGTGCCGCATCGGTCACATTGTCGAGGCGCAGGTCTTGCAGGCCATCGAGATCGATTACATCGACGAATCCGAGGTTCTCTCCCCTGCCGATGACGTCTACCACATCGACAAGACCCAGTTTGACGTCCCGTTTGTCTGCGGTGCCCGCGACCTGGGCGAGGCGCTGCGCCGTGTTGCCGAGGGCGCCACGATGATTCGCACCAAGGGTGAGCCGGGTACGGGCGACGTGGTCCAGGCCGTGCGCCACATGCGCAAGATCCAAAAGCAGATCCGTGACATTGTCGCCCTGCGCGATGATGAGCTCTTTGAGGCAGCCAAGCAGCTGCAGGTTCCGGTCGAGCTGGTGCGCGAGGTCCATGCCACGGGCAAGCTTCCCGTCGTGAACTTTGCCGCCGGCGGCGTAGCGACCCCCGCCGACGCCGCGCTGATGATGCAGCTGGGCGCCGAAGGAGTCTTTGTGGGCTCGGGCATCTTTAAGAGCGGCGACCCGGCCAAGCGCGCCGCCGCCATCGTCAAGGCCGTGGCCAACTTCACCGACGCCAAGCTCATCGCTGAGCTTTCGGAGGACCTGGGCGAGGCCATGGTGGGCATCAACGCCGACGAAATTGAGATCATCATGGAGGAGCGCGGGCGCTAGTCCAGCAGAAAGGATCGCACATGAGCGATTACGCAGACCAGACGGTCGCCGTGCTGGCGGTCCAAGGTGCTTTTGCCGAGCACGAGGCGAGGCTGTCCGAGCTGGGCGCACACTGTATTGAGCTGAGGCAGGCGGCCGATTTGAAGCAAGACTTTGACCGTCTGGTACTTCCCGGCGGCGAGTCTACCGTTCAAGGGAAGCTGCTTGATGAGTTGGGCATGCTCGAGGAGCTTCGTGCCCACATTGTTGAAGGCATGCCCGTCCTTGGCACCTGCGCCGGCCTGATTCTACTGGCTCACGACCTTGCCGCCCATGACGATAAGGGCACGCCGCGTTTGGCAACCATGGATGTACTTGTCGAGCGCAATGCCTACGGCAGGCAGCTCGGCAGCTTTCGCACAAAGGGGCAGGTAGGCGGCATCGACGGTGAGGTGCCGCTGACGTTTATCCGCGCGCCCCGCATCGTCGAAGTGCACGGCGACGCAAAGGCCTTAGCGAAAGTCGACGGCCGTATCGTCGCCGCGCGCCAGGGCAACCAGCTCGGCGTAACCTTCCACCCCGAACTCGATGAAGACACCCGCCTCCACGAACTGTTCCTACAAATGTAGGCAGAAGAGTAGAAACGAGCGTGGATTTTCGGACACATAACGAATGAGAGTGGATGATCTCCCACTTTGAGCTTGAATGCAGGCTCAAACAGGGAGATTATCCACTCTCATGCTATGTAGTCGTTGGGGACGTTCTTAAACGACTACATCGCGATAGACGACCACGTTTGCCCAGATAAAACCGACCAAAATAAACCTGTCCCTTTTTGGCAGGTTTGGACTATGGGAACGCCGATGTTTTGGCAACGCCAGCGAGCGCCGCCCAGGGCGAACAAGTTGGCATGAAAAAGGCAAGGCATAGACCTTCTGGTCATGCC
>URNM01000091.1 GCA_900549185.1 uncultured Collinsella sp. | reverse complement strand
GAGCAGTTACGGCGTTTGGTAAAACGCCGTAACCCCCTAGCTCAGCATTGCATCCATCATCTCGGAGTTGACGGAGTCGTCGGCAGACCACTCGCCGTCGTCGTTGCAGGTGTACTTGAAGATAACCGTGGTCTTCCTGGGCTCGGTGGCCTTGGTCACATCGACCATAACCTGACCGGCCATCTTGTACAGCTCGTCATCGGAAGGAACCGTGTCAAGCGCGGCGACCTTCTCCTGATACTGGGTGGAGAAGTCCTCGACGATCTTGTTCATAGACTTGCAGGTGATAGAGACCTCGGCGGTCGCGACACCCTTGTCCTCGTCGACCGTCACGTCGCCGATCTTGTAGTCAAAGCCCTCGAGATAGGTCTTGGCGTACTCCTTGGGATCGATACCCAGCTGCTCGAACTCGTCGCCCGAAGCCTCCTCCAGACCAGAGAGGAAGTCGTCGCCACCGTTCTTGACCTCGTCAAACTGCGTCGTAAGATCCTCGGTGATGAGCTCCTCAACCGAAGGACCTCCACAGCCGGAAAGCACGACCACGCATGCAACCAAGACGGCCATGAGGGGCGCAAGCAGCAGCTTCTTTTTCATGTTGTTCCTCCCAATGAGCGGCACCGCGCTTCCCGGACGCGGCACACGTTGTAATAAGTAAGCCCATACTATCCACTTATGAACACCCTCGGCAACGCGAAGGCGTGGTCGGTTCGTTTTAGCGTCCGAACGGTTTGCAAGCCCGCCCAACGTACAATAAAACGCTTCCCCGCGATGCAATAAAAAAGGTGGCCGGAAAACCCGACCACCCTTGCACATCCTTTGGATGCCGCAGTTTACTTGCGGACGACCTTAACGATGGCGTCACCGGCAGCGACAGCGGAGTCGGCCTCGACGGTAAGCTCGACGTCGGCAAACTCGGCGGTGTTGGACACGGCCACCACGACGCAGTCCTTGTAACCGGCAGCGGCGATCTTGGCGCGGTCGATCTTGAGTATGGGCTGGCCGGCCTTCACAACGTCGTCGGCCTTGACGAAGCCCTCGAAGCCGTCGCCGTTCATGTTGACGGTATCGACGCCAACGTGCACCAGAACCTCGATGCCGCTATCGGACTGCAGGCCCACGGCGTGACCCATGGTGACGGTCACCTTACCGTCGCAGGGAGCGTAGACCAGATCGTCCTCGGGCCACACGGCACAGCCCTTGCCCAGAACCTCGCCACCAAAGACGGGATCGGGCACGTCGGCCATCTTGATGACCTTGCCCTTGACGGGCGAGCACAGCACGTCGGCGCCGGCAGAAGCAGAGATGGAGGCCGGAGCAGCGGCAGCCGCGGGCTCAGCCTTCTTCTTGAACATATCAAACAGACCCATACGTTTTCTCCTCTTGATTAAGCGCAACGTTGTGCGCATGCCTACGGTAATTATAGTGCCAAATGGTTCAAATGCTAAGGTGGGGACTCGAATCGCGAGCCCATCCCGGTAGCGCTCGTGGGATGAGCGTCTCCTTTGCATCGCGGGTCGATAAGCCGAGTATCGCCCGCGCACGGGACGGGCAGAAGCGGGCGCGCCAAACCCGGCACTTCTTTTCGCTCTCGAGTCCTGTCGCCGCCCCGTCCCTGACACTTCCTGAAACCAACCGAAACGTGCCAAAATAAACCCGTCCCTTTTTGGTAGGTTTGGCGAGTGTGGATTTTCGGACGCTTAACTAACGAGCGTGGATAATCTCCCACTTTGACTTTGAGGCCGTCACCGAGCCAAAAACGGGAGATTATCCACGTTCATTTTGGATGACCCCCTTGTACCAAGCCGAGCTCCATGGTCAAGTAATAACGACTTCTCATCATTAGATTGTTTACATCAATTCTAATAACTATTTAATCCTTAAACTCGTTATTAGAATTGATATGATTAGCCTAATAACGAGTTTCCGGCACTAAAGATATGGAGGGCGCGATGCAAATCGAGGAGAACGGCCAGGGAACGCTCCGCAATAATCTATCGGGGAAATTGGCTTACTATTCGTTTTTTCCAACGCCCTTGCAATCATTGAGGCAGCTAAACCTCACCGAGGAAACCTATCGCACGCTTTCCGCATGCTCACGAAAGCTTGGAGAGCTTGAAGGCATGCTCTACTTTGTTCCCAACGCCGACATGTATCTGACAATGTACGTGCGCAAAGAAGCACTCCTTTCTTCGCAAATTGAGGGAACCCAGTGCACGTTTGACGACCTACTTAGTCCATCGCAAACACAACTCCATCATAAAGATGTCGCAGACGTCGTGAATTACGTCCGTGCTGTCGACCGCGGCGTAGAACTGCTCAAAAAGATGCCCTTGTGCACGAGACTTCTTAGGCAAGTTCATGCGGTCCTGCTGGACGGAGTGCGCGGAACGGAGAAGAATCCAGGCGAGCTGCGCTCCTCACAAAACTGGATTGGCCCCTCAGGCTGCACCATTGCAACCGCATCGTTTGTCCCTCCAAACATTGAAGATTTGAGTAACACGCTCCAGGACCTCGAACGCTTTATCAATGAGCCTCAAGTCGAAATGGATCCGATTGTGCGGGCGGCGCTCGTCCATTACCAATTTGAAACTGCCCATCCATTCCTAGACGGAAACGGTCGCCTGGGCAGGCTTCTCATTACACTTATGCTCATCAATGATGGCGTTCTTCATTCTTGCTTGTTCTATCCATCGTTCCAGTTCAAGAAAAATCGAAGCGAGTACTACCGGCAACTCACATCCGTAAGGGAGAGAGGCACTTACGAGGAATGGATAGAGTTTTTCTGCAACAGTCTTCTCGAGAGTGCGAAGGACTCGGTAGGGTCTTTAAAAAACCTTGTTGACCTCCATAACCGTTCCACAGCAACCATTACCGAAAATCTCGGAAGGACCGCTGCAAACGGGCAAAGGCTGTTGGGCATTCTTGAAGAGCACCCCATCGTCGACACCGCATTCATCGCTGCCCAACTCGATATCGGCAGGAGTACCGCGAGCTCGCTCGTCAAATCATTTGAAGAATTGGGTATCCTCCGTCCGCTCGACGAGTCAAGACAGAGATACCGGCAGTACGGGTATGAAGAGTATCTTTCGATTCTCAGGGAAGACGCCGAGCCGATTAGATAGGCATCGCAGCCCAAGCAAATTAAAGCGAGCGCGGATAATCTCCCACTTTGAGCCCGCACACAGGCCAAAAACGGGAGATTATCCACGCTCATTCCTGAGTAGTCATTTATGAACGTCCATTGACTAGTCCGGCAACGCCGATGTTTCGGCAACGACAGCGAGCGAGCCGCATTCGGAGCAAGACGACGCCGCAGGTAGAGAACGGACAGCGAGCGGGTCGCATTTGAGACAAGGTGACGTGAAACGAAAGGGCGCTGACCTTCTGGTCGCGCCCTTGAAGTTGAACGTCAGATTGTCCAAATGCGGCCCGCGCAGCGTCGAGCAGTTACGGCGTTTGGTAAAACGCCGTAACTAACGTGCTCCGTACTGCTCGTAGTAGGCGTCGATGGCGGTCTTGAGCTCGTCGTCGATGACAACCTTGCCGTCGATCTCGTGGTTGTAGAGGGTCTCGACGACCTCAGCCATGGAGACGATGCTCGCGACGGGGAAACCGTACTTGGCCTCGATCTCCTTCTGCGCGGTGGTCACACCGCCCTTGCCGACCTCCATGCGGTTGAGGGACACGATCAGGCCCTTGATCTCGACATCGGCAGCAGCCTTGACCTTGGGATAGGTCTCGTCGATGGACTTGCCGCTGGTGGTAACGTCCTCGACCATGACCACACGGTCGCCGTCCTTGGGCTCATAACCCAGCAGGTTGCCCTTATCGGCACCGTGGTCCTTGGCCTCCTTGCGATCGCAGCAGTACTTGACCTCCTTGCCGTACAGCTCGTGGTAGGCAATGGCGGTCACGACGGCCAGCGGAATACCCTTGTAGGCCGGTCCAAACAGCACATCAAAGTCGTCGCCAAAGTTATCGTGGATGGCCTGGGCGTAATACTCGCCCAGCTTCTTGAGCTGATAGCCCGTCACGTAAGCGCCGGCGTTCATAAAGAACGGGGACTGACGGCCGCTCTTGAGCGTAAAGCTGCCGAACTTAAGGACGTCGGACTCGACCATAAACTTGATGAACTCTTGCTTGTAAGCCTCCATGCGGGCTCCTCTCGTAATCGCGTACGTGCCTTCCAGTTTAGCGCAGGCGAAGCGTCGATGCGGGCGCGCTTTGGGGCCACGGCATTCTGTAAAGGCTTTGTCAGGGGGAATGGTTTTCCGAACAATGGGGTTGACATGTCAAACCCCCTCATCAAGAATACGGGCGGATTAAAAAGGGGTACGAGATACCCAAAGCGCGCTGCGCTCAGCCTTTAGGAGGTGTGCCATGGAAGGCAGTCCTAGTCGAAAAACCTGCATGTCGCCCTCGGCACGCCGCGAGGACTCCGCACACGCATAAACGCCACCGGCAGATCGCCAAAACCACCGCAAAGGCGCGCTGCACCCTTTGTGGGCTCAAGAGCTTGACGTGAGCGACATCTAGGTTTTTTGAAGCAAATACGACACGTACGCTAACTCCCCTCAACAAGGAGGACCCTATGCTGATGCTCAAAACCGTCACGGTACTCGAAGCCATCTCCAAGCGCCGCCGCACGGCGCGCCCTGCCGCTCATACCGGCCTGTCCAAGAACACCATATTCGCCGCCACCCATAGTGCCGAGGACGCCCTCGTACTGCTTGACGCCACGGCAAACGGCCTCATCGTCGAGCAGGCAACTGAGCGCCTGAACGCCGTCGGCCCCAACACCATCGAGACAACGACCAAAACGCTCGCCCGCCGCATCGCCGACGCGTTCATCGATCCCTTCGCCGGCATCCTCGCCGCGCTCGCACTGGTCTCGCTCTACATCGACGTGCTCGCCGTGCCCGAACCGCAGCGCGACCCCTCCACGGTCATCGTCATCGGCACCATGCTGCTGGTATCGGGCGGCATGAAGTTTATCCAGGAAGCCCGCAGCGGCAATGCGGCCGAGGCCCTCAAGGACCTGGTCTCCAACACTTGCACCGCCCTGCGCGACGGCGAGCGCATCGAGATCCCCTTCGACGAGCTCGTCCCCGGCGATGTAATCCGTCTCTCTGCCGGCGATATGGTGCCGGCAGATGCCCGCATCATCACCGCGCGCGACCTGTTTGTGATCGAGTCCGCACTCACCGGCGAGAGCGAGGCCGTCGAGAAGACCACCGCCGTCACCGTCGTCGAGGGCGCCGACGGCTCCGCACTGCCACTCTCTGCCTGCAAGAACATCGTCTTTACCGGCACCTCCGTGCAAAACGGCGCCGCCATGGCGCTTGTCGTTGCCACCGGCTCGGACACCTACCTGGGCGGCATCGCCAAGATGCTCAACGGGCGCGGCGAAAAAAGCGCGTTTGACCGCGGCGTCTCGAGCGTCTCCATGCTGCTGGTGCGCCTGATGCTCGTTATGGCGCCGGCCGTCTTTGCCATCAACGCCGCCACCAAGGGCAACGTCATCGACGCGCTGCTGTTCGCCACGAGCGTGGCCGTGGGCATCACGCCGCAGATGCTTCCCGTCATCGTGACCACGAGCCTGTCGCAGGGCGCCAAGGACCTCGCCCGTCGCCAGGTTATCGTCAAGGAGCTGCCGGCGATTCAAAACCTCGGAGCGATGGACGTCCTGTGCTGCGACAAGACCGGCACCCTCACCGAAGACCGCATCGTGCTCGAGCGCTATCTCAGCACCGACGGCAACGAAGACGCACGCGTGCTGCGCCATGCATTTTTGAATAGCTTCTTCCAGACCGGCCTCAAAAACCTTATCGACCTGGCCGTAATCGACCGTGCCGATGTGACGCCCTCAACCGTCGTGCCCGATTCTATGCTGGGCCAGAGTCTGCGCGACCGCTATACCAAGGTCGACGAGGTTCCCTTCGATTTCTCGCGCCGTCGCCTGAGCGTAGTTGTCGCCGACGCCCAAGGCAAAACCCAGATGGTTACCAAGGGCGCTGCCGAGGAAATGCTCGAGATCTGCTCCTTTGTCGAGATCGATGGCATCGCTCAGCCGCTCACCGACGAGAAGCTCGCCCAGATTCGCAAGCAGATCGCCGGACTTAACGCCGAGGGCCTACGCGTAATTGCCGTGGCGCAGAAGACCAATCCGCGCTGCGTGGGCGAGTTTGGCATCGCCGACGAGTGCGACATGGTGCTGATGGGCTTTTTGGCCTTCCTCGATCCGCCCAAAGCAAGTGCCGCGGGCGCCGTCGCCACCCTCGAGGCCAAGGGCGTGGCGGTCAAGGTCCTAACCGGCGACAACGACCGCGTCGCCGCCACCGTCTGCGAGCAGATTGGTATCGATGCGAGCAACGTCTTGCTCGGCTCCGAGATCGATGCGCTCGATGACGCCGAACTTGCCGAGCGCGCCGAGAAAACCCACCTCTTCGCCAAGCTCTCGCCGCTGCAGAAGGCGCGCCTGGTACGTGTCATGCGCGAGATGCTCGGCCACACCGTGGGCTTTATGGGCGACGGCATTAACGACGCCGCCGCCATGCGTGCGAGCGATTGCGGCATCTCGGTCGATTCGGCCGTCGATATTGCCAAGGAATCCGCCGATATCATCTTGCTTCAGAAGGACCTGGGTGTGCTCGAGCGCGGCACCATCGAAGGCCGCCGCACTTACGGCAACCTGCTCAAGTACCTCAAGACCACGGTGAGCTCCAACTTTGGCAATGTGCTGTCCGTGACCGTCGCGAGCCTGTTCTTGCCGTTTTTGCCCATGAGCGCCCTGCAGCTGGTTCTGCTGTCGCTGGTCTACGAGATCGTGTGCATCGCACTGCCGTGGGACACCGTCGATGACGCCTGGACTGCCCGCCCGCGTGCCTGGGACGCCGCGTCCATCAAGGGCTTTATGCTCGAGCTGGGCCCCGTGAGCTCGCTGTTTGACATCGTGACCTTCGCCGCGCTCTTCTTTGTCGTGTGCCCCGCCGCCGTGGACGCAAGCTGGTCCGAGCTTGCCGCCGCGGGCGACGTCGCGGGTATGACGACCTTTGCTGCGCTCTTCCAGAGCGGCTGGTTTGTCGAGTCCATGTGGTCGCAGACACTCGTGGTCCACATGTTGCGCTCCCCGCATCTGCCGAGCCCGCGCGACCACGCCGCGCCCGCATTGTGCGTTCTTACCGTGCTGGGCCTGGCGCTCGTCACCTGGCTGCCGGCAAGCCCCATCGCCGATGCGCTCGGCCTCATGCCGCTGCCCACGAGCTTTTTTGGGCTGCTCATTGGCATCGTTACCGCCTATATCGCGCTCACCCAGCTGGCAAAGCGCCGCTACATTGCCCGCCACGGCGAGCTGCTGTAGCAAGTAGACGGAAAACACCCTGCCGGCTGCCGTTGCCACTACCACAGCTGTCTCTTATACACATCTAACGCTGCCGACGACTAGTCGAGTGTAGATCTCGGTGGTCGCCGTATC
>URNM01000090.1 GCA_900549185.1 uncultured Collinsella sp. | reverse complement strand
ACGAGATCGCTCAGTGTCTCGTGGGCTCGGAGATGTGTATAAGAGACAGAGCATGCACCGTCGCGTGATCGCCCTCGAGGGCGGCCACGTTATCCGCGACCAGGAGAGGGGAGGTTACGGCAACTATGGCACCAACTAACGTGGGCTACTCCTTCAAAGAGGCAATCAGCCACTTCTTCCGTAACTGGACTACCTCGCTCGGCGCCGTCATCACGATCTTTCTTTCGCTGTTTATCATCGGCCTGTTCATCATGGGCTCCGCGATGCTGAACTCCGTGATCGGCACCGTCGAGGATCAGGTTGTCATCAACGCGTTCATTAGTGATGATGCCGATCAGGCCGATGTTCAGGCTTTTGAGGCCGAGCTTAAGACGTGGAATAACGTCAAATCCGTGACCTATAAGGACAAGGACGACGCGCTGGCCGAGTATACGAGCAAGATGTCGGGCAACGCCGATGCCACCATGAGCGCGCTCGATGGCCAGAACCCGCTGCCGGCTTCGTTTGCAATTGAGATGGACGATCCGTCCAAGGTCGAGAGCACGGCAAAGAAGCTCAAGAAGGATGCCGATTTCCAGAAGATCGCGGATGACGGCGACGTCAACGCGAGCGTGCTGTACGGCCAGGAGGAAGTGAGCCGCCTGTTCCAGGTGACCAACTACATCCGCATCGCCGCCGTGGTGCTCGTTGGTCTTCTGACCTTTATCGCATTCATCTTCATCAACAACACGATTCGCCTGTCCATCACGGCGCGTCGTCGTGAGATTGCGATTATGCGTCTGGTCGGCGCCAGCAACGGCTTCATTCGTGGCCCGTTTATCACCGAGGGCGTGCTGCAGGCCATTTTGGGCTCGCTGCTTTCCATCGGCGTTCTGGAGCTGCTGCGCAATCTGATGATCCCGCGTCTGCAGGAGAGCATCGGCTGGATGTCGTTTGCCCTGCCGATGCAGTACTACCTGGTGACCTATGCTGCGCTGATTCTGGTCGGTGTGATTATCGGTCTCTTTGGTTCTGCCATCGCCATGCGCCGCTACCTGCGCGTGTAGGCATGCTTGGAATTCATCCCTTCCAACGGGTCGTCTCTTATGGGGCGGCCCGTTTTTTGATCCCTAGGGGACGGCAGGAAAGCGAATCATTTGGGTAGACTCTTTGGAGTTCGCAATCGATAGTTAGGAGGCGCCATGGGGCGCAATAACAAGCATAAGCGTGGAGCTCGCAATCGGCGCGGGCCGGTGCGCAGCGAACGCCGTCCGAGCCTGACCGGGCGCGTGCAGCTCCATGAGCATAACGCCTACGTTGTAACCGAAAACGGCGACTACAAGGTCATGGGTCGCGGCAAGCGTGAGATCATGGACGGCGATACCGTTGCCGTGAGCATTAAGAATAGCCCGCATGGCGAGCGTCGCGCCGTGATCGAGGGCGTAGTTGAGCGCGCAGCCATAAGCGTGGTGGGTACGTACCAGACCGCCGGTCCGCTCGGTGTGATCGAGCCGCTCGATTCGCGCTTGAAGGCCGACTTCTTTATTTTGCCCGAGGATACCTCGGCGGATCGTCTGGGTGTCCACCCGGGTGATGCCGTTGTCGCGCGCATTTTGACCTACCCGACGCGCCTGGAATCGGGCACTGTGACGATCGAACGCCGCATTGGCGGAGATGACGCGCCCGATTTGGGCGTTCAATATGTGATGGCGCGTTACGGCTATACCGATAGCTATCCCGAGGCCGCGCTGGACGAGGCCGAGGGGCTTTCGCTCGATGTGTCCGCGGCGCTTAAGGACCCGCTCCGCCGCGATCTGCGCGACCGCTTTGTCATCACGATCGACCCGGTCGACGCGCGCGACTTTGACGATGCCATTTCGTTGGAGCGCACGCCCGAGGGTGGCTACAAGCTGGGTGTGCATATCGCCGACGTTTCACACTATGTGGCTTGGGACGGGCATATCGATCTTGAGGCTCGCCATCGTACGACATCGGTGTATCTGGCCGATCGCGTGCTTCCCATGCTGCCCGAACGCCTGTCCTGTGACCTGTGCTCGCTTCGCCCTGACGAGGACCGTCTTGCGTTTACCGTCGATATCGAGCTCGATGCGCAGGGTCGCGTGCGGCATTACGATCCGTATCCCAGCGTGATTCGCTCGCGTGTGCGTATGGACTATGACGGCGCCGAGGCGCTGCTGGTGCGTGCCGGCGCGGTTGAGTATTCGGTGCTGGAGGGTGCAGCCGAGGATGTTGCGGCTGCCGAGACCTCGCGCGAGGAAGCGCTTGAGCGCGGTCTTGCGTGCGAGGAGACCGCCCGCGGCTACAACATCGACCTCGGCGATTTCCTTGTCGCCGCTAACGAACTCGCCGAACTTCGCCGTCGTATTCGTCGCGCCCGCGGCTCAGTCGATTTTGACACAGCCGAGATTCGCGCTCTATTGGATGAGGACGGAGTGCCCGTGCAGATTGTGGCGCGTGAGCGTTCGTGTGCCACGTCGCTTATCGAGGAAGCCATGCTGCTCGCCAACGAGTGCGTTGCAGAGTGGCTGGCAGACCGTGATATCGAGGCCTGCTATCGTGTGCATGAGGATCCGAGCCCCGATAGCCTGCACGGTGCTGCCGTTGCGCTGGCGCAGCTAGGCATCATCGACGATCGCCGTGCTGCCGGTATTGCCCTGGGGAGCCCCGATGAGCTGCAGGCTGCAGTTGATGCTGCCGCCGGTACGGCCAACGCACCGCTCGTCAACACGCTGCTTCTGCGCAGCATGCAGCGCGCGCTGTACAAGCCGCGCAACGAGGGCCACTTTGCGCTCGCCGCGCCGTGCTACTGTCACTTTACGAGTCCCATCCGTCGCTACCCCGATCTGGTGGTGCACCGCGTGCTCAAACTGCAGTTGGCCTATGAGCAGCTCGGCGGCAAGGACGCCTTGGTCCGTACGCCGCGGCTGATCGGCAAGGGGCGCGAGTCGCTGCCGCGCATTCTGCCGCAGATCTGCCGCGCATGTAGCGATGCCGAGCGCGCGGCAGATGCCGCCAGCCATGCGACGCAAAAGATCAAGATTGCCCAGTACTATGAGGACCGTCTGGGTGAGCGCTATGCCGGAACCGTCTCGTGGGTTAGCAGCATGGGCCTCTTTGTGCGCTTGGACCTAACACAGGTCGAGGGCCTGGTTTCAATTAAGAGCCTGGGCAACGAGTGGTTCGAGTTCGACGAGGACGCGCTTACGCTGACGGGCGCCGACACGGGGACTCGCTATGAACTGGGCCAGCGCGTGATTATCGAGGTCTCGCGCGTCAATACCACGCGTGGACACTTGGACTTTAAGCTTATCCATTAGCTAAATCCCGACTCGTGGCGAGAGAGCGGAGGGCGGTCTTTCGGGGCCGCCCTCCGCATTTGAATAGTGGCTACCTTGCCGTCTGCTCGGCCGCCCGCTTACCTGCTATTTGGGAGGTAAAACCTACCAAAATAAACCTGTCCCTTTTGGCAGGTTTACAAGAAAGCGGGGATGAGATGGCGACGGTGTACGGGTATGCGCGGGTGAGTTCGCGCGATCAGAATCTGAATCGGCAGCTGGATGCGCTGGGCGCCTATGGCGTGGGCTCAGCGAATATTTATGCCGACCATGCGAGCGGCAAGGACTTCGATCGACCGCATTATCGCGAGCTGTTGCACGTCCTGGGAGACGGGGACGTGCTGGTGGTGCTTTCTATCGACCGACTTGGTCGTAATTACTCCGAGATTCTTGAGGAATGGCGACGCATTACCAAGGAGCTCGGGGTTGCCATTGTGGTGTTGGACATGCCATTGCTTGACACGCGCGCTAGGGCCAGCGGCGCGCCGGATGTGACCAA
This sequence comes from uncultured Collinsella sp., assembly GCA_900549185.1. Taxonomy (GTDB): domain Bacteria; phylum Actinomycetota; class Coriobacteriia; order Coriobacteriales; family Coriobacteriaceae; genus Collinsella. The sequence goes on along the minus strand of URNM01000090.1, from coordinate 3,731 downwards.
CACCCTGATTGCCGATATTGTGCTGCAACTGCTGAGCTACGTGGCGCAGGTGGAGCGCGAGAATATCCATCGGCGCCAGGCGGAGGGAATTGCAGCGGCGCGGGCGCGAGGGGTTCGTTTCGGTCGACCTCGCAAGCCGTGCCCTCCTCAGTTTGAGCTGGTGCGCGATAGCTATGAGGCAGGCGATATTACCCGCAGCCAGGCAGCAAAATGCCTGGGCGTGTGCGTGGGGACGTTCGATCGCTGGATGCGCGAGGCGGGGTAGGGGTTTGCGTCGCTTTGTCGCTTCCTGTTGCGATTCAAATTTTGATACGGTGACGATGCCATTTGGGGCTACACTCGCTGATATTCAAAAAAGGAGGTTGGCCCTTGGCTCGCGTAAAACAAATAATCGGATGGACCGCGATCGTTCTGTTCGCTGCAACGCTGGCGGGCATCTGGGTGCTGACGGAGCAAAACGCGGTGCAGACGTCGTTGCTGAGCGAGTCCACCGCGCGTGTGGTGGAGGGTCAGGCTACGGGCGTTCAGGCTGCCGATGCCACGGGTGAAGCCCAGACGGAGAACGGAATGACCGGGGGCGCCGATTCGGCTGCCTCGAATGTCCGGTCTGGCCGACTTGCTTCCATTCGCATGTGGGTGGGCACAAACGTCCGTCGCGTTGCCCATACCGTAGAGTTTTTTCTTCGTCGGATTATTCGCCTCCGTGGTCGTGGTCTGCTTTTCCAGGCGTCCGTGGAGCGTATGCTCCCGTTGCGTGCCCGTATTGCTCTTTTGCGCCGCCTGCTCCGTTGGCGATCAGGTACATAAGATCTTTGTTCCCGGCAGGCATTTCGACGTTATCGATTTAGGATTCGATGCTGCGGGCTATGTCACCGCCATGCTGTTGGTATTGCTGGCGGCGGCGTTGGTGCGCCATGCGACTCGGCCGATCGGCGCCCATGCGAGGCGCTAGCCGGTAACAAACCCGTTTCTGATAATGCGACCTTGTTGAATTATTTTGTGTCGCGCGTATTTCCGAGCGGTCGGATTTGAGGGGCGAGCGGTAGAACGCTCGCCCTTTGTGCGCCACGATGCGGCACAATGTACCGCAAAAGCTGTTTGTATCCGGTACGAATCGTTCGTTGGTCTTTAATTCTTCTCAACGGAGGTGTTTGAGATGGCAAACGGATTGCTTTTGCGGCTTCGCGAGCGTGAGCTCAGCGCGAGCCCGGCGGAACGCAATGTCATCGCATATGTAAGCGCTCATCCGCACGAGGTGGTCGGGCTGTCCGTCCGCGGTCTTGCCGATGTCACGTTCTCCTCGCCCTCGAGCATTTTGCGCTTTTGCAAGCGTTTGGGTTTTGCGGGCTACAAGGAGTTCCAGCGCGAACTGATTGCCGAGCTGGCGCTCTTAGGTGACAAGAAAGACGTAGCCCTCGAGGACATCTCCATGGATGACAGCGTCGAACGTATCGTGGGGAAGGTGATGAAAAGCAACGTGCGTACGATCGAGGCGACGGCGCGAACGCTCGATTACACCGTCTTGGAGCGATGCGCGGCCCGTCTTAAGCGGGCACGCGCGGTCAATCTGTTCGGTATTGGTGCCTCTCGTTTGGTCGCGCACGACCTGGCGCAAAAGCTCATGCGTGTCGACAAAGAGTGCCATCTGTACGACGACTGGCATGATCAGCTCTTATGTGCCAAGAACATGCATGAGGGCGATATGGCAATCGCCTTTAGCTACTCGGGCTTGACGCAAGAGGTGCTGGACTGCACCGCCGAGGCTCAACGTCACAACTGTCCCGTTGTGGCCGTTACCAAAGTAGATGGATCATCCAAGCTTGCCACCATGGCCGATGCCGTGCTCGGCGTCGCTGCGAGTGAACCCTTGGTCCGCAGCGGTGCCATGGCTTCGCGTATGGCCCAGCTTATGGTTGTCGATGCCCTGTACGCTGCTTACGTTGCCAGTGACTACGAACGGGCGACGCATGTCATTAAGCAAAACTACATCGAGAAACAGGAAAGATGAGGTGAATGAAATGCTCGATTTAACAAAATTCACGACCGAACAGCGTAATCAAAGGTCAATGGACCTCGATACGATGACATCGCTGCAAATCGTCACGACGATGAACGATGAGGATCTCCGTGCCGTCCAGTCGGTCACGAAAGTGTTGCCCCAGGTTGCCATGGCAATCGACTGGGCTGCTGAGACACTCGAGCGCGGCGGGCGCGTCTTTTACATGGGCGCAGGCACCAGCGGTCGTCTGGGCGTACTCGACGCTTCGGAGTGTCCGCCCACGTTTGGCGTGTCACCCGATCTGATTGTCGGGCTCATTGCCGGAGGCGAGACGGCGTTTATCAAGGCTGTCGAAGGTGCCGAAGACAGCGAGGAGCTTGGCGCGAGCGACCTGCGGGAGCGTGGACTCTCGGACAAGGATCTTGTCGTTGGCCTGGCGGCAAGCGGCCGTACTCCCTACGTGGTGGGCGGCCTTGCGTACGCCAAGGCAACTGGGTGCAAGACCATTGCAATCGCCTGCAACCAAGGGTCGAAGATCGGGGAGAGCGCAGATCTTGCCATTGAGCCCGTGCCCGGTCCCGAGGTGCTGACCGGCTCAACGAGGCTCAAGGCGGGAACGGTTCAAAAGCTCATTCTCAACATGATTTCGACCGGTGCCATGGTCAAGATCGGCAAGGTATACCAAAACCTGATGGTCGATGTGCAGCAGACGAACGAGAAGTTGGTGGTGCGCGGCCAGAACATCGTGATGGAGGCGACCGGCTGCACGCGCGAGCGCGCTGTTCAGGCGCTTGCAGATGCCGGCGGCCATGTAAAAACCGCTATTGTCTCGGTACTGCTGGACTGCGATGCCGAGCAGGCTGCGGTGGCTCTTGAGCGGGCACGAGGCCATGTCCGTGCTGCGGTGAGTGGCCATGAGAAGAGCAATGCCGACGCCCAATAGGTGCGCGGCGTGAGCTGATATGACATCCAGACGAGATACCCAATACAAGGAGGAGTTATGACGAACAAAGAGCTGGCTCAAAAGCTGCTGGACCTTTTGGGCGGTAAAGACAACGTGCTGGCAAACGCGGCGTGCATGACGCGCCTGCGCGTGACCGTCAAAGACACGGGCAACGTCGACACGGAGGGCATTAAGGCAATCGACGGCGTGATGGGCCTGGTCGAGGACGACACGATGCAGATCGTGCTGGGTCCGGGCAAGGTGAATAAGGTGCTCGAGGAGTTCTCCAAGCTCACCGGCCTTGCGAAAGGCGTTGCCGACGAGAGCGTGGTTGACGCTGCGGCCACAAACAAGGCCGCGCAGAAGGCCAAGTACGAGTCCAAGCCGGTTCAGGCCTTCCTCAAGAAGATTTCCAATGTCTTCGTCGCCCTGCTTCCCGGCATCATTGCGGCTGGCCTCATCAACGGTATCTGCAACGTCATTAACGTCTCGACGGCAGGAGCGCTTGCAGGCGAGTGGTGGTACCAGGGCATTCGTTCCATGGGCTGGGCCCTGTTTGCCTATCTGTCCATCTTGGTGGGCTATAACGCGGCACGTGAGTTTGGTGGCTCCGCTGCGCTGGGCGGCATCGCCGGCATGATGTGTATCGCCAACAGTGCCATGCCCCTGCTTGCGCCTGGCGCGGCTGATCCTGCCACTGCCATTCTGCTGCCGCTCACCAATGCGCAGTACAACCCCTGTCTCTTATACACATCTCCGAGCCCACGAGACACTGAGCGAGCTCGTATG
>URNM01000089.1 GCA_900549185.1 uncultured Collinsella sp. | reverse complement strand
AGAGACAGACGTAGATGCCGTGGTCACCCGTAACGGCGTCGAGATGGGTTGGGACGTTCCGCCCGTCATCACCTACGTCTCGCGCCAGGCCGAGCTTGCGCCCAACGAGGCGTGCAAGACCTTCAACATGGGCGTCGGCCTGTGCCTGATCGTCGCTCCCGAGGACGAGGCCGCGGTGACCGAGGCTCTGGTCGCGCTGGGCGAGAAGCCGTTCCGCGTGGGCGAGTGCGTCGAGGGCTCCGGTAAGGTCGTGTACTCCGATGAGCGCTAACGAGCAGATGGCCGCTGCCGAGGTCCTGGCTTGGGACCCGTATACCCGGCCGACCGGCACTGATACCGCCGAGCCGCTCAAAATCGGTGTGCTCATCAGCGGTTCGGGTACCAACCTGCAGGCGTTGATCGACCTGATCGCCGTCGGCAAGCTCAACGCCTCGATTGAGCTTGTGGTGTCGAGCCGTCCTTCGGCCAAGGGCTTGCAGCGCGCCGAGCGTGCGGGCATCCAGACGCTCACGTTGTCCAAGGATGTCTATGCCGACCCCATCGCCGCCGACGAGATCATCGCGCACGAGCTGCTCGAGCGCGGCTGCGAGTATGTGGTCATGGCCGGCTACATGCGCATGGTGCACACGCCGCTGCTGGCGGCGTTTCCCAACCGCGTGGTCAACTTGCATCCGGCGTTGCTGCCGAGCTTTACCGGTGCCCACGCGATCGACGATGCGTTTGCCCGCGGCGTCAAGGTGACCGGTGTGACCGTGCACTTTGCCAACGAGCTCTACGACAACGGCCCCATCATCGCCCAGCGTGCGCTGGCTGTCGAGGAGGGCTGGGATGTCGATACACTCGAGGAGCACATTCACGCGATCGAGCACGTGCTGTATCCCGAGGTCGTGCAGATGCTCGCCGACGGCCGCGTCCACGTGCTGGAGAACGGCAAGGTCGCAATTGATGCGCCTCGCGGCTAGCGGCGCACAGTACAATTTAGCCGAGTAGTCAGGGTGGTCATTGGCGCCAAGGCGCGCGTGGCCACCTTTTGTTTTGGGTAGTCATCGGGAACGGTCTTTAACGACTGGTCATTCAAGAACGTCGCAGGTGACTAGATGAGAGAGGTGAGCGCATGGCGGATAACGAAGCGCTGTTTACGCCTGAGCTGGTGTTTTTTGATTGGGAGTGTGCAACGCCGGATGAGGTGTTTGCGCGGCTCGAGGGCGAGCTTGCACCACGTGGCTACATTGCATCCGGTTGGCTCGACGCCGTTCGCACGCGCGAGGATGCCTATCCCACGGGTCTTGCCATGCCGGCGGCAAACATTGCCATTCCGCATACCGATCCGGGGTTTGTGGCCAAGCCCTATATCGCGGTGGTGAAGCCCGCCGCGCCCGTGACATTTAACGCTATGGCTGGCATGGGCGCTCCGGTGCCGGCGCAGATCGTCATCAATCTGGGCATCGCAGAGCCGGGCGGTCAGGTCGAGGCCCTGCAGGCGCTCATGAACATCTTTATGGACGCCGATGCCGCAGCCGACGTGCTCGGTCAAACCACGCCGCAGGGCATGGTCGACGCCATCCGCCGCCACTTCTAAGGTGGGGCTGAGTCGGCACTTGGGGACGTTCCTTTTCTGCCGGCAGTAAGGGGCGGTCCCCAAGTGCCGGCATATAAAGAACGTCCCCAAGTGCCAAGTGCCACATCTGTCCCCTTTGCACCAAAATGGTGCAGATTAACCTGTCCCCAATGCACCAAGCGTGTCGCGGGGGCCGCGTTGTGACACAATGGCGTTTGTTCGATTCGTTATGCGAAAGGCCAACTATGGCAAATAAGAAAAAGAACCCCGCACCCGAGCCGACGCCCGAGCAGCAGGCTCGCGCCGCCTCCAGCTCTCGCAAGAAGCAGCGCAAGACTCGCGTGTCCAAGACCGTCAAGATCGTTCTGGTGGTCATCGGCGTGCTGGCGATGCTGCTTTCTGTCTCGGCGATGGCGTGCTCCGGCCTTATGTCGCAGGCCGAGGACACCTCGGGCTACAAGCTGACCGGCGGTGTTGCTGCTACTATCAACGGCACCAACCTCACCGAGGACACCGTGACCAAGCAGATCATGAGCATGCGCACGTCCTACGGCTACACCAAGGACAAGGACTGGGCGCAGTATCTGGTCGACAACGACCTCACACCCAAGAAGTACCGCAAGCAACTCATCGACTCCTACACGCAGCAGATTCTGCTTCAACAGGCACAGAAGGAGAACGGCGTGACGGTGTCGGATGAGGAGGTCGAGAAGGCTTGGAAGGACGCGTGCAAGAGTGCGGGCGGCGCCAAGACCTTTAAGAAGACCCTCAAGACCTACGGCTACACCGAGGACACCTACAAGGACTCGCTCAAGGAGAGCCTGGCACAGCAAAAGCTTAAGGATGCCGTCGCGCCCACGAGCAAGCCCAAGGACAGCGAGATTGTCGATTACATCAACGAAAACCTGTCCAGCTACAACGACGCCCGCCGCTCGTCGAACATCCTGATCAAGGTTGATTCCGACGCTTCCGACGAGGACAAGGCTGCCGCCAAGGCCAAGGCACAGGAGTGCCTGGACAAGATCAACTCCGGTGAGCTGAGCTTTGAGGACGCCGTTGAGCAGTACTCCGAGGACACCGGTTCCAAGGAGAAGAAAGGCGATGTGGGCTGGGATAAGCTCACCACCTTTGTTGACAGCTACCAGACGGCGCTCGAGGGGCTCAACAAGGGCGACGTGAGCGAAGTCGTCGAGTCGACCTATGGTTATCACATCATCAAGTGCACCGACTACTTCCATGTCGATAATCAGGTCGATGACATTAAGCAGGTGCCCAAGGACATCAAGAAGTACGTCTCCAACGTGGTGAAGACGCAGGCGGCAAGCACTGCGTACAGCGAGTGGCTGGAGCAGTACAAGAAGGACGCCGACATCACCGTTAACCCCATGCCCAAGGACGTGCCGTACAACGTCAGCCTGAAGGGCGTCACCAAGAGTTCGACCGACGATTCGTCGACGACTAAGTAATCATGGGGCGGTGCCCGCGTGAGTACCGCCCACGCTATTGAGGAGGATATGCAGATGACCAACGAAGAGCTGCAGAAGGAAATGATCGCGGCCATGAAGGCCAAGGACAAGGTTCGCCTGTCCATCATTCGCCAGGTCAAGGCCGAGGTGAAGAATATCGAGGTCAATGAGCGCCGCGATGTGACCGAGGAAGACGTCAACAGCATGATCAAGCGTCTGATCAAGCAGACGAGCGAGACGCTGGAGATGTCCATCAAGGCCGGCACCGACCAGGAGCGTACCGACAATCTGACCGAGCAGGTCAAGATTCTGGAGAGCCTGCTGCCCGCACAGGTTTCGGGCGAGGAGCTCGAGGCTCTGATTGAGCAGGTCATCGCCGAGCTGGGCGCCACGTCCAAGAAGCAGATGGGCCAGGTTATGGGTGCACTCGGCAAGGCCACCGGCGGCAACTTCGATAAGCCGGCCGCGGCAAAGATCGTTGGTGCAAAGCTTGCGTAAGGGCCGAGCGGTACATAGTTGATGCTGAGGGGGCGTGGCCGTCATGGTCGCGCCCCTTTTTGCTAGGCTGGGCACTCATTGGGGACAGACTTAAATGAGTGCCCAATGAGCGGGCACTCATTTAAGTCTGTCCCCAATGAGTGGGTTAAAGGTTGCGGGTTCTTTACGGGAATGTAGTGTGGGCTGCGGAAACGTGGTTCTTTCCGTACAATAGTTCAACTCGTGTAAACGCAGGAAAGGGACATTCATGGCAGACATGATCGAGATCAAGCATCTCAACAAGTACTTTGGCGACCTGCATGTGCTCAAAGATATCAACCTCACCGTCAAGCGCGGCGAGAAGCTCGTAATGATCGGGCCTTCCGGCTCGGGTAAGTCGACGCTCATCCGCTGTGTCGATTATCTTGAGGAGCCCACGTCGGGCGAGGTCGTCATCGACGGTACGCCGCTCACCAAAAAGAACCACCTGGAGATGGCTCGCAAGTACAGCTCCATGGTGTTTCAGCAGTTCAACCTGTATCCCAACATGACGGTGCTGGGCAACCTGACGCTCGCGCCCATCAAGCTGCAAAAGAAGAGCAAGGAGGAGGCGACCGAGATCGCCATCGCCGCGCTCAAGCGCGTCGGCATGGCTCATAAGGCCGGCGAGTATCCGCAGAATCTCTCGGGCGGTCAACAGCAACGCATCGCCATCGCCCGTGCCCTGTGCACCAAGCAGCCCATCATCCTGTTTGACGAACCGACCTCGGCGCTCGACCCCGAGATGGTCCAGGAAGTCCTGGACGTTATGATTGAGCTCGCGCAGGAGGACATCACCATGATCTGCGTGACGCACGAGATGGGCTTTGCGCGCCAGGTGGCCGACCGCGTCATCTTTATGGAGGACGGCCGCATTCTGGAGGAGGGCACGCCCGAGCACTTCTTCGATAACCCCGAGAACCCGCGCTGCCGCGAGTTCCTGTCCAAGATTCTGCACTAGGCGCGGTGATGGACATGACGGATATGACGAGGGCGGCCGTGTCGCGCCGTCACTTTTTGCAGCTGGCGGGCGCCAGTATGCTTGCGCTGACGGGGGCCGCGCTTACCGGTTGCGGCAACTCCACCAGCGGCGAGGGCTCCGACAAGGGGTCCAAGCTTGCGGCCATCAAGTCGCGTGGCCATCTGAATGCCGGCGTTAAGAAGGACGTTCCCGGCTACGGCTATTACGACACCGCCAAGGGCCGCTTTGAGGGCATGGAAGTCGATTTGTGCTACCAGATCGCCGCTGCCGTCTTTGGCGTGAGCTACAAGGAGGCCCGTGCCCAGGAGCTTGTCGAGTTTACCGACGTGACGCCCAAGACGCGCGGCCCGCTGATCGATAACGGCCAACTCGACGTGGTCGCGGCGACCTACACCATCACCGACGAGCGCAAAAAGAGCTGGGATTTCTCGACGCCGTACCGCACCGACTACGTGGGACTCATGGTCAAGAAGCGTTCGGGCTTTACCTCGATTGAGGACCTGGACGGCAAGGTCATCGGCGTGAGCCAGGGTGCCACCACGCAGGGCCTGATCGAGCAGATGATCAAGGACAACGGCTTTAGCTGCAAGCCCGAGTTTAGGGCCTTTAGCGGCTACCCCATCATCAAGAGTTCGCTTGATGCCGGCAATATCGACGTCTTTGCCATGGACCGCTCCACGCTGGCCGGTTACATGAACGAGACCGTTGAGCTGCTGCAGCCCGAGGTCAAGTTTGGCGAGCAGGGCTACGGCGTGGCGACCAAGAAGGGTTGCGACCTTTCGGCCGTGGTCGATCAGGTGATATGCGATCGCCTGGCCGACGGCTGGCTCGACCAAGAGGTCAAGACCTGGGGTCTTGTATAGGCGCATCGTCCAAGGAAGGAATCAAATGCTCGAAGGATTATTTGACGCCGACCGTTGGTCGACGACATTTCAAAACATGGGGCCCTTCTGGGAGGGCTTTGGCGTGACGCTGCAAGTGGTCGTTGCCGGTCTGCTGCTGTCGCTGGTGCTGGGCACGCTGCTTGGCGTGTTCTCTACCACTCGCTCGCGCGTTCTGCGCGCCATAAGCCGCGTGTACGTGGAGTTTTACCAGAACACCCCGTTGCCCGTGCAGGTGCTCTTTATGTACATGGCCGGTCCGCAGTTTTTGCAGGCCATAACCGGTGCCGACCAGCCGGTGCGCATCGCACCGTTCGTGCTGGGCTTCTTGGGTGTGGGCCTGTATCACGCGGCCTACATTTCGGAGGTCATCCGCACTGGTATCGAGGCGGTTCCGCGCGGTCAGATGGAGGCGGCCCAGAGCCAGGGCTTCACCCGTGCGCAGGCGTACTGGTACATCGTGCTGCCCCAGACATTCAAGATCATTCTGCCGCCGCTGTGTAACCAGGCGCTCAACTTGGTCAAGAACACGTCGGTGCTGGCGCTTGTGGCCGGCGGCGATCTTATGTACCGTTCCGACAACTTTGTGAGTCTGTACGGTTACCTGCAGGGATACATCGTCTGCTGCCTTATGTACTTCATCATCTGCTTTCCGCTCGCCATGCTGGTGCAGTGGCTCGAGCGCCGCTCCAAGGAGCGTCCGCGCGGCGTGAGCCTGGCCGAGCTGGGGCTCGACAACGTAGAGGAGGCCTAGCGCATGGAAATCTTCAACGCGACCAACCTGCTCTACATCTGGGGCGGCTTTGTTAAGACGATCGAGATCTCGGCGCTGTCGATCTTTTTCTCGCTCATCTTTGGTACGGTGCTGGCGCTCGTTAAAAGCTATGCGCCCCGCCCGTTCCGTATTTTGGTGAGCGCCTATATCGAGCTGTTCCGTTGCACGCCAAACCTGCTGTGGATCCTGTTTATCTACTTTACGGTGCAGGGTTTGGACATTGTGATTTCGACCATCGCCTTCACGCTGTTTACCAGCGCTGTTATGGCCGAGATTGTGCGCGGCGGCCTCAACTCGATTCCGCGCGGCCAGTTTGAGGCGGCGCAGAGCCAGGGCTTCGGCTTCTTTGCCACCATGCGCTACATCATTCTGCCGCAGACGTTTAAGACGATCATTCCGGCGCTGTTTAGCCAGTGCACGACCGTCATCAAGGACAGTTCGTATCTTTCGGGCATTAACGTGGCCGAGCTCATGTACACGGCAAATGTCGTGATGGCTCACGCGATCGACCTGTCGCAGGTTCTTATGCTCTACGGCCTGGTGTTTGCGATGTACTTTGTGCTCAACTTTGGTATCTCGCTGCTGGTGAGGGCTTATCAGAGGCGAATGGTGGCAGCGTAGAATGTGGCAAAGGGACAGTCCCTTTGTCACATAGAGAAAGGAATCGCGATGAGCGATCTGGTGAATAAGAAGAGTCCTGTGGTCATTACCATCGCGCGCGACTTTGGCGCCGAGGGCCACGAGATCGGACGCATGCTTGCCAACGAGTTGGGGATTCCGCTGTACGATAACGAGCTGCTGGTGCGTGCGTCGCTGCGCGCGGGCGAGTCGCTCGATAAGATGGCCGCCTATGATGAGCGTCTGGCCGTGGAGAACATGGCGTTTCTGCCCGACCGCTACGATGCGCGTTCGTACTCGGATAAGTTGTTCCAAAAGATGAGCCAGGTGATTTTGGATCTGGGCGAGACCGAGAGCTGCATTATCGAAGGCCGTCTGTCCGATTACCTGCTGCGCAACAACCCCAGCCACATTGCCGTGTTGGTGACCGCACCCTTTGAGGACCGCGTCGAGATTGTGCGCAAGAAGCGTGGCCTTAACAAAAAGAAGGGCGCCAAGCTGGTCAAACAGCAGCAGAAGGCGCGCGAGGCGTTCTATAAGCGCTATAGCGCCGGCAAGTGGAAGATGACGAGCGGTAAAGACATCGTCGTCAACCGCGCCAAGCTGGGCCGCGAAGGCTGCAAGGACGTCATCGCCGCAGCCTACCGCTACAAGGTGGCGCAGCTCGAAGGCTAGCCGACCAAAACCACCGCAAGGGGGACAGGCACCTTTGCGGTGGTAGGGCGATCGGCATAGAAAAAGTCCCCGCCGGGCGTGTGCTCGACGGGGACTTTGCCGTTTGATGGCTAACGCTGTAGGTGATCTGTCTCTTATACACATCTGACGCTGCCGACGACTAGTCGAGTGTAGAT
>URNM01000088.1 GCA_900549185.1 uncultured Collinsella sp. | reverse complement strand
TAGTCGTCGGCAGCGTCAGATGTGTATAAGAGACAGCTCGTGAACGAGCTTGATGGCGTCGGCCATCACGGCGTCGTTGGCGGCTGAGGACATGCGCATGAGCTCCTGCTCCGCGGCATCCTTGTGGGTGCGTGCGGCGGTGACGGCAAAGTCGCCCAGGAAGAACTCGCTCGCGGCGTGACGATCAATAAGGGGCATCAAAAAGCCGGAGCGCATAACGGTGTCGATGCCGAGAGGCTTGGCAGGATCGATCTCGCGCGCGATGGTGTCGGTCACGACGTCGGTATCGGTGTGATAGGCGACGCGGGCATTGTCGTACTCGGGCAGCTGATGCAGGGCGTTGACCAAGATCACCGGCTCGGCATCGCGTGCGAGCAGCACGCCGCAAAAACGCTCGAACATATCGGCATAAAAGCCGGTCAGATAGTAGATCGACCACGGGTCGTTCACAAGCAGCTGCGCGCCGGGGTGCTGAGCCTCGAGCGCATCGAGCACGCGCGCCACGCGCTGGTCATCGACATGTGCCATACATCGTCCTTTCGCTAGGGTGCCACCATGGTATCCCCAATGCCAGGGTAGTTAATTTGGGACGGGGCTATTTTAGATGCGTCAAACATGCGGGCTGATAGGTAAAAGTAGTCAATATGGTCCCGTCCCAAATGGGCTGGTTTCAAAAGTATGGCGGATTACGGGGCTGGACCTGTATTACTTGATCATGGGAAAAATCGCGAAATTAAAACCGCAGGTAGAGGGTTTATCAAAAATTGAAAATGGCCGGTATGGATGGGGGTCTCCGAATCGGCCCCGTAATCCGGCATAGTTTTGAAATGGCACTAAAGTAGGCACAAGCTGAATACCGATCCCAAGGATAGTTGCGGTGGAATAGTTCCTGGATGCCGGGGTTTTGGCGGAAATCAGGAACTATTTCACCGCAATTGAGGAGGGGTGGGATGGATGGCAGCGTAACTAAAAGCCCCGTTCTAAATGAGCTGCTTAGGCTGGGTCGATGTCCATGCTGGCGATTAGGTTGATGTTGGTGTTGAGGAGGTCGGGGAGGACGACGTCGCCCATGCGGATGGGGGCTTTGACGATTAGGCCTCGGATGAGGTCCATGGCTTGGGCGTGGAGGGTCAGCGGGATGGCTTCGGATGTGCGCACGGGGAGCGGGGCTTCGTCGCCGCCGGAGACGGCCACGGTGGTGGTGAGCACGCGCATGGGGCAGGTGAGCTCCTGATGTGCGAACTTATCGCCGCGCGGGCAGTTGTTGCCGGTTACGGAGCGCACTTCTACCACGGCGCCGTCTTCGTCACGCTCTACCTCTACGGTCAGGAGGCACTCAGATGGGCAGGTTGTGCAGTTGAACTGCAACGTTTCGATCGCGTTTATGCTCATGGTCTTACGCCTCCTCGATGGGATCGACGGACAGGACAATTTCGCTAGCACCTAGGTCGAGTGCGCGCTGAATCACCTTTGGCGGCAGCGGGAGGCTCTCCATGACGCTCGGTTTAAACGGGCGGACCTTGCCTGTAAGTAGTTCCTCGTCGCCTGCTAGAATACGCACGCGGGCGGCATCGACCGGTCGGCGCACACGGAAGTTGAGTCTGGTGAGTGTCACAGTCGTAATGCGTCCCGGCAGCGCGTAGCCCGCGATGCCGGCAGGGGAGACCGTGAGCTCCCAGTCCGGAACGGTGCCCGCGCCGGTCCCCAGCGCCCACGCCGCTGCAGCTGCGCCAGCCCTCTCGGACTCGGTCGTTACGTTGTCGGCCAGGTCGTGCACGTGCAGCACGTTGCCGCAGGCAAAGATGCCTGGCAAGCCCGTTTGCAGGCTCTGGTCCACCACGGCGCCGCGCGTGCGTGGGTCAAGCTCAACGCCCGCGCCCACCGAAAGCTCGTTCTCGGGAATCAATCCCACCGAAAGCAGCAGTGTGTCGCACGGAACAATGCGCTCGGTCCCTGAAATGGGCGCCAGGCGCTCGTCGACTTGGCTCACCTCGACGGCTTCCACGCGGTCGTGCCCAATCACGCGCGTGACCGTGGTGGACAGATGCAGCGGAATGCCAAAATCGTCCAGGCAGTTCTTGACGTTGCGGCGCAGACCGTTGGCGTATGGCATGAGCTCGTACACGCCCTCGACGGAAATCCCCTCGAGCGTGCAGCGGCGCGCCATGACGAGCCCGATATCGCCCGAACCCAAAATGACGGCACGCGAGCCGGGCTTGAGGTTTTCGATATTGATGTATCGCTGCGCTAGGCCCGCCGTAAACACGCCGGCGGGTCGGCTGCCGGGTATCTTTATCTCGCTGCGGGTGCGCTCACGGCAGCCCATGGCAAGGACGACCGCGCGTCCGGTGAGCTGCAGCATGCCGGCGGGGCTCATGAGCGTGACGGTATGGACCGCGGCGGCTTCCGCGCCCTCGCTCGAATCGATCCCAATCACCATGCTGCCCAGGAACAGCGCAATGTCGGTCGCGCGTACCTGGTCGATAAAGCGCTGTGCGTACTCGGGACCGGTGAGCTCCTGTTTAAAGTGCGATAGGCCAAAGCCGGGGTGGATGCACTGGCGGAGGATTCCGCCCAGGTGCTGCTCGCGCTCCACGATGGCCACGTGGGCGCCGGCATTATGTGCGGCAAGCGCAGCCGCCATGCCAGCGGGTCCGCCGCCGATAACGACCACGTCGAAGGCTTGTGTTTGTACGGCTTCTACGACGCCGCAATCAATCGCACTCGATTTGAACTCCTCCATCCTAGCGCACCCCCTTCAAAGGTCCCTCGACCAACCAGGAGCCGGCGTCCTCCAGTAATACCTCGCTAGGGTTGCAGCCCAACTCGCGCGTCAGAATCGCCACCACGCGGCTCTGGCAAAAGCCGCTCTGACACCGGCCCATACCGGCACGGCAGCGGCGCTTGACGCCCTCGACCGAAACCGCGCCCGGCTGGCGTCGGATCGCGGCCACGATCTCGGCTTCGGGCACCGTCTCGCAGCGGCAGACAATCTGGCCCCACGCGGGATCGGACTCGATCAGCTCCTCCTTGCGCGCCAGTGGTGCGCGGTCAAAGTCGTCCGGCGCGCGGCGAATTGGGTTCCAGTCATCCCGTTCGCGCAAAACCACACCCGCGTCGCGCATAACCTGCTCCATGCGCTCGGCAATGGCCGGCGCGCTCGCCACGCCCGGCGACTGAATGCCTGCCGCCTGGAACAGTCCCGGCACCACGGCCGACTGCCCAATAAAGAAGTCGTTCGTTCCCTGAATGACCGGACGCCCGCCGGCAAATGCGCGCACCACGCGGCGCGTATCCAGATCGGGCACCAGCTTGCGCGCGCCGGTCAGCAGCGCGTTAACGTCGCCGGCGTAGGTCTGCGTGTCGCCCGGATCGCGCACGGCGGCGGTCGCGGTGATCACCGTGTTGCCGTGGACGGTGCCTGTAACGATGACGCCCTTGGAAACCGGCGTGGGAACGGGGTAGAGCGGCATGAGCGCACGTGGCTCCTTGTCCAGCACCACGATGTTGCCCTGGCGCCAGACCATCTGGAACTCCTCGGCGCCCGCCATATGCGAGATGTTTGCGGCGCCGTTGCCCGCGGCATTAATCAAATAGCGGCAACGCACATCACCGGTCGGTGTCACCAGCGTAAAGCGAGCGGTCCCGTCACCGCTCCCGTCGCCAGCGCCGGGAGCTACCTCGATCGCTTCCACCGATGCGGAGCGCATAAACGTCACCCCGTTGGCCACGGCGTTCTCCAGCGCGGCGATGGCAACCTCAAACGGGTCGACAAACCCAGTCGAGGGGCACCACAACGCGCACGTTGCATCGGCACTGGCGCGCGGCTCTAATTCGTGGATGCGGTCGGGTCCGACGATCGACAGCTCGGGCACGCCGTTGATATGGCCGTTGCACTGCAGCTGCTCCAGATGCGTGCGGTCCTCGTCGTTAAAGCCCAGCACCATCGACCCGGTGCGGCAGAACAGAAAGCCCAGCTCCTGCGCCCACGCACCGTACAACTCGCAACCACGAGCGTTGACCTGCGCCTTTACCGTGCCCGGCGCCGGATCGTAGCCAGCGTGCACCAGGCCACCGTTGGCCTTCGAGGCGCCCAGCGCGATGTCGTTGGCCGCCTCGATCACGCAAATGGTAAGGTCAAATCTCGCGAGCTGACGCGCGATGGCGCATCCGGTGATGCCCGCGCCGACAATCGCGATATCAAACGTTTCTGCCACGGTGCCTCCAAGACAAGTTGACAGGCTGTCAATAAGACCATCCTACGGTCTGCGTGCCCTCGGCGCGGCGGCAATGCGGCGAACAGCCCCGCTACACCCGCCAACGGCAGGCGAGGCGAGACTCAAGACCATCGGTGACCTCGTCTGCCGCCACTGGTGTCAGGGGTTTATCTCGTTCTGTAACAGTAAGCAGAAGAACTGGGTTCCAGATGTTACGGATCGAGACGTTTGCCAGACGGCCCCTCCGTTTGTCTTTATCTGTAACAGTAAGAGGGGAAAATCGGTCCCATGTGTTACAGATTGAGATTTAAAGTCAGGGAGAGATTCTTCTGTCTCGATCTGTAACATCTAGGGACCGTTTTGGGGTCTAGATGTTATAGATTTAGATGAACCTATCAGTCGGTTTCGAATGTCTAAATCTGTAACATCTGGGACTGTTTTTGCCGAGTTGTTGTTACAGATTGAGATATTGAGATTGGACGTTTTCCTTTGTCTCGATCTGTAACAGATAGAAGGGTTTCTGGTCCCTAGTTGTTACAGATTGAGATATTTAACGGAGGGCTCACCGTTCATCTCGATCTGTAACAGTAAGAGCTGTTTTTGGAGTCCAGATGTTACAGATTGAGATTGAAGTCGGGGAGGGACCCCTGTGTCTCGTTCTGTAACATCTAGACCCGGATTCCGCTCCCATCTGTTACAGATTGAGATGTTTGTGTCCGCGTCAGCCCCGTACCCAGCCGTGGTCCCATATAAACAAACCCCGTGGTAAACTTGACCGAACTGTAATTATTCCGAAAGGTACACCTCAATGTCCAAATACATCAACGAGCTCATGTCACCGCAGCTTATGGGCGTCATCTATGCCTTCGTGGGCTTTATCATCGCCTTGTACGTGCTGTCGGTCGTCTATGTGTTCATCGACGCTCGCCGCCGCGGCGCCAGCGCCTACGTGGCATGGGGCATCATCGCTCTCATCCCGTTTGTGGGCCTCATCGCCTACCTGGTCCTGCGTCCGCACTCCTACGCGGCCGACCGCGAGGAGCAGGAGCTGGACATGGCCCTGCGCGAGCGCCAGCTTGCCCAGTACGGCACCTGCCCGCAGTGCGGAGCGCCCATCGAGAAGGATTTTGTCGTGTGCCCCGTGTGCGACACCCAGGTTCGCAACGTGTGCCCCAGCTGCCATCGCCCGCTCGACGCGCACTGGAAGGTCTGCCCCTACTGCCGAACTCGCATCCAGTAACGCATCCATCGCCGGGCCGGCCGCAAGCCACGGGCGCCGCGCGCCACGCGTAAGCCACACGCGCGCCCAGCAACCCCGCCCCCACACGATGAAGCATGCGTAGAAAATCGCCCGCCGTGCCATTAAGGTGCGGCGGGCGCTTGTATACCAAGGCAACCTGCCTATAATGATGCAAGTCAAAAATGCCGAGCGCATCGCACGCACTTGCACCAGGCATCCGAGAGGAGAAAACATACCCATGAAGGCACTCTACAATGACGGTTCGGTGGCCGAGCTCCCGCAGGACGAGGTCACGCACGTCATCCGCCACTCCGCCGCGCACATCATGGCGCAGGCCATCAAGCGTCTCTATCCCGAGGCCGACTTTGCCTACGGTCCCGCGACCGACAACGGTTTTTACTATGACGTCGACCTGCCCGAGGGCGTCAAGATCAGCGAGGACGACTTCCCCGCGATCGAGGCCGAGATGAAGAAGATCGTCAAGGAGAACCTCAAGTTTTCCGTGTACGAGAAGCCCCGCGCCGAGGCCATCGCCCTTATGGAGGAGCGCGGCGAGAAGTACAAGGTCGAGCACATCGGCGACCTGGACGACGACGCGCGCATCACCTTCTACCAGCAGGGCGACTACATCGACATGTGCGTCGGCCCCCACATCTGCTACACCAAGGCGCTCAAGGCCTTTAAGCTCACCGGCGTCTCGGGCGCCTACTGGAAGGGCGACAAGGACAACAAGATGCTCACCCGCATCAACGGAGTCGCCTTTGCCACCAAGGAAGAGCTCGACGAGCACATGCACATGCTGGAGGAGGCCAAGAAGCGCGACCACCGCAAGATCGGCCGCGAGATGGACCTCTTTATGATGCGCGACGAGGCCCCCGGCTTCCCGTTCTTCTTGCCCAACGGCATGATCCTTAAGAACACGCTGCTGGACTACTGGCGCGAGATTCACCACAAGGCCGGCTACGTGGAGATCTCCACGCCGCTCATCATGAATAAGCAGCTGTGGAAGACCTCGGGCCACTGGGACCACTACAAGGACAACATGTACTCCACCGTCATCGACGACGAAGAGTACTGCATTAAGCCCATGAACTGCCCGGGCGGCGTGCTGGTGTATGCCTCCAAGCCGCACTCCTACCGCGAGCTGCCCATCCGCGCCGGCGAGATTGGCCTGGTGCACCGCCACGAGCTGCGCGGCGCCCTGCATGGCCTATTCCGCGTGCGCTGCTTTAACCAGGACGACGCCCACCTGTTTGTGCGTCCCGACCAGCTGACTGACGAGATCGTGGGCGTGGTTAACCTCATCGACTCCGTGTACCAGAAGTTTGGCTTTAAGTATCACGTTGAGCTTTCCACCCGCCCCGAGGACTCCATGGGTTCGGACGAGGACTGGGCTCGCGCCGAGGAGGGCCTGCGCACCGCTCTGGAGAAGCTGGGCATGGACTACGAGGTTAACGAGGGCGACGGCGCCTTCTACGGCCCCAAGATCGACTTCCACCTGGAGGACTCACTCGGTCGTACCTGGCAGTGCGGCACCGTCCAGCTCGACTTCCAGATGCCGCTCAACTTTGACCTGGAGTACGTGGACGCCGACGGCACCAAGAAGCGCCCTATCATGCTGCACCGCGTATGCTTTGGCTCCATCGAGCGCTTCATTGGTATTCTGATTGAGCACTTTGCGGGCAAGTTCCCCACCTGGCTGGCTCCCGTGCAGGTCAAGGCGCTTCCCGTCTCTGAGAAGAGCCGCGACTACGCCCACGAGGTGTGCGCCAAGCTGGAGGAGGCCGGCATTCGCGTGGTCTGCGACGACCGCGACGAGAAGATCGGCTACAAGATCCGCGAGGCCCGCAGCATCGATCGCGTGCCCTACATGCTCATCCTGGGCGAGAAGGAGGTCGAGGCCGGCAACATTTCCGTTCGCGATCGCTCCAACGAGACCGTTCAGATGAGCGTTGACGAGTTCGTTGCCAAGGTGCTCGAGGAGATCAAGACCCGCGCCTAAGGCAAACTTCATAACAACTAAAGGCGACCGTCCACAAAGGGCGGCCGCCTTTTTTCATGCCCAAACGAGAAAAAGCCGCTGATACAGCGGCTTTTTTGTTGCACAAAAAGGTACAGGTTTCTGTAGGGGCGTATGGAGATGTTCCTGTCTCTTATACACATCTGACGCTGCCGACGACTAGTCGAGTGTAGAT
>URNM01000087.1 GCA_900549185.1 uncultured Collinsella sp. | reverse complement strand
CGATGGTATTGGAGCCACCGCGGCAGGCAGCCGTAAAGAAGCCGCCGATCTCAAAAACCTGCGGGCAGAAGGTGTTGAGCAAAAGACCGACGATCATCGGATAGATCATGATGTCGCCCGGGATGCGCGGGACCCTGAACTTCTTTTGCTCGTTGGCGGCTGCTTCCTGTGCCATGAAACCCCCATTTCCGCTGACGGGGTACAAAAGCCCACGTCACGCTTTGCTACAGTAAAGTTTGACCATGGTACCAGAAGAAATAGACCAGCTCGGTGAAAAATTCGACAAGTTGGGATGGAACGAGATTCGGCGCCCGCGACGCCACCCCTATATAAGGCTCAAGACGATATAGAGTACGATGCCTGAGACGCAGCACCACAGCATCGATTTTGTCTTGACCGCCACGACCACGACGCCGGCGGCCGCAATCCAGGGAACCAAGGCAGGCCAGAGTCCCGCGTCGAACGCGCCGGGGCTCACCAAGTCGTTGGCGACCAGCGCGGCAAAGGCAGCGGGCGGGATATAGCCCAGGGCCTCGGTAATGCGGGGCGACAGGGTCCGCCCGCGCAAGGCGAACGCCGGCGCGATGCGAAAGAACGCGATAGCAGCCCACGACGACAGCCACAGAACCAAGAACTCGTTAACGGGCATCGCGGGCACCTCTTCCGTCAAATACAGCATCGCACGCCAGCGCAATGGCAATGCCGGCCACGACGCTTGCCGGCACGGCAATATTCGCGAGGCCCAAGAACTTGCATACGGCGACGGACACCGCGCCCGAAACCGCCGCGACAACGTTGCCGCGCGACCGCCGCTGCGAAAAGAGCAGGCAGATAAAGAGCGAGGTGCAGACAAAGGCTGCAATGGCGGTGGGAACATCGACAACGGCGCCGACGATGGCGCCCGTCGTACACGAAACGCCCCATGTTGCGATGAGGATCGCATTGAGCACAAAGGACTCGCGCGGGCCCCAATCCTCCCCCTCAATCAGCTTGGCAAGCGAGATGCCATATGCCTCCTCGGTAAGTGTCGCGGCAACAGCCAGCGTCTGACGCTTCGAAGCACCCCTCAGATGCGGCGCGATCGATGCCGAGTAAAGCGCAAAGCGCGAGGAGATGGCGGCAACGCTCGCGATAATCGAAGGTGCCGGTACGCCCGCCAGCCAAAGGTTGCAGATCATAAACTGGCCGCTGCCCGTCACAAACGTGCTGCTCAGGGCAAAGACCATCCAGGGCTCCATTCCCGTCTGCCCCATGATCATTCCGCACGGCGCGCCTATTGCAACATAGGTAAGCATCACCGGCCAGACGGTTCTAACGATTTTGAACACCATACGCTTCTCATCCTGACAAGGTCTCCGAGCCGCATGTAGCGATACGGCAGAATCATCATCCGACAGCAACCGAGTTCACCTACAATTGCCACCGGATCGAAAGACACAACTTTTTAGGAAGTCATTATGACAGCTATCGATCGAGACCGGGCGCGCGCGGCCTTCAAAAGCTACACCGATGCCTACGACGCCACCAACCCACGCATCGCGCTCAAAATCGAGCATACGTACCACGTGGCCGAGGCATGCGATGCCGTAGCGCGCGAGCAGGGCTGGTCGTCAGAAGATATTGACCTGGCATGGCTTTGCGGCCTGCTACACGATATGGGCCGCTTCGAGCAGCTACGACGCTGGGACACCTTTAAGGACGCCGAGAGCATGAGCCATGCGGCGCTGGGCATCGAGGTCCTCTTTGGCGAGAATCCCGCCGATGCACCCGCCGTAACGAGCATCCGCGACTTTATCGATGACCCGGCAGAAGATGAGCTCATCCGAGCGAGCATTGCCTATCACAGCGATTTCCGTCTACCCGCGCAGCTCGACGTGCGCACGCGAAGCTTCTGCGATATCGTGCGCGATGGTGACAAGATCGACATTATGCGCGCCATCGCCGACAGCACCGTCGACACCATCCTCAAGGTGGACGAGAAGACGTTTCTCGGCAGCCGTTTCTCGTCGCCGACACTTGCCGCCTTTGACGAGCACCGCTGCGTCGCACGCGATGAACGCAACGAGCCCGCAGACTACCTGGTGGGACTCATCTGCTTTATGTTTGAGCTCGTCTATCCAGCAAGCCGCGCGCTGGCGCGCGAACAGGGCGATATCCACCGCCTGCTCGACGCGCCCTTTGGCATTACGCGGCCCTTTACCGACCCCGCCACGCAGGCAACCTGGAGCCGCCTAAAGGACGAGATGCGCGACTGGCTGGCGCGCGCCTAGCGCTCAAGCTGGGCCAGCAGCTCCTCGACGACCTCGACGGCGTCCCCAACAACCTTGTACTGGGCAGCACCAAAAATGGGGGCATCCGGGTCCTCGTTGATGGCGATAATGCACTCCGCCCCACCGATGCCGGCAAGATGCTGGATGGCGCCCGAAACACCGATACTCACGAGAAGCTTGGGCGAAACCGATACGCCGGTCTGACCAATCTGATGGCGATACTCCAACCAGCCGGCCTCCACGACAGGTCGCGTGCAACCAAGCTCGGCTCCCAGAGCCTCGGCGAGCCTTCGCATCAGGGGCAGATTCTTCTTGGAGCCAATGCCGCGGCCCACCACGACCAAGCGTTCGGCATCGGCGATCGAGGCCTGCTGCCTCCACTCCTCGACGGGAATCGAGATCTCGACACGAGCCTTAGCATCATCCGCAAGCGATATCTGGGTGATCGTGCCGGAGCGGTCGTAGTCAAAGTCGGGCGCCTTAAAGATGCCGGGACGAACCGTTGCCATCTGGGGACGATGATTGGGGCAGACGATGGTGGCCATCAGGTTGCCGCCAAACGCCGGACGCGTCTGTTGCAGCAGTCCCGTCTCCGTATCCATCGAAAGTACGGTGCAGTCAGCCGTAAGGCCCGTCTGCAAGCGCACGGCAACGCCGGGTGCCAGTTCGCGGCCAAAAGCGGTCGCACCGTATAGGATGGCCTCGGGTTTGCGTTCGGCTACCAAATCGCAGATCAAGCGGGCGTAGACCTCCGCATCGTTTTGGCGCAGGCGCTCGTCGCGACAGGCCAGGACTTCGTCGGCGCCCGCGCAAACCAGATGCTCCAGGTCGCCGAGAGAACCCTCGGGACCCATACCGATCAGTGCCACCAGACGGCAGTCGCGAGCATCGGCAAGCTCGCGGCCCTTGCCCATAAGCTCATAGGCAACGGGAGTCACCGTATCGTGCTCGTCGGTCTGCGCGAATACCCAAATGTCTCGATATGCATCAAGGTCCACCGCACCAGCGGCCTCGTCACGCTCGATCGAGATAGCGTTGACAGGGCAGGCGTCGACGCACCCACCGCATAGGATGCAGCCGTCGGTTACGCGGGCGCATCGGCTGGGTCGCTCGCCTTCCACTACGATGCCGCCCGAGGCACAGGCGCGAACGCAGCGACCGCAGCCGATACAGGCTTCGCTATCGATAATCAGTCCGCTCATCTATGCCATCCCCTCGATAATCTTGGCAAGCTTTGCCGCCTGCTCGGACGCCGTCCCCTCAACGGCCTCGCACGTTTGGTCACGGTCGGGCACAAACGAGCGCACGACCTGTGTCGGCGACCCGGCAAGACCGCAACGCGCGGGGTCGGCGTTCACGTCGGCGGCACTGACCACGCGCACGTCCGCCTCCTCCGCCGCGCGAATACCGGCAATACTCGGCATACGCAACTGGCCAATCTCCTTGGCAGTCGTCATCGCGCACGGCATCTCAAGATACACCGTCTCCTCGCCGGCATCGCATCCGTGAACGAGCGCCAGCGAGCCACAGGTCGTAAAGCCCGCGCTCTGCACGCAACTCACGTCGGTCACGCAGGGAATCTCAAAGGCTCCGGCAAGCTCGGGACCAATCTGGGCCGTATCGCCATCCACCGCCATCTTGCCGCAGATGAGCAGGTCGAAGTCCTCGTCGAGCGCCTCGATGCCGCACTTGAGGGCATAGGTGGTTGCCAGTGTATCGGCACCTGCAAAGGCACGATCGGTCAGCAGCAGCGCGTCGTCGGCACCTCGAGCGATGCAGTCGCGCAGCAGCGACTCGGTCGCGGGGATGCCCATCGACACCACCGTTACGCGCACGTCCATGCCAAAGCCGATAAAGTCGTCTTTCAGCGCCAGCGCGCATTCCAAAGCGCTCGCATCAAAGGGATTAATGACCGCCTGCTTGCCATCGCGCACGATGGTATTGGTCTTGGGGTCCATCTTGACCTCGGTGCTGCCCGGCACGGCCTTGACGCACACCACCATATGGAAATCGCTCATCTTCACGCGCCCCCTTTCTGGACGAGCTCATCCAAGAGCTTCTCCGAAAACAGGTTGCCGCGACCCAGCTGCCCGTCGGGATCGAGCTGGAGCTTGAGCCGCGCCGACTCGACCATGGCCTCGTGACCGTACATCGTCTCTAAGAAGCCCGCCTTGATCTTGCCGACGCCGTGCTCGGCAGAAACGGCACCGCCCATAGCCGTTACCTCCGCAGCCCACTGGGCAAACAGCTCGCCACCGCGACGGTAGTCCTGCGCATCGCGCGGCAGGATGTTCACATGCAGATGGTTGTTACCGATGTGCCCCCAGGCGGCAGATTCAAGCCCACTTTCGGCCAACGTGCGGCGATAAAGGGCGATGACATCGCCCAAGCGTGCGTTGGGCACCGACATGTCCGAGCCCAGTTTGGTGATGGTGGGATCCGCGCGGCGGCGCTCGTCGATGAGCATGTTGACGCTCTCGGGGACCGCATGGCGGAAGAATCGCTGACACTCGCGATCGACCTCGGTGCGCGCGACCCATGTCGCATCGTCACTGCCGCCCGCAAGCTCCAGTACCCACCCCAAGTGATACAGCTCCTCAGTCGCCTGAACTTCGTCATCGCAGTCGAGCTCCACGTAGACACAGACCTTGGCCTCTTTGTCGAGCGACGGCAGCGAGGCGAACGCGGTCGACTGCTCACGCTGACGACGCAGGATATCCAGGGCGCCCGCATCGAAATATTCGATGGCAGCCGCGTGGGACAGGACGGGACGCACAGAATCGGTGAAGGACACGGCCTTGTCTTCGCTATCGAAAAAGCAGCTCACACCCCAAACGACCGCAGGCGCCGCCTGCAGGGCAATCTCGAGCTCGGTGATAACGCCGAGCGTGCCGCAAGCACCGATAAAGAGGTCGATGGCGTCCATTTCGTCCGCAACGAAATAGCCTGAGGCATTTTTTGTCTTGGGCATGGTATATCCGGGAAGATCGAGTTCGAGTGCACGGCCCGCTGCCGTCACGAGCGACAGGTGGCAGCCCTGGGCAAAAGCCTCGCCGCGCTGAAGCTCAAGCAAATCGCCATCAGCCAGCGCGACGTGGAGTCCCGTGATATGTGGGCGCATGGGGCCGTAAGCGTAGCTGCGGGCGCCGGAGGCGTTGCATGCCGCCATGCCGCCCAGACAGGCAGACGTCTCGGTGGGATCGGTGGGAAAGAACTGCTCGGGGGCCTCTTGGAACTCCTCGTAGGCCTCAAGCGATGCCTGGTCCCAACCAGCAGTCGGCAGCACCTTCTTGCTCAGCTGCTTGCGCAGCTCCGAGAGCACAACGCCCGGCTCCACGCGCAGCAGAAATTGGCCTTGTTCATCGCGACGAAGGCCCGAGTAGCGATTCATACGGGAAGTATTGAGGATATGCCCGCCGTGGGGCACGGCACCGGCGGCAAGGCCGGTTCGGGCGCCCTGAACCGTTACCGGGACACGCTCGGCATGGAGCTTTTCCAAAATGGCACGGACCTCGTCTTCCGTTGTCGGAAACGAGATGCTCGAGGCCTCGCCCGATGCGCGAGACTCATCGCGACCATACTCTTCGAACTCGTCGGTGAAGGGTTTGATGGTTGCAGACACTCGAACTCCCCCTTTAGCTAACTACAGTGTTTGCAGGGAGATGTTACCGCATCGTTTCGTCGACGTGTTCGAGACCGTCTCCATAATTGGCGATTTTTACGTTCGTGCAATTCGGCGAGCGGCTTGATTTCCTCGGCAGACGATGCTTTTGACACATATGGCCCCGCCGTCGCCGACCGCGCGATTGTCGCTTGAAAAAGTTGGAGTATTTTTTGCCGCCTTTTACCTGCGGAGACGCCAATCCGTCAAGCATTTGGTCAGAAATTGGTCAAGTAGCGGCTGATACGGTCGGCGTCGACAGCCAAAACCGATAGAAGTTTTGGCCCAGAAGCAGGGAGGTTCCCATGGCATATTACTGGCCCCAGTACGGCATCGCCATCGAAGTCGACGACGATCCCCATCTCCTGCCTTTCGACGAAGAGGCATTCCCCGATACGACGGTCTACCACGTTACCACCGATGTGATCTGCGACCCCGAGTCGTTCTCGGCGCTCGCCCACCACATCGCGCATATCCACGACATCGAGCTCCCTCCCGACTTCGAAGAACTCGTCTACTCGCGCCGCCTGATGCTTCACATGCTCTTTGGAGCGGACCCGTCCACCTTTGCGCGCATCTATACCGCCAAGGATGCCGCATGAGCGCGAAGAAGCCACCCCACTTTGCAGGCCTGGGACATCGCAAGAAGCTCATCGTTGCCTGCCTGGCCATCGTCTGCGCCCTTGTCGCCGTAGGACTATACGCTTGGCAGTCGCAGCCCGTACCCGAGGCGGGCGCTTCGGTTACGACGGCGGAGGGCAAAACGCGTCAGGAAATCCAAGATGAGCTCGACGCCATCGTCCGCGACAACATGATGACGATTTCGGTCGCACCGGTCGCCCAGCTGCAGGAGGACGGCAAGCTGCGCGTCAACGTCCAAAACGTCCAAGACAATAAATTTCCTCAGCGATTCCGCGTCATCCAAAACGACGAGACCATGTACGAATCCGGTGTGGTCGAGACCGGCAAGACAATCGAGACGTGCCCCGCCGGCGACATCAAAGAAGGCGAGGCGTACATCGAGATCCAGGCACTCGATGCCAAGACCCTCGACAGCCACGGCAATCCGACACGTGTCAAGGTACGGGTTGAGCAAGCCGAGAACTAGCTTTCCGGCCGACGCGGCACCGCACGCAATTCACCAGCATTCGTCCAATCATCGCGGGGACGGCCCGCGGCGAATAGAAAGGAACGACCATGGACATCACCAGGAACATGAACGGAGCCAGAGCGCTCGTCGTGGGCGCAGGGCTCGCGCTCGCGCTCGCAATGGGCGCCGCCCCGACGCCAGCTATGGCAGCCGGGCGCGTTGGAACCACGAAAGTAATGGTCAGGACCGAGATCGACAACGTTGAGTTCAAAGTTCCGACGGTTATTCCCTTCGTCGCCAAGGCCGACGGCACGCTTCAGGGCCCCTCAGAAGACGCGACCACCATCGATAATCATTCGGCCTACGGCATCCATGTCACCAACATGAAGATCGACGCCATGAACACCTGGACCATTGCCGCCGACGTCAAGGCCGGAACCGCGCAGAACTCCATCGACTTTAAGGTCGGCCCCGACGGCGCGCTCCAGAACGCCAACACCGCAATGCAGGGGACGGGCCTCGATCTTTCCAAGAATGCAGCCTTCGACATGGGCTACCAGGGCATTGCCGGCGGCACGGACAAAATTAAGCTCAAGACAAGCGGAAACGTCGCCCGCGTCACGCGCGACATCTTCCACGTAACCGGCGAAGGCGATCAGGTTGCAACGATCACCTGGACGGTCGAGCCCGGTGCGCACACGGCATAAGCTGTCTCTTATACACATCTGACGCTG
>URNM01000086.1 GCA_900549185.1 uncultured Collinsella sp. | reverse complement strand
GCGCGCGACTCGTAACCGTCCTCGCCAACCGTCCAGGTGGCGGACGCGTCGAACACGGTCAGATCGGCAACGGAGCCCGCCTTGACCTGAACCTGGTCGAGGCCCAGGATCTCACGCGGCTTGATGGCCATGAGCTCGACCATACGGCCCATGCTCATCTTGCCCGTGTTGACCAGCTCGGTGAGTACGAGCGACAGCGAGGTCTCGAGGCCGATCATGCCAAAGGGCGCAAGCTCGAACTCGCGGGCCTTCTCCCACGGGGTGTGGGGAGCGTGATCGGTGACGATAACGTCGACGGTGCCGTCGATGACGCCCTGACGGATGGCCTCGGCATCCTCCTCGGTACGCAGCGGCGGGTTGACCTTGAGCGAAGTGTTGTAGGTCTCGTCCAGGTCGTTCTCGGTCAGGAACATGTGGTGCGGGGTGGCCTCGCAGGTAACCTGAACGCCAGCGGCCTTACCGGCACGCACGAGCTCGAGACCGTGAGCGGTGGAGATGTGCTGGATGTGCAGCTTGGCACCGGTCAGCTTGGCGATCTCAATGTCACGGGCGATCTGGAGCTCCTCGCCGGCAGCCGGCCAGCCCTCGAGAGCCAGACGGGTCGAAACCTTGCCCTCGTTGATCTGGCCGTGGCCGACCAGGTCCTCGTCCTGGCAGTGGCTCATAAAGACCTTGCCGAACATCTTGCCGTAGTCCATGCAGCGACGGAGCATGCCCGCGCCCTGCACGCCACGACCGTCGTCGGTGAAGGCGACGGCGCCGTGGGCGACCATATCGCCCATCTCGGACATGGCCTCGCCCTTAAGACCGCGGGTCATGGCGCCCGACGGATAGACGCGGCAGTGACCGACCTCGGCAGCACGGGACTTGACGAACTCCACAACGGTGCCGTTATCGGTGACGGGATCGGTATTGGGCATGGAGCACACGCCGGTAAAGCCGCCCTTGGCAGCTGCACGGGTGCCGCTCTCGATGTCCTCTTTGACCTCGTAGCCGGGCTCGCGAAGGTGAACGTGCATATCCACCAGGCCGGGGACGAGGTACTTGCCGGAAAGGTCGCGGACCTCGGCTCCCTCGGCAGCGAGATTCTCACCGACCTCGGCGATCTTGTCGCCGTCAATCAGGACGTCAACGACACCGTCAAGCTCGACGGACGGGTCGACGACGTGGGCATTCTTAAGAAGCAAGGCCATTATCGGCACCTCCAAGCAGCAGATACAGGATAGCCATACGCACGCAGATACCGGCGTAGACCTGCTCCAGGATGACGGAGCGTTGCGGGTGGTCGGCCATATAGGAGTCGAACTCGACACCGCGGTTGATGGGGCCCGGGTGGCAGATGATCGCGTCGGGCTTCATGAGCTTCTCGCGGTCCTTGGTCAGGCCGAAGAGCTTGTGGTACTCGCGAATGGTCGGGAACGGGGCACCCTCGAGGCGCTCCTGCTGCACGCGCAGCATGTAGACGACGTCCAGCTCGGGCAGGACGGAATCGAGATCGCTCGTCACGTGGTCGCAGCCCAGGACCTCGGGTGCCGGAGGCAGCAGCGTGCCGGGGGCGACGGCGTAGGTCTCGCAGCCCATGATCTTAAGGGCGGGGATCAGCGAGCCGCAGACACGGGAGTGGGAGATGTCGCCGACGACAGCGACCTTCAGACCGTGGAAGTCACCCTTGTGCTGCCAAATGGTGTACAGGTCCAGCAGGGCCTGCGTGGGGTGGTTGTGCTTGCCGTCGCCGGCGCAGATAACGCTCGCGGGCGAATTCTGCGTGACGATATAGGGCGCGCCGGCGTGCTTGTCGCGCACGACGATGCAGTCGATCTTGTAGGCGTTGAGGGTCTCGACGGTGTCGACGAGGCTCTCGCCCTTGACCGTAGAAGTCGAGGAACCGCCAAAGTTGAGGCTGTCGGCCGAAAGGCGCTTCTCGGCGAGCTCGAAGGAGCTGCGGGTGCGCGTCGAGGGCTCGTTGAACATGTTGACGATGGTCTTACCCTTGAGCGTGGGGACCTTCTTGATCGCACGCTCGTTGACCTCGGAGAACGCCTTGGCGGTCTCGAGGATGAGCTTGATGTCCTCTTCGGAGTACTCGGTAATGTCGATCAGGTGCTTATGGTTGAACGCCACGGTACTACTCACCTCCCAGCGGCGCGGAGCCCACGTGGGAACCCGGCGCGACGTCGTTAATCTCGACGGCGGTGTGGCCGTCGACTTCCTTCATATATAGGTGCACGTTCTCCTCATGCGACGAGGGAACGTTCTTGCCGACAAAGTCCGGCGAGATGGGGAGCTCGCGGTGACCGCGGTCAACGAGAACTGCCAGCTCAATACGGCTCGGACGGCCCAGGTCCATGACGGCGTCCAGAGCAGCGCGGATGGTACGACCCGTGTACAGGATGTCGTCCACCAGCACGACGCGCTTGCCGTCGACGCTAAAGGGAATGTTGGTGGCGTGGATCGCGGGAGCGAAATTGGTCGCATAGTCATCGCGGTAGAAGCTGATGTCCAGGCTGCCGAGCGGAACTTCGACGCCCTCGATCTCCTTGATCTCCTCGGCGAGCTTCTTTGCCAGAAGGTCGCCGCGCGTGACGATGCCGACCAGAGCGAGGTCTTCACAGCCCTCGTTGCGCTCGAGAATCTCGTGCGCGATGCGGGTCATCGCTCGATTGACGGCGGTCTCGTCCATGATGACCGCCTTGGGGGAAGTCGTGCCCATCGATCTCCTTCCTCACATGTCTTGACTGCTGACACAGTCAAAAAAATAGATGCCCGACCGCTTAAAGCGGACCAGACACCCACAGGAAGGGCTGCTCTTTGGCAGCTATGTAATTCCATGTGGGTATCTCGTACCCCTTTAATGGTCAAGGGATAGTGTAGCCAACCTCGAGCTTAATTGCGAGCATAAATACAGAGCAATCCGTAAACGGAGCCCAAAGCTCAATAAACCTATATATATTTGTGGGACGAGCTTGAAAACGCACGCACGAGCTGGCATAATCCCCTCTGCTGCACGCAAATCGGATCTACGTCCAGGGCCGTGGCGTGGGCACTATCGCCAAAAGAGGAATATCTCTGTGTAGATTGCGCACAGGGAGCGACTTCTGTGCTATAGTTCAGGCTTGTTTGTTAACGCGACATGTTCGTTTGTCGCCCAAGGAGGGTCAGTTATGTCCAAAGTTTGCGAAGTTTGCGGTAAGCACCCCGTTGCCGGTCGCTCCATCAGCCACTCTCACCGCGTCACCAACCGTAAGTTCCGCCCCAACATCCAGCGCGTCTACGTCGTCGTCGATGGTCACCGTCGCAAGATGAACGTTTGCTCCACCTGCCTCAAGTCCGGCAAGGTTGCGCGCTCCTAAATAAGGTCTTACCAACAAGTACCTCGGACTCTCCGGGTTAAAGACCTCGCGTTCACATAGAACTTACCAAAGGCGCCCCCCTACGGAGGGCGCCTTTTTGCACTCATTGGGGACAGACTTACATGAGTGTTTTCACGCATTGGGGACACACGCATTGGGGACAGACTTACATGAGTGTTTTCACGCATTGGGGACAGACTTAGATGAGTGCTTTCCAAAGCTCACAGTGCATCGACGAACTCACGGCGCTTCGATCGCCACCAGTACGTACCTCACGCCGCCTCGTTCCAGCCCGCGGTGGCCTTGGTCACGCTTGTAGCGCCGATGCCGGTGATACGGGCAATTTGCTTGACCGTGAGATGTGCCCGCCTGAGCCTCAGCAGACACGCATCACGATCGGGGCGTGGCAGGGCCTTGAGCAGCGCAGGATCTATGCTCGGAAGGACTTCGCGCGCAACGGAAAGAGCATCCTCATCGAGGATCCGTCGGCGTGGAAGAATCTCAACTGACCAGATCCGCCCGGCAACTTCCTTAAGATGCTCACAATAGTGACGAGACCCCCCGACAATATCGAGCATAGGGGCCGCATCGCAGATGTCAAAGGGATCGTAGCCCAGCTGGTATGCCCTAAAGCTTGACCAGCGGTATGCTTCGAGAGAGTCGATCGCACCTTTCACAGGATTGAGATGGATATAATCGAGTAGCTGCACCGCCTGTGTGTCCGACTCAACCGCAACACGCGAATAGCGATTGTCAAACAGATGGCCCGTTCTTCCCGTTTTCCCATTGAAATACTTAGCATACGCCGTCAGTGCGCACTGCATTGCCTTTGAAAGGTTGTCATATGGGTCATCAACCATCAAATGGAAGTGGTTGTCCATAAGGCACCAAGCCAACACTGCCACTTTATGGCGTGCAAACCTGTCCGAGATGTCCGATAAGAAACGATATCGGTCAGAGTCATCTTCAAAAATAATCTGTTTGGAGTTGCCACGGTCAAAGACGTGGTAATAGCCGGTGAGCGAAACGGCGCGGGCACATCGGGGCATAATCTCTCCTTTCAAAACTGAACAGGCAACACCTAAAAGGAGAGAAGGAACGCGAAATGCTGAGCCTGTGACCTATTTATATCCAATGATCGGCAAAAACAGGTTCAGAACGGCAAAATGGCAAAACGATGTCTGTCCCAAATGAGTGAAAGCACTCATGTAAGTCTGTCCCCAATGAGCGGGGAGATGGAGCAGGCAGATAGTTTTAGTTAAACGCTTCATTTTATTGAAGCGGTTTAGTGTGCCTTTTACGGGAATCTTACCGTTCACCGAATAATTTCTTGCTATCATGCAAGGCGTAGGGTAAATCTCCGATCGCAAGGAGACACAAATGGTGAAAAAGTCACCGGAAAACACTACTCCCGCAATTGTGGACAACGTAGAGGCGCTTGAGGCTAAGCTCGCTCAGATGCGAGAGGCCCAGGCGCTTTTTGCTACGTACACGCAGGAGCAGGTCGACAAGATCTTCTATGAGGCCGCCATGGCCGCCAACAAGGCTCGTATCCCGTTGGCGAAGATGGCCATCGAGGAGACCGGCCGCGGCGTTCTTGAGGACAAGGTCATCAAGAACCACTACGCCGCAGAGTACATCTACAACGCTTACAAGAACACCAAGACCTGTGGTGTCCTGGAGCGCGACGAGGCTTACGGCATCACCAAGATCGCCGAGCCCATCGGCATCGTGGGCGCCGTCATCCCGACGACCAACCCCACCTCCACCGCGATCTTCAAGACGCTGATCTGCCTGAAGACCCGCAACGCCATCATCATCTCCCCGCACCCGGCTGCCGCCAAGTGCACCATCGCCGCCGCCAAGCTCGTGCTTGACGCCGCCGTCAAGGCCG
Organism: uncultured Collinsella sp.; assembly: GCA_900549185.1. Classification (GTDB taxonomy): domain Bacteria; phylum Actinomycetota; class Coriobacteriia; order Coriobacteriales; family Coriobacteriaceae; genus Collinsella. The sequence goes on along the minus strand of URNM01000086.1, from coordinate 2,773 downwards.
GCGCCCCCGAGGGCATCATCGGCTGGGTCGATGTCCCCTCCATCGAGCTGACCAACATGGTCATGCGCGACGTCGACATCATCCTCGCCACCGGTGGCCCGGGCATGGTCAAGGCCGCTTACTCCTCGGGCAAGCCCGCCCTGGGCGTTGGCGCCGGTAACACCCCGGTCGTCATCGACGACACCGCCGACGTGCTGCTCGCCGTCAACTCCATCATCCACTCCAAGACCTTCGACAACGGCATGATCTGCGCTTCCGAGCAGTCCGTGACCGTCATCGACAGCATCTATGACCAGGTTAAGGCCGAGTTCCAGAAGCGCGGCTGCTACTTCGTCAAGCAGGGTGCCGAGATGGAGGCCCTGCGTGCCGCCATGTTCAAGAACGGCGCTCTCGATCACCGCATCCCCGGCATGGCCGCTGCCAAGATCGCCGAGCTCGCCGGCATCGAGGTTCCCGCCAAGACCAAGATCCTGATCGCCGAGGTCACCTCCACCGACCCCGCCAAGGAGGAGTTCTCCCACGAGAAGCTCTCCCCGGTCCTGGCCATGTACCACGCCAAGGACTTCCAGGAGGCCGTCGACAAGGCCGAGCACCTGGTGCTCGCCGGTGGCCCGGGCCACACCGCCTCTCTGTACGTGCACCCCGCCCAGGCCGAGAAGATCAGCCTGTTCGAGCACGTCATGAAGGCCTGCCGTATCGTCATCAACACCCCGTCCTCGCACGGCGGCATCGGTGACCTGTACAACTTTGGCATGAAGCCGTCTCTGACCCTGGGCTGCGGCTCCTGGGGCGGCAACTCCGTCTCCGAAAACGTTGGGGTGAAGCACTTGATCAACGTTAAGACTGTGGCCGAGCGCCGTGAGAACATGCTGTGGTTCCGCGCTCCCGAGAAGGTCTACTTCAAGAAGGGTTCCACGCCCGTCGCCCTCGACGAGCTGGGCAACGTCATGGGCAAGAAGCGCGCCTTCATCGTCACCGACCAGTTCCTCTTCAAGAATGGCAACACCCGCGCCATCGAGGCCAAGCTCGACGAGATGGGCATCGCCCACGACTGCTTCTACGACGTCGAGCCCGATCCGTCGCTGCAGTGCGCACGTCGCGGCGCCAAGCAGATGGCTCTCTTTGAGCCGGACGTCATCATCGCCGTCGGCGGTGGCTCCGCTATGGACGCCGGCAAGATCATGTGGATGATGTACGAGCACCCCGAGTGCAAGTTTGAGGACATGGCCATGGACTTCATGGACATCCGCAAGCGTATCTTCACCTTCCCCGAGATGGGCAAGAAGGCCTACTTCGTCGCCGTCCCGACCTCTTCGGGTACCGGCTCCGAGTGCACGCCGTTCGCCATCATCACCGACAAGGAGACCGGCATTAAGTGGCCGCTCGCCGACTACGCGCTGCTCCCCAACATGGCTATCGTCGACGCCGACAACTGCATGACCGCCCCGCGCGGCCTGACCGCTGCCTCCGGCATCGACGTCATGACCCACGCCATCGAGTCCTACGTCTCCATCATGGCTTCCGACTACACCAAGGGCCTCTCCGAGCGCGCTGCCAAGCTCGTCTTCGAGAACCTGCCCTCCAGCTTCACGAACGGCGCCAAGGACCCGCACGCCCGCGAAGAGATGCACAACGCCTCCTGCATGGCCGGTATGGCCTTCGCCAACGCCTTCCTGGGCCTCAACCACTCCATGGCCCACAAGCTCGGCGCTTTCCATCACCTGCCCCACGGCATCGCCAACGCCGTCATCCTGACCCGCGTTATGCGCTACAACGCCGCCGAGGCTCCCGTCAAGATGGGCACGTTCTCCCAGTATCCTTACCCCAACGCGCTGCACAACTACGCCGAGATGGCCAAGTACTGCGGCATCGAGGGCAAGGACGACAAGGAGGTCTTCGAGAACTTCATCACGAAGCTCGAGGAGCTCAAGGACTTCATCGGTGTCAAGAAGACCATCGCCGACTACGGTGTTGACGAGCAGTACTTCCTCGACACCCTCGACGAGATGACCGAGCAGGCATTCAACGACCAGTGCACCGGCGCTAACCCGCGCTACCCGCTCATGAGCGAGATCAAGGAGCTCTACCTGGACGCCTACTACGGCCGCGAGCCCCAGGATTACGCCGTCTGCTAGTTTTAGCACGGTTTTTAACGGCGGGGGTGCACGGGTGTTTCACACACCCCCGCCGTCGCTTCTATCGCATCGTTGAAAGGATGCAACCATGCTGCTACCCGATTCCAAGACCGAGCTCGTCCGCCGTGGCAACAAGGTCGTTTACGACCTGGGCGACAAGATCGTCAAGGTCTTTAACGAGACCAAGCCTGTCTCCGACGTGTTCAACGAGGCTTTGAATCTTGCCCGCATCAATGAGTGCGGCATCCGCAGCCCCAAGGCTCTCGAGGTTTCCCAGCTCGAGAACGCCAACGGCTGGGCGCTCGTGACCGAGAAGGTTCCGGGCACCACCCTTGCCGAGAAGATGACTGCCGAGCCCCAGCGCTTTGGTGAGTACCTCGAGATGTTCGTCGACCTCCAGATCGAGATCCACGGCTACACCTCCCCGCTGCTCAACCGTCAGCGCGACAAGTTCGCCCGCATGATCGACAGCCTCGATCAGCTCAATGCCACCACGCGCTACAACCTTCAGGAGCGTCTGGACGGCATGACCAAGGAGTTCAAGGTCTGCCACGGCGACTTCAACCCCTCCAACGTCATCGTCGGCGACGACGGCCAGCTCTATGTCTGTCTCTTATACACATCTCCGAGCCCACGAG
>URNM01000085.1 GCA_900549185.1 uncultured Collinsella sp. | reverse complement strand
GGGTGGCACCGACCGCGTTATCTACGCGCCGCAGCTTGAAAACGGCGGCGGCGCGGGTGGCTTCTCCGCCGGCACCAAGTGCGCCTACGACCTGGGCGCCCAGTGGTTCTGGGTCATGGACGACGACGTGCTCGTCATCCCTGAAGGTATTGAGCGCCTGGCCAAGTGGACCGACCGCTACGACGTCATCCAGGGTTCCCGTCTAGACTTCGACGGCGGCGCCTTCTTTTGGCAATACCAGCTCATCCTTTCGCTTGGTATCCCCAACCCCATCGCCAAGTGGGACTTGGGCCCCGAGGGCTACCGCGCCATGAACCAGCTGTGCTTTGAGGGCGGCCTGTTCTCGCGCCGCGTAGTCGACAAGATCGGCCTGCCCGACGCTCGCTTCTTCATCTACGGCGACGACGCCTGCTACGGCTATGTCGCCAGCCAGCACTTCCCCGCCGCTGTAGTTGCCGACGTGGTGCTCAAACGCGCCCGCGCCGTCTCTAACTGGGACATCGCCGGCAAACGACAGCTCAACTCCACGAGCGACACCAACCGCTACTACATCATGCGCAACCGAGGCTTCCTCGCTCGCTATATGCAGATCTACGGTGACTACCACCCCATGCTGTTCCGCCTGGGCAATGCCGCAACCTTCTGCAAGGAATTCATTCGCCTGGCCGCGGTCGACAAGTGCTTTAAGACCGGCATTCCGGCGCTGCGCCGCGGCATGAAAGATGCCCGCAAGATCATCAAGGACCCCAATTGGAAGCCCATGCCGCCCATGAAGGATACCGAGTAACGGAAGCCGGAAACACCTCGGCGCTTAAAGCCGCTGGCACACCGTAGCCACACGCTGCCCGTCAAACCCGAACCCCCAGCGCACGCGGCCGACACCTGGTCGTGGCACACGGATTTCGTCGATGCAGTCGCGCTCTATGTCGAGTAACGACTGCACGGCCAGCAATTCCAACCCCACCGCATCCACATCGGGGTCATACATCATATTGATCGTTATCAGCGGACGCTCATCGAGCATACCGATTGTGTCTGCCACGTCGAGCACGGCGCCCGTAGGAAAGACCTGGATGTCCCAGCGATCCGTGCCACACTTTCGCCTCGAGGCGGGATTGGCATAGCCCGGCAATCCAAAGCAGAGTCCTTGCAAGAGCAGGTGATATGGCAGCGGCGCATCTGGGTCGGTCGAACCGATTCCCGCATCTCCCAGGATGCGGTCTAGTGCCTGCCTCACCGTATCCTCGTCCCCACGGCACAACCCGTCACGAAACGCATCGACGTCTCGAATGTCTTCGGCAGCGCACTCAAACCACTCAACAATCACCAGACGCAAGGCCTGGCGAAGCTCGCTATTGGGCAACCGCAGAGCACGGAGACGACTGTCATGCTCCGGCTCTTCGGTCATATCCGTCGTCAGGAAACCGGACAGGTACAGCTCCGTCCACAGGCCGTCGTCAGACGAGGCCTCTGACCCCACAGCGCCCAAACAAAGCGGGACCTCAACGCACCCATGGGCCTCGAGCAAATCGAACAAGACCGAAAGGCGGTCGAGATTCCACCCGGCAACTACCCTACTCAGGCAATCGGCATACCCATACAGATCGGCACGCACAGGCGCCGTGCAGCCACGGTCCAGAAAACCGATCACACGAGCTGGACTCGAGCAATAGGCCCTACCAAACCGATATCCCTCGAGCCATTCACGCGCATCATCCAGGTATTCCTCGCGCCCAGCATGATTCAACAGAGCCTGGACCTCGACATCCGAAAAGCCGAACCAACGGTCACACCAGATCGAAAGCGGCGTCGATAGACAATACGAGCAGCCGCGCGAAGAAAGTGCCGCCTCGGCAGGGCCGGGACACTCCCCCATCAGACACGTCAGCCGCAACGAATCGTGCGCAGCGGCAATGGCCTCGAACAGCACGCGATCAAATAGCTCCGCCGAATCGGCGCTGGAAGCGTTCCACGCGCTCGCACGGCCCAACCACGCCGCATCGTACCCATCAACGAGCAATACAACCTGCTCATCGCAAGCCATCTCCAGCATCTCAATGAGCACACCAAGCACCGAGGCAACCTCGCCCTCGCTCGCCACACCACGCGCAACGCGTTCGATGTGACGCACCTTATCTCGAGTTAAATCCGGAGCCCCCAAGAGCGCCAACAAGCGAGCGCACTCGCCCGAAAGAGCATCACGCACGACGTCGGCAACAGCGGCACCACGCCTCGCAGCGCCAGAAAAGTCCAGCGATATCACCGGATAGCAAGCGTACTCATCCCGATAGCGCCCGCCGTCCGCATCCCAAATCTGAGCATAAGCAAACAAACTCTGACCAGCGCGACCGACCGCGGGGCGCTCCAGAAAAGCCCTGAGCATCGACAAGTTCATGTTCTTGCCAAAACCCTCGGGTCGACAGCACACCACGACGGACGCGTCGCAGTCCAGCACATCGGCAATAAACATGGTCTTATCGATCAGCATGCAACGACCAATGGCATCGGCAAAATCATGCACACCGACCGGCAAAACCGCATCATCGACATGGTTGACAAGCCGTACACCAAAAGTATCCGCACTGTTGCAATACTCCTGTTCAGACACCGTAACTTCTCCCTAAAACGTAGCACGAGGCCCATTGTAGCGAGCAGTTCAAGCGCAACGCTGGATCCGCGCAAAGGCATCGGGCAACGGTAGGAACAAAGGCCTTGAGAGGGCATAACAAATCGTTGTGCAACAAAATGGGGCCCGATGCAACTGCACCGGCCCCCCATTGCGAATCTTTAGTTGTCGGGCAACCGAAAGGGACTACTCCTCGGAACCGTTCTCCCCAGCAGCCTTCTTCTGCTGATCAAGCTTGTGCTTGCCACTCACAATAGACGTGGCACCCAGCGTGGCCAAGCTCGCACTGGCCAGGCTCGCCATCACGATAAGGTCGCCCGTCTTGGGCATGATGCCGCCATTATTGCCAGCATTACCATTGCCGGAACCAGAATCGTTCTTGCCGCCGCTATTGTTATCTTTGTTATCACCTGCGCCATCTTTGTTGTCGCCGGTATTTTCCTTGTTGTCTCCAGCGCTGTCGGTGCGGTCGCCATTGTTCTTGCCACCGCCGGACTTGTTGCCCTTCTCCTCGGAGTCGTCCTTCTTCTCCTCAGAACCAGAACCCTTATCCGTTTCGGGCTTCTCAGATGTATCCTCGGATTTATTGTCCTTGGAGTCGGCCTGCGTGGCGTCGGTTTTCGTCACGGAGTTCTGACCGTCATTGTCCTTGTTAGAAGACGAGTTGCCGCTTGGACCAGCCATCAAAGACCCCAGCGTGGAGCCAAACACTTCGGAAACAGAGGGCTTCTTGTTCGTCGGGGTGACGGGCGCATCCGTCCCCTTATTCGAATCATCCTTAGAGCTATCGGAACCAGAAGCGGTGACAGAACCAGACCCTGTGTTAGTGCCGGAGTCGCCACCGGCAGAGGAATCGCTCGAACCGTTGGAAGGTTTAGAAGAGCCATTGCCGGTCGAACCGGAGTTGCTGTTACCGGTACCGGTAGCAGACCCGTTCGTCTCGCCCCCATTGCCCTCATTGTTATCAGTATCGGGCTTCTGCGCGGGCTGAGACTCCTCAGGAGTCTGGCTTGGATCAGGCGTCGAAGGGAACTCGGACACCTCAGGCTTCTTATCAGCCGCTTCGTTCTTCTCGTCCTCGGCAATATAGACCAGACAATCCTTGAGCTCATTGCGGTAGCGGTTCTTCCAGCCCTCATGGTACTGAGGCTGGCTTGCATACTTGGTCGCCACGTTATTGACCACGCTGTTGGAAAGCGCCGTCACAAACTCGCGGTCCGTCATGCTGTTAGAAAGATTCGCCCACCGGAAGAAGTCCTGGCAGCCACCCGTGCCGCACATATTGGTGATGCTCCACACCATGCCCTTGACGCAATCGGCACGACCGGAAATATCAATGCCCAGAGCGTTCTTAAGCCACGACTCGGTCACCGCATAGTAGGAGTTGTACGCATAGGCATCCTGCAGAGCCGAGAACTCAGCAGGGTCGGTGTTATAAGCGCCCTGGAAGGCATCCTGCGCAATACGGCCCAGCTCGGTAAGCTGACCGTTCGCATACATGGGGTTACTCGCGTTTGAAATCTCGCTGCCGCGATCGATCGCGTCCTTAAGCATGCTGTACTTAGCAGAGTCGTAGTTATAGACCTGCTTCATAAACGGAATAAGCGACCAACGGCGATCGAACTGATAGTAGCCCAGCGCGTTATAGCCGTCGCCATACGAAAAACCCTGGTTATAGTTGCCATGGCTCTCGTACTTGGTAAAGTACTTCATCTCGGGAGTCACGTTGACAAACGAAACGCCCTGGACCGACCTCAGCACGCCCGAGAAGGACTGCTGGGTGTAAAGGCCTTTATCGATATTGGTGGCATCCGAGGCAACACCCGGCGTGGGCTCCTCGGCAACAGCGGTCACAGGCGCGGCAACGGCGCCAAACGAAAGTGCCAGCGTCAGGCCCGCCACAATCGCGGAATGCTTGGGCTGCATAAAATCCTCCCTGCATTGGTGTAGTTAAAGTGCAGTTTGCAAAGATAAAATTAAGTATTGCAGCTCGCCCGTTGTTGCACAACAACAACTCGGCAAACGGCAACAACCCTCCGCGAAATCTTAAGGAATTAAACAAACTGGTCGTCGGGCGCCAACAGAAGCTCGCCGTAACGCTCCATCAGCCCGTCCCTCAACTGGCAGAAAGCAGGGATATAGACGTTCAAGATGCGCTGAATCAAATCTTGAGCGAGCTTGTTGTCATAGATATGGACGTTCGTGTTACGGTCTCTGAGCATATCTAGCCAGGCTGCCTCATCAATAAAGTCGTAGAATCGGTAGGACTCCTTCAAGATGGCACGAGGAGACCCCGACGCGGCAAGCGTGGCGCCCTCATACTCGAGCAGACGCTTAAGGAGCGTAATTGAGATTCCGAAAACCTGCTCATAGATATACGCACATCCGGAGACAACATAGTCGTTGTCGAAATCTTGGAATCGAGCTGTCTCTAGCAGTGCCAGACGCGAATCAAAGGCTTCGTACGACTTCACGAAAGCCAGCCCTACAGCTTAATGTCAAAGTTGATCTCGGGGACGGCGGCTAGGTCGGCCAGCGTCACGCCGTCAACGTACTTTTCGATGACCTCGTCCAGGCCGCGCCAGAACTTGACCGTTGAACACAGATCACTACGGGTGCAGCTGTTGTCGATGCCGTCGCATGCCACCGGGGCCGTGCTGCCCTCGACGGCGCGCAGGATGTCGCCGGCGCGCACCTCGGCCGGGTCCTTGGCCATCATGTAGCCACCGCCCTTGCCGCGCACACTCTTAAGCAGGCCCGCCTTCATAAGCGGACGAACCAGCTGCTCCAGATACTTCTGCGAAATGCGCTCGCGGTCGGCAACCTCGCGCAGGGCAATCTTGCCCTCGGCGTCACCAAGCGCCGCGATATAGATCATCAGTCGGAGGGCATAGCGGCCCTTAGAAGAAATGAGCATACCTACCCTTCCATCGTTGCTGCGACAAAAATACCAAGAATGTTTGTCCCAAATCTTATGCACGTGGGGCAAACAAACCAGATTATTATGTCCCACATCTAGAAAAGTCGAGTGGATTAGTCGGGTTTTCCCTTGACTAACGCCGAACCCATAGTAACTTTATTCCGAGAAGATTCCTAGGGTTTAGTACACCTATGAGTACACCATATACAGAGAGGGACAGCATGAGCGCAAATCCGCTGCTTTCCATCGAAGGTCTGACCGCCTCCGTGGACGAAAAGACCATCCTCCACAACGTCAACCTCAACGTCGCCGCCGGCGAGACCCACGTGCTGATGGGACCCAACGGCGCCGGCAAATCCACCCTGGGCCACCTAGTCATGGGCGACCCCGTCTATACCGTCAACGACGGCCGTATCGTCTTTGACGGCCAGGACATCACCGAGCTCACCACCGACAAGCGCTCGCGCGCCGGCCTGTTCCTGAGCTTCCAGGCCCCGGTCGAGATCCCGGGCGTGCCGCTGTCGAGCTTTTTGCGCGCCAGCATCGCCGGCCGCCCCGGCCTGGAGATGAAGGGCAAGGAGTTCCGCCGTCGCGTCAAGGAGCTCGCGGCCGAACTCAACATGGATACCGCCTACCTCAACCGTGAGCTGGGCGTGGGCTTCTCGGGTGGCGAGAAAAAGAAGGTCGAGATGCTCCAGCTTCTGCTGTTGCAGCCCAAGCTCGCCATCCTGGATGAGACCGACTCGGGCCTGGACGTCGACGCGCTTTCCACCGTCAGCCACGGCATGGACGCCTACCGCAAGAGCTGCGACGGCTCCATGCTCATCATCACGCACAACACGCGCATCCTGGAGCACCTGGATGTCGACCGCGTCCACGTTATGGTCAAGGGCCACATCGTGCGCGAGGACGACGCTTCGCTGATCCCCTGGATCGACAAGAACGGTTTTGAGACCTTCGAGCGCGAGGCCGCCGAGCAGCGCGCCCAGGCCGAGACCGCCGCTGCCGAGCAGCAGGCGTAAAGGGGCGACGCAATGACCAAGAACCGCACCGAGGTCGCGGACATCGACCGCAGCCTCTACGACTTCACCTATGGCGAGGAGGGATTCGAGCGCCTCGATGCCGGCATCACGCCCGACATCGTGCGCGAGATCAGCGCCAAGAAGGACGAGCCGCAGTGGATGCTCAACCTGCGCCTCAAGTCCCTCGAGATTTTCAACCGTTTCCCCAACCCGACGTGGGGCCCCTCCATCGAGGGCCTGGACATGGACAACATCGTCACCTACGTCAAACCCAACACCGACCAAAAGCACGACTGGGAGTCGGTGCCCGACGACATCAAGAACACCTTTGAGCGCCTGGGCATCCCCGATGCCGAGCGCAGCTACCTGGCAGGCGTCGGCGCTCAGTACGACTCCGAGCTCGTCTACCACAACATGCAGGACACCGCGTCCAAGATGGGCATCGTCTACTCCGGCATCGAGGAGGCCCTGCACGATCCGCAGTGGGAGCCGCTCATCCACGAGAAGTTTATGACGCTCATCCCGCCCACCGACCACAAGTTTGCGGCCCTGCACGGTGCCGTGTGGTCGGGCGGCTCGTTTGTCTACGTGCCCAAGGGCACCAAGCTCGATTTTCCGCTGCAGAGCTACTTCCGTCTCAACGCCAAGGGCGCCGGCCAGTTTGAGCACACGCTCATCATCGTCGAGGACGATGCCGACCTGCACTTTATCGAGGGCTGCTCCGCGCCCAAATACAACGTGGCCAACCTCCACGCCGGCGCTGTGGAGCTCTTTGTGGGCAAGCGCGCGCACCTGCGCTACTCGACCATCGAGAACTGGTCCAAGAACATGTACAACCTCAACACCAAGCGTGCGCGCGTGGACGAGGACGGCGACATCGAGTGGATCAGCGGCTCCTTCGGCAGCCACGTGGGCTACCTCTACCCCATGAGTGTGCTCAACGGCCGCCGTGCCCGCTCGAGCTTTACCGGCATCACCTTTGCCGGTGCCGGTCAGAACCTCGACACCGGCTGCAAGGTCGTGCTCAACGCGCCCGATACCTCGGCAACCGTCGAGACCAAGGGCATCTCCAAGAGCGGCGGCATCCAGACCTTCCGCAGCTCCATCGTGGCCACGCCCAAGGCCGAGGGCTCCAAGGCAACTGTGAGCTGCCAGTCGCTGATGCTCGACGACCAAAGCCGCTCCGATACCATCCCCGCCATGGACATCCGCGCCAAGAATGTCGACATCGGCCACGAGGCCACCATCGGCCGCATCGGCGACGACAAGGTGTTCTACCTGATGAGCCGCGGCATCTCGGAGGAAGAGGCCCGCACCATGATCGTCAACGGCTTTGCCAACCCGGTCTCCAAGGAGCTGCCGCTTGAGTACGCCGTCGAGATGAACAACCTGATCAAGCTCGAGATGGACTGTCTCTTATACACATCTGACGCTGCCGACGACTAGTCGAGTGTAGAT
>URNM01000084.1 GCA_900549185.1 uncultured Collinsella sp. | reverse complement strand
ATCTACACTCGACTAGTCGTCGGCAGCGTCAGATGTGTATAAGAGACAGATCCCAGGGGCGGCAGGCTCTTCGCCATGCCGCGATTCCTTGTTGGCATAACACATCAGGTGTACCGCCACCGCGTCTTTGCTATCGCCGGTGTCATCACCGCGATGTTCCTCATGCTTTTGGCAGTCTTGCCGGCGCTGTTGCTGTTCGCCTTCGACCCCAAACTTTCTAACGCCGTGCCCGCCTATAGCGAGGTGTCCGAAGAGGTCGTGGATGCGCTCGTCCATTCGAGCTCTCTGCCGTTGCTTGTTGCCGCAATTGCATTTTCGATCTGGGGCGTATCGGTCTATCTGCGCTGTTTGGACTATGTGCTGCGCCGCCGCCTTGTTGCCGTCGCCACCATCTGCGCCCTGTGGATGATCGAAGTCATTCTCAAGTACAAGTCGTTCACGCCGTTCTATGCCACCGTGCTGTGGTACCTGTACTACGTGCCCATGACGCTCATTCCGCTGCTCTACCAGTTGTGTGGTTTGCGCCTTGCGGGCCTGGAGCAACACCGCCTGGGCCGTCGCTACTGCGCTGCGCTGTGGATTGCGGCTATCCTGCTTATCGGATTTGTGCTCACCAACGATTTTCACCAGCAGGTCTTCCACTTTGACCGTACAAGCGACACCTGGAGCAACGATTACACGTACGGCTGGGGTTATTTCGCCGTCCTCGTGTGGACGGCCTTTAACTTTGTGGCCTTTTTTATCCTGGTGGGCCGGTCCTCGTCCTTTCGCATCCAACGTTTCTCGGGCACGGCGGCGCTCGTGCTGCTGGGCGGCGCGTTCTTTGCCATCTCATATGCGTTGCGCGTGCCCTGGGCATGGAGGCTCAACTTCTCGCTCATCTATTGCGTCTTGTGCGTGGTGGCGATGGAAATCTGTCTCGATTGCGGTGTCATTCCGTCATATCACGACATCGCCGGCATCTTCGACACCTTGCCGCTCGACCTCAAAGTTCTAACGCGCGACCTGCAGGAAGTCTATGCCACGCCGGTGTCGAAGCCAATGCCGGCGGGCGTGTGCGAAGAGCTGCGAGCCCAGGAACACGGGCATGCCCATGCCTTTGCCGTGGAGTCCAATCCCGATGTAATGTACCGAGCCTTTCCGCTGCTGGGCGGATCGGCCCTGCTTGCCCAAGACGTGTCGGATCTCAACGGGCTTAACCGTGAACTGGCACACCGTCGCATGGAGCTGCAGCGTCAAAACGAGCTGCTCGCTGCCGACTACGACCTTAAGACGCACCTGGCAGATCAAGAGGCCGAGACCTTGCTGGTCCAAGACGTGGACCAGGCGCTTGCCCGCGCGCTCGAAGGGATGTACGACCTGCTGAGCTCGCTGCCGCCGTTGACCGACGAGGCGTCTTCGCACGAGCGTTACCGCATGCTGCAGCGCGCCAAGATGCTTGTCGCCTATTGCAAACGCAAGGGGTCGCTCACGTTGGCGCAGCACGGGGAGAGCGGTTTTGACCGCGACCGCATTCAGCTCATTGCCAACGAGCTCGCAAGCGACCTGCGCACCATCGATATCGATTGCGCTTCGATTATCGCCATACGGCGCCCGATGCACGCCAGTACGGTAAGCGCCCTGTACGACTGCGTGTATGACTTTGCGTTTTTTGCCTACACCACCGACCATCCGGCGCTTATGTATCACTTGGGCGACCATGACCGATGCAGTGTCGAGCTGCGCGCCACGCTTTTTTCCAACGATAATGAAGATCTTTCGCAGACGCCCGCCGCGCAAGAGCTCGAAAGCGCTCTGCAAGGGCGCAACGTGGCATACCGCCTTGAGGGCGAGCCCGGCCAGCTGCGCATGATCGTCTTGATGCCGAGGGCGGGTGAGTGACGATGCAGATTTCGCTCATCCTTCCCCAAATCGTTGCGCTCGATGTTGTCTTTGCCCTGGCTGCGTGTCTGCAGACGATCCACGTCCCGCTCATCGCATCGCGCCGCTCGTCCTATAACCGTAAGGTGATTTGCGCCTACGAGGCGAGTCTTGTGCTTCACCTGATGATTTCGGCGCTCATCTTATTCGCGTCGTCTGGCTCGTATCTGGTGGCGCCGCTTGACGTTTGCGCCAGGGCAATGGGCGGAGTGCTGTGGCTCAATGCCGCGATCTTTGCCTATGGCGTGGTACTTATGGTGCGCTATCGTCGCCCCGTCATGCTGGTCGAGCTGCTGCTTGTTGTCGCCGTTACACCGCCGGTGGTTTTTGCCATGGGCTCGGCGTGGACCACGGTCCTTATCGCAGAGGGAGCGTTTTTCCTGTTCCGTTCCATCGCGGCGCTCTTGATGGACGTCCGTAACCGCCAGGAGGATATCACCATGTTCTCGACGATCGAGACCATCAACGTGATTCCCGTGGGCATCCTGTATCTGGACCCGAGGGGCCGTCCGCTGCTCATGAACCGCTGCATGCGCAAAAACCTAGTGGAGCTTCATATGCCCACCGACCTAGGCGATATGAGCGGTACATGGAACGACCTGCGCAAACTCAGCATGCAAATGCCCGAAAGCAGCAGGAACCGTGTGCGGATTAATCTGGACCGTTTTGGTGAGGCGCGCGTTGTGGCCGAGGTTTCTCCCGCCGAGATTCGCTTGTTCGTGCACGATGACGTTATGGTTTCGGGCCGCCTCTTCGAGCGCATTATCGGTCTGGATGTAACAGAGTATGCGCATGCCCATGATCGCCTAGCGCAAGCCAACCACCTGCTTGAGCTTGCGGGCCAAGAGCTCCAAGCCCAGATCGAAGAAGTCAAAAAAGTTGCTGACAATGCGGCCTATCTGCGTATGCGCGCTCGCGTGCACGACGTGATCGGGCAGCGCCTGTCCATTCTCCATCGTTATCTGGAGGAAGGGCGCCTGGATGACGAGTCACTCGAGCAGATCGACCCGCTGCTGCGCTCAATCGCTGCCGATCTGCGCAGCGGGGGCGACACCGAACCGGCAGAGCAATTGGGCGATATCGTCCATGCCTTTGGCCTGGTGAGCGTGCAGATCGATGTGGAGGGCGAGCTGCCAAACGACGCGCGTGTCGCCGCAGCATTTTTGCAGATTATCCGCGAAGCCTCGACCAATGCCACCAAGCATGCACAGGCCCATCAGGTCCATGTGCGCCTGCGGCAGGAGACGTCGGAAGACGGCGCTGTTGCGCGGATGGCCGTTTCTAACGACGGCGCGCCTGCACCCGTATCGTATCGCGAGGGAACGGGTATCCCAGGTATGAGGCATGTCGCACAGAATCTGGGCGGCAGCCTGGAAGTCCACACCGCCCCGCCCTTCACGCTTACGGTGTCCATCCCGCTCGCCTCCAACGCCACGGTCCAAAGGAGAAGTTCATGATTCGCGTCCTTATAGTCGAAGACCAGGCCATCCTGCGCGAGAGCCTGGCGCGCTCCGTTGGCGACCAGCCCGATATGACCGTTGTTTCCGCCATTGCCGATGCTTCCGAGGCCTTGGGTGTCGCGCTCAAGGAGCGCCCGGACATGATACTGATGGACGTATGTACCGAGCATGATTCCAACGGCATCGTGGCGGCGGCGCGCATTAAAGAACAACTGCCCGAGTGCCGCGTCATTATCATGACGGGTATGCCCGAAATCACCTTTGTGGACCAGGCGCGCGAGGCGGGCGTCGACAGCTTTGTGTACAAGAACGTCGGTATCGACGAGCTATTCGCCGTGATGCGCTCCACGCTGGCGGGTTACTGCACGTTTCCCAAGCCGCCCGAGAGCATCTTCTCGGGCACGGCGGCCCTCGACGATGTCGAGCTGTCGATCTTGCGCCTTGCCTGCGAGGGCAAAAGCCGCCGCGAGATCGCGGCCGAGCTGTTTATGAGCGAGGGCACCATCAAACGCCGCATCTCGGAGATTCTCAATAAGACCGGCTACGACAACATCATGCGCTTGGCCGTGCGCGCAGTAACGGAGGGCAGCATCGTTCCCAACATGGAGCGCTAGCGCTCGTTACGCATCGGCATAAAGCGGCGGGGCCGCAGGATCAACTCCTGCGGCCCCGCCTGGCAAGTGCGCGGATGTGTCCGCCAATCCGCGGCTGATGTTACGTGTCGCTACGCGATGGTCGCGGTGTAGGAGGCGACGTCCTCATAGGAATCGGTCAGGTAGGCGTCGATGCCGATGGTCGTATTGACGAGGTCGTCAAGGCTGTCAAGCTCGCCGCTCGAGAACGTGAATTCCTCGGTGGCGTTGGTGCCGGGCATCAGGTGAGCCGAGAACCAGGGTTCCTTCATGGTGCCGTTGACGTTGGTCTTGCCAGAAGGAGCGTAGAAGGTCAGGTCCTTGTCGCTCTTGTTGGTGATGTTGACGACAAAGCCGATGTCGCCCCAGTCGTCCTTGAACTTCTCGGTGATGGTGATGGTGCACAGGTCGTCATCGGCGACGGTGACGGCGGGGGAGATTTCGATGCTCTGGACGTCGTCGTCTTCGACGGCCTCATCGATCTCTTCTTCCTTCTCGGCGTTCTCGCGATCCTTCTTCACCGTACCGGACAGATCCTTGTCGGACTTCGTAAAGATAAGCTTGTCGCCTTCCACCTCGAGGACGAGCTTGTCGTCCCTGAGCTTCAGGTCGTGCGACTCATCTTCGGCGGTAATCGTTACGGTGGTGGCGTCCTTGGCCTCCCATTTCAGGTCGGTGACCTCAAGGAACATGTCGAGGACGCCCGTGCCGTCTTCGTCGAGGATCAGGATGCAGTTGAGGCCCCACTCCTTGAGCATATCCATGTACTCATCGGTGAGCTCTTCGCCGTCCAAGGTTCCACCCGAGTACTGCCAGCTGCCGACGAAGTTGGCCTTGGGGTCCTTGCCGCCGCCGCTGCAGCCCGTCAGGGCAAAGGCAAGCGCCAGGACGCATGTCAGAAATGCGAGTACGGACTTTTTGAACGTTGTCTTCATGGTGTCCTCCTTCATCGAACGAAACCCATAGAAGCAAATGCGGGGGTGGCGGACCTCCCCGCCAATTACCAGATAAAGGGGTTAGGGCCGGGGCGTTCCGCAGTTGCTGCAGAACTTGCCGCCGTTTTCGCTGCCGCAGTTGGGGCAGAACCACTTGGCCGGTGCCGGGGCGGGCGCGGGACTGCCGCACTCGGAGCAGAACTTGCCGGTGTTGGTGGCGCCGCAGCTGCAGGTCCATGTGCCGGCCGCAGGTGCGGCGGCAGGAGCCGGGGCGGGTGCCGGAGCCGGCTGCGGGGCGGCCTGCTGCTGTGCCTGGCCGGCGGCGAACAGCTGGCTGGCATTCATGCCGCCCATGCCACCTGCCATGCCCATGCCCATAAAGCCTGCCATCGCGCCGTTGGGGTTGGCGGCTGCTGCGCGCATCGCATCGCTCTGGGCGCTGGCGATGTTGGCGGCTGCCATGGTGGGATCGCGCATGACCGCGGCCTTCTGCAGGTCCTTGATCATTTGCTCGTCCTCTTGCGAGGCGGCGATGGAGTTGACGCCAAAGCTCACGATCTCGACGCCGCGCAGGTCGCGCCAGTCGGCCGAGAGGACCTCGTTGAGCGCGCGGGCGAGCTCGGTGGTGTGGCCGGGGATGGCGCTGTAGCGGATACCCATCTCCGAGATCTTGGCAAAGGCGGGCTGCAGAGCGGTGAGCAGCTCGGACTTAAGCTGGCTGTCGATCTTATCGCGCGTGTAGCTATCGGTCACGTTGCCGCACACATTGGTGTAGAACAGCAGCGGGTTGGTGATACGGTACGAATACTCGCCGTTGCAGCGCACGGAGATGTCGACATCCAGGCCAATGTTGTTATCGACCACGCGGAAGGGCACGGGCGAGGCGGTGCCGTACTTGTTGCCGATGATCTCCTTGGTGTTGATGAAGTAGACACGCTGGTCCTTGCCCGCGTCGCCGCCAAAGGTAAAACGGCTGCCGATATTGGCGAAGGTCTCCTTGATGGAATCGCCCAGGTTGCCGCTAAAGACGCTCGGCTCGCTGCCGGTATCGAAGACGAACTCACCGGGCTCCAGCGCGACTTCGATGATCTTGCCGTTTTGCACCACGAGCATGCCCTGGCCGTCGTTGACGGCGATGACCGAGCCGTTGGAGATGACGTTGTCCTCGCCGCGCGTGTTGGAGCTGCGGCCACCGGTACGTTTGCTGCCCTTGCAGGCCAAGACGTCGGCAGGCATCGATTCGCAGTAGATAAATTCCTTCCACTGGTCGGCCATGACGCCGCCGGCAGCTCCCAATCCAGCTTTCAAGAGTCCCATGGTGATCTTCCTTTCTCGTCAAAGGCCGGGTGGTATTGGTTGGATTGCTTAGTCGTCCTTGTCGTCTTTCATGACAACGGTGGTCTCGGTGTGGCTGAAGGTGTCGTGCTTCTCGGTCAGGTCGAGCTCGCCACAATACTCATCGGCACAGGTTGCTTCGTTGGCCGTCTTGAGCTGGCCTACCAGTAGCACGTCTCCGATAATCACGATGATCAGCGGCGCGATGATGTTGATGAGGATGCCCTCGATATCAAAGGTGAGGTAATCCGGATCGAAGGCGTATTCCCCCATAAAGAGAATCTGGGAGAGGATAAATCCGATCATAAAGAACAGCACCGAGGCGATGGCGAGCTTGGGCTTGGAGCAGGGGAGCTCGCCGACCAAGCGGCCGGTCTGGCCGTTCATGGCAAACAGGTAGCTCTTGCCGTTCCACGAGGTGGAGAGCATCCAGACGGGGAACAGGGCGTAGTCGCTGTCTTCCCAGGTGTAGTCGAGCTGCTTGCTTTCGACCGTGGCATCGTCGTATTCGTCGACGACGGTCTCGCGCAGGGCCGAGATTGTGCTTTCTTCCATACGGCGCTCGGCGCGCGCCTTGCAGGTCTCGCAGTCCTCGTCGTAACGGTTGGCGATGTAGCCGGGCATATATGCGACCGAGAACGGATGCAGTGCGTCGTAGTCAAACGGCTCGATGGCGTCCATGTGGCCGTCGGGCATCTTGGATGATCCGTCGACGGGTACGCGCTTAAACGAGATATTGCCCTTGCGATAGGCATCGTAGTGGTCGGTGGTCGTGACGGTGCGGTCGGATTCCTCGGTCACGGTCTCGTTGGTCGCGTCAAAGTACACTTCGCCATCCACGCGGGCGCCGTAGAGCCAAAACGGCACGTAGACACCTTGGACCTCGTCGATGTGGTTGCCGGTGACAAAGCTCTTGGGCAGCAAGATCTTGCCCTTGTAGTGCTCCTTGAGTGCGGCCGTGACGTCGTCGCGCCCGAGCTTAAACGGAATCACCAGGTCGGGCGAGAAGTCGCCCGAGAGCTGACCGGGCGCCACGGCGGAGTTGCCGCAGTACGGGCAGGTGGTGACGGCGACGGTGCCGTCGGACACGAGCTCGGCGTCGCACGACGAGCAGATGTAGCCGGCGTTTTGGGCAAGCTCCTGCACCGCGTCGTCGGCGACGGGCTTGGGCGTTGCGGCTGCCGCATCGGCTTTGGCGTCGGCCTTGTCCTGGCGCTCGCGATAGAGGGCCTCGACTTCTTCGACTTCAAAGCGCGAGTCGCAGTAGTCGCAGACGAGCTTTTGCTCGGCGCTTGCAAAATGCAAGGGGCCACCGCAGGCAGGGCACTGATAGTTAACGCTCTCGAAGGCCATGATCGGTCCTTTCCGTGCCGGGGGCTATGCGCCGATGGCGCCGCCGCAGTATTCGCAGCGCCCGCTGGCATCGGGAATGGTGGTGGCTCCGCAGAAGGGGCAGGTCACCGCGGTCTTGGGGGCCTTGGCGGCCACGACGCTGTCGCGCGTCTCCTGGCGCAGCTGCACCAGCGCATCGCGGACCTCGGTTGCCTGGCGCTTGGCCTCGCGGTATTCGATGGAGCCGCGCTGATCGATGGTGGAGTCGTTCACGCGCAGGTTGATCTCGGTAAAGTACGGCGTGTTGACATGGATGGTCAGATTAAAGTCGTAATCCAGGTCGTAGCGTGGCGGGTTGTAGCTCTCGCGCTCGCCGTCCTTGGTCTCGCGATAGATCTCGGTGCGTTGCTCGTCGATATCCATATCGCAGCCGAGTACCTGCGAGAACTCGATGATGTCGGGATTGGCGTCGCGCCAGCGGCTCTGCGAGGTAATGATCAGCAGGCCCGCGTCTTCGTCGAGCATGATGT
>URNM01000083.1 GCA_900549185.1 uncultured Collinsella sp. | reverse complement strand
TCTACACTCGACTAGTCGTCGGCAGCGTCAGATGTGTATAAGAGACAGGCCAAGGGCAGCGATGAGCTTGCCGTCAGGGTCCTTAAAGAATTTCGCCATGATGTTCTCCTTTGCTGATGTGCCAATGTTCTTGATGGTTCTTATGCCCAAAGGCAGACAAACCATCCACGGCATTGCAAATGAACACATAACGAGCGGGGACGATGGGACAGCGCGGGCTATCCGCCCTGGCGGCCTCACCCGAGCGGGTTAACGCCCGTCGCCGCCGAGCAGCGCCAGAACATCCTCGCGCGTGAACAGTGCCGACGAGATGCCGTCGCCGCCGAGTACGCTGTTGACCAGGTCGCGCTTGGACTCCTGCATCCGCATAATGCGTTCCTCGATCGTGTCCTTGGCGATGAGCTTGTACACGGTCACGGTATGTTGCTGGCCAATACGGTGTGCACGGTCAGTTGCTTGGTCCTGCGCCGCCACGTTCCACCACGGGTCGTAGTGGATGACCACGTCGGCAGCCGTCAGGTTAAGGCCCACGCCGCCCGCCTTGAGCGAAATCAAAAAGACCGGAACCTCGCCCTCCTGGAACTGCGCGACCATCTTGGCGCGGCTCTCCTTAGACGAAGCGCCCGTGAGCTTAAAGAAGTCGATGTCCTCCTTGGCCAAGCGCTTACCGATGATATCGAGCATACCCGTAAACTGGCTGAACAACAGGATGCGATGCCCGCCGTCGAGTGCGCCGTGCACGAGCTCCATGCACGTATCGAGTTTGGCGCTCCCCGCCTTGTAATCCTCGTAGTGCAGACGCGGGTCGCAGCAGATCTGGCGCAGCTTGGTGAGCTCGGCGAGCACCTTGAGCTTGTCTTTCTTAAACTCGGATGACTCGCGGTGCTGCACCTGTTGGGCGATGCGGTCCTGGTTGGCCAGGTAGAGCTTGCGCTGCTCGCCGGTAAGCTGCGCCATGACCGTATCCTCGATCTTCTCGGGCAGGTCGGCCACCACGTCTTCCTTGACACGGCGCAGCACAAACGGCGACACGAGCGCTTGCAGGCGGGCGGCACTGTCGCCCTCGGCATGCTCGACCGGGCTTTCGAAGCGCTTGGCAAACGACTCGCGCGTGCCAAGTAGGCCCGGCATCAAAAAGTCGAAGATGCTCCAGAGCTCGGATAGGCGGTTTTCGATGGGCGTGCCCGTCAGGGCAAAGCGCACGCCGGCCGGCAGGCGCTTGGTGGCACGCGCCACCTGGGTGAGCGGGTTTTTAATGTACTGGGCCTCATCGAGTACCACGCGGGCAAAGTCCTGCTCGACGTACTCGTCGATATCGCGCCGCATAAGGTCATACGACGTCACGACCACGTTATGCTCGGCCACGCCGGCGATTTGCACGCGACGCTGGGCCTTGGCGCCCACGATGGCGCACACATCGAGCGACGGGGCGAAGCGCTCCAGCTCGGCAGTCCAGTTGTACACGAGCGACGCAGGGCACACCACAAGCGTGGGCTTAATGTCCCCCGCTTCCACGCGCGCCAGGATATGCGCGATCATCTGCAGCGTTTTGCCCAGGCCCATGTCGTCGGCCAAGATGCCGCCAAGGCCCAGGTGTTCGAGCGAGCCGAGCCACTGGTATCCGTCGACCTGGTAGCCGCGCATCGTTGCCTTGAGCGATGCCGGCACCGTAAAGTCCATCTTGCCGAGCGTGTCCAGACGCTCGACGGTACGGCGGAACGCAGCGTCGCGATCGGCCTCGAGCGCGGGCGTGCGCGCGAGCATGCTATCGACGAACAGGGTGCTCGACGCGGGAAGCGACACGCCGTCGAGCAGGTCAACAGCATCGACCCCCAGATCCTCGGCAAGGCCAAACGCGGCTCGGGCACCCTCGTCCAAACGAATGATGTCGCCGGACGTAAGGCGCGCAAACGTCTGGTGACGCTTGTAGGAGTCGAGGTAGATGGCAAGGTCTGACGCCGAAAGGCCGCTCGCGCCCAGTTCGACGTCGAGCAGATTGCTCTTGACGGTCGCACGAACCGAGAGCTTGGGCGCGGGTCGCACCGAAATCTGGCGCAGACGGTCGCTGAGCATGACCTCACCCAGCTCGGACAGGGCGGACAGGCCCTCGGTCAGCAGGCAGAACAAGCTCTCGTCATCGCGCTCCTCAAACGCCAGACCGACCTCGTAGAAATCGAAGTACAGGGCCGCCGTGCCCATAACACGAAACTCTGCCACCTCGTCGCGGGGCGGCACGCCGGGGCGTTGCTCTTCGAAGGGGCTGCCCGGAGCGCCCAGGCTAAAGAGATCTGCCGACCAGTCGCCGTAGGCAACCGTAATTTTGCAGGTCACAAGCCCATCGTCGACGCCGATCGCCATAGCAAAGCTCGGCTCGGGCGCCACGGTATCGAGCGCGGCGGGCGCGGTAAGGTCGGTATAGTCGCGCAAAATGGGCAGCGCCATACGACAGAACTCCCCCACCTGGTCGACAGCGATATGGATCGGCGTGCGACAGGGCAGTAAGCGCGATAGGAACGGCGCCGCATGCTGGGCAAACGCTACATCGGCGCGGCGCGCACGGCGGGTGTCGACCAGATAGGCAACGTCGCCCGAAGCAAAGCAGTATGCATCGGCCGGCAGGCGTAGATCGTAGCTGCCACCAGCCGCCGGCGCGATTTTGGCGGCAAGGAGCGGTGGGCGCTCAGACAGCGCCTCGTCCTCCCCTTCCGGAGGCATCTCAACCGCCACGTCATAGGTGCGATGCGTCGTCGTCCCCCGCGACCAGGCGGGCTCAAAAGAGATGGTCTGGCCGCGCAACAGGTCCAGCACATATACGATGCTATGCTCGGACAGCGGCAACTGACGCTCGGCGACAAAACCGCTGCGGGCAAAGTCGTACGACGCCGAACGCGAGCTTGTGATGTCATCGAGATAGGCAACTGTCGTCACGACAAGGTTGAGCAGCTTTGTCGACACGTCTTCGAAGGCTTCGGGCGTATGGACAAACGTGAGCTTCTTGCCGTACGAGAAGGTGCCGCCGCGCACGTAGGCATCGGCCATGCCGTCGATGTCCTTGACCACGTAGGAGACCGTTCCACAGCGAATGCGAAGCTCGAGCGCCCAGCTAAAGCGCTCGGCAAACAGTGGATTGTAATACGGCACCAGCGAGGGCTCCAACACCGCCTTGGGGGCATCGGGATCCACACTGCCGGCGAGCTTGCGGCGCATGCTCGCCAGCTCATCCATGCGCGCGTCCGAAAGATCGGAGAGCGCCGCCATGAGGCTGGGACTCGTGGGGACGGGCGCCGGAAAGGGAAAGTTGGGATTGACGGCCGGCGCTTTGGGCGCGTTGCGCGCGGGCTGTTTCGGCTGCGCCGCAAACGTGCGGACCGGCGTGCGCAAACCTTCGACGGGCTCGGCGCCGCTGGCATCCAAATACGCCAGAGCCGTGGCAATAGCGTGCTTGCACATGCCGGGGTAGCGATAGGCAGCGGGGCAATCGCAGTCGTAGTCGATCACCTCGTGCTCGTCCATGTCGAGCGCCACGCGCGTCTTGTACAGGTCGCCACGCGAACCGCGCACCGAGCCCTCAACCGTCACGTTTTTGGAGAAGCGCGAGCCGCTGTCCTCGATCGACAGCACGGCGCCGTTGAGCATGAGCGAACGCCCCTTCATAAAGGTGCCACTCAGCGCCGCCTCTTTCCGGAGCGCCTGCACAAACGTCCCCTGCGCCATCACTTCCTCCAATCTCACCCGGGGTAGCTTAGATAACCGTCACGCGGCCTTGGTTGCCGACGATGGCCTTTGCCTCTGCCAGCAGCGGAATCGAGCGTGCATTGACCTTGGCCGGCACCTCGGCACGCAGCACGCGCCCGTCGACTTGCTCAATAAAGATCTCCACGCGGTCGCCGCCCGGGTTGGTGGTGAGCACCGTGGCCAGGCGCGCCATATTGCCCTGGCTAAATCGGCTGTTGGGCACCATGACCTCAAAGACCTTGGGCTTGTTTTTCTCCTCGCTAAGCTCCAGCGGCACAATCTCCTGCGCGATGATCTGGTCGCCGCGGTCCGAGCGCTCGAGCTTGCCCTTAATGCGCACAAACGCGTCGGACAGCTGCGCGCCGGTCTCGGGATCGACCTCGCCATACAGATACCCCTCGGCCTCCTTGTAGGTCTTGGGGAACACCACGACCGTGGCCTCGCCTTCCATGTCTTCGAGCTGCACGATGCCCATGGGGTCGCCGTTTTTGGTCACGCGCTTGGACACGCTCGAGACCATGCCGGCCCACCACAGCGCCTTGCCCTCGGGAATCTCCTGGTTGATGGTACCGCCCGTAGGATTCTGAACTTCGTAGCCAGTGTCGATCTGCGAGAACGAGAAGTCGCGTGCCTTGGCCAGCGCATACTCAAACGGGCGCAGCGGGTGGTCCGAGACATAGATGCCCAGAACCTCCTTCTCCTGGCTCAACTTAAGGTGGCGGTCCCACTCCTGGCCATCCGGATCGGGCACGCTCACCTCAAAGCCCGAGCCCTCAACATCACCAAACATGTCGAAGAACGACGTCTGGCCGCTCGCACGATCCTTCTGGCGCTTCACCGCGGCATCGATGATGTTCTCAGGGTTGTTCTTATCCACAAAGTGCATCATCTGGCGACGCGGATACCCCGTGGAGTCGAAGGCGCCTGCCTTGATGAGCGATTCGATCACACGGCGGTTGGCCTGGCTCGAGTCCACGCGCTCGACAAAGTCGTGCAGCGTCTTAAACGGACCGCCCGCCTCGCGCTCGGCGATAATCGCCTGCGCCACGCCGGTGCCCACGCCGCGGATGCCGGCCAGACCAAAGCGCACGCCCTCCTTGGTAGCCGTGAACTCAGTACCGGACTCGTTGACATCTGGCGACAGCACGGGGATGCCGTCGTGACGGCACGCCGAGACGTAGTGAACGATCTTGTCGGTCTTGCCCGTATAGGACGTCAGAACGGCCGCCATGTACTCGTGCGGATAGTGCGCCTTGAGCCACGCCGTCTGCATAACCAGGATGGCGTAGCCGGCGGAGTGCGACTTGTTAAAGGCGTAGGACGCGAACTCAAGGACATCGTCCCAAATCTTCTGGGCGACCTCGCGCGTGTAGTTGTTCTTGATAGCGCCGTTCATCCAGTGGTCGTAGGTGGTCTCGTCCGAGCCATCCTCCCAGTGGAGCACCGTCGACGTGAGCAGCTTGATCTTTTTCTTAGCCACGGGCTTACGGATACGCGAGTCCGATTCGCCCTTGGAGAAGCCGCACATCTCGACGGAGATGAGCATAACCTGCTCCTGATAGACCATGGTGCCGTAGGTTTCGCCCAGGATGTCGTCCAGACGGTCGTCGTAGGAGACAGCCGGTTCCTTGCCGTTCATACGGTTGATATAGGACGAAACCATGCCGGCGCCCAGCGGTCCCGGGCGGTACAGAGCGATCAATGCCACGACGTGCTTGTACTCGGTGGGCTTCATGTTCTTGATCGTGGCCGTCATGCCGGCGGACTCGACCTGGAAGACGCCGGCGGTGTGGCCGGAGCCCATGAGCTTAAAGATCTCGGGGTCGTCAAAGGGAATCTCTTCCTCTTTGATGTCGATGCCGAAGTTCTTTTTGATGTTGGCCTTGGCCTTGGAGATAACCGTCAGCGTACGCAGACCCAGGAAGTCCATCTTGAGCAGGCCCATGTCGGCAACGGTATGGCCCTCGTACTGGGTAATCTCGACGCCGCCCTTGGTATCGAGCTTGGTGGGCACGTGCTCGTTGACGGGGTCGCGGCAAATCAGAACGGCGCACGCGTGCACGCCCTCGCCACGGGTAAGGCCCTCGATCGAGAGCGCCGTGTCGATGATGCGGCGGGCGTCGTCGTCCTTTTTATAGGCCTCGGCAAAGTCGGGGTTAAACAGATCCTCTTTGCCGGGTTGCTTTTCGAGCACCTGCTTGAGCTTGACCTTGGGGTCGCTCGAGACCATCTTGGACAGGCGCTGGCCCATGTAGACCGGGTAGTCCAGGACGCGCGCGGCGTCGTTGATGGCCTGCTTGGCCTTGATGGTCGAGTAGGTGATGACGTGGGTAACCTTCTCGGGGCCGTAGAGCTGGCGAACGTGCTCCACGACCTCGAGGCGCCGCTCATCGTCGAAGTCCATATCGATATCGGGCATCTCGGTACGCTGCGGAGACAGGAACCTCTCGAACATCAGGCCGTTCTCGAGCGGGTCGAACGCGGTGATGTTCATGGCGTAGGCGACGATAGCGCCGGCGGCCGAGCCACGGCCGGGGCCGACGCCGATGCCGTTGTCCTTGGCCCATTGCACGTACTCGGCAACGATCAAGAAGTAGGCGGCAAAGCCCTTGTCGCAGATGACCTTGTATTCGTACTCAAAGCGCTCTTTGATGTTGACGCCACCGATCTCGCGCGTGGCCCAGTCGTCGCCGTAGTGCTGGCGCAGGCCCTTCTCGCACTCGCGGCGGAACTGGCTCTCGTGCGTCTCGCCGGGATCGAGCAACGGAAAGCGCGGCAGGATGATAGAGTCCCAGTCCAGCTCAACGTAGCACTTGTCGGCGATCTCGAGCGTGTTGTCGCAGGCCTCGGGGCAATACGGGAACATCGCCCGCATCTCCTCCTCGGTCTTCATGTAAAACTCCGAGCCGGTCATGCGCATGCGGTTGGGGTCATCGACCTTGGCGTTCATGCCAATACACATGATGACGTCCTGCACGGGCGCATCCTCGCGGCGCAGGTAGTGGAAGTCGTTGGTGGCGATGACCTTGACGCCCACCTGCTTGGCGATGTCGATGAGCGTGCGGTCCATCTGCTCGTCAGTCAGGCCGTTGTCGGTGGTGATGCCGTGTTCCTGGATCTCGATGTAGAAGTCACCGGGCTCGAAGGTATCACGGAAGGTCTCGGCCCACTTGATGGCGCCTTCCATGTCGCCGCGGTCGATGTATTTGGGGATGATGCCCGCGATACAGGCGCTCGTGCAGATCATGCCCTTGGCATGGCGGCGCAGGTTGTCGAGCGTCACGCGCGGCTTGTAGTAAAAGCCCTGCACGGCGGCCTCGGAGACCGTCTGCATTAGGTTGACGTAGCCCTCCTGATCCTTGGCCAGAAGGATCATGTGGTAGAGCTCGGGCTTGTGGTCGCGGGCAAGGGTCTCGTCCGGCGTAAAGTAGACCTCGCAGCCAAAGATGGGCTTGATGACCAGGGGCGGTTTGAGCTCGTCGATGTTGCCCTTCTCGTCCCACATGGCCATGTCTTTGACGTACTGGGCATGCTCGCGCGGGTTTGCCTCGGGGTCGGGCTCCACCAGCTCGTCGCGGCGGTCCTTTTCCAAGAAGGCCTTGTCGTGGCTCCAGGTTTTGTACTCGGGCGTGTTGTGATTGACGGCGTCGCAGGCCAGCGCCAGGTCGGGCACGCCATACATGTAGCCGTGGTCGGTAATGGCCACGGCGGGCATGCCCAGCTCAACAGCGCGGTTGACCATATCCTGGATACGGGTTGCGCCGTCGAGCATGGAGAAGACAGTGTGATTGTGCAGATGGACGAATGCCATGTGATGAGCTCCGATGCGGGTTCGTGTTCTGACTGAACGATTTTACCGCACGGCACGGACAGCACCCGAACCTAGCCAAACCAACACGGCTCCTCTTGCAGTTGCGGTGGAATAGTTCCCGCTTGGGCCACCTGGGTCGCAATACAGGAACTATTCCACCGCAAGTTATCTGAGGGCTAGAGGTTGTAGGTGACTACTTGAGGTTCGGCGGGTTCGGCGAAGATGGTTGGATCCGCCTGCTCCACGCGGACGAACTTGACGGTCACGGCCTCAAAGCCCGCCTTGTGCAGAACATCAGCGTAGACGCGCGCCTGCAGGGCGTGCTTCTCGAGCAGCTGGTCCGGCGTCTCGTCCGGTGTGCCGCCCGTCTTGTAGTCAATGACCAGCGCGCGTGACGAATCCGCCGGGTTCGTCGCCAAAGCGTCGATGGCGCCTTCGGCATAGGCACCGTAGCGAGCGATGTCCTCGTCCTCGCAGCCCAGTGAAAAGAACGGCACCTCGGCGCGAACGCACGGCCACGCGAGCAGGTCGGCACGAACAGCCGACTTGAGCCAGCGGTCCAGGGCAACATCGAAGCGTTCGCGCTGCTCCGGCGTCAGGCACCACAGGCGAGCCCTGTCTCTTATACACATCTCCGAGCCCACGAGACACTGAGCGA
>URNM01000082.1 GCA_900549185.1 uncultured Collinsella sp. | reverse complement strand
GATGTGTATAAGAGACAGTGGCACATGTCATGCTCTCGGTGGGCCACGCGTTGCCAGCCACGCTGCGCGAGACGGCAAAGGGCGGCATCGCGCAGGCTCCGGCCGCACTTTCGGCCTGTGCAAAATGCGGGGTGTGCGGATAGCGGCAAAGAACAACTCAAAGGTGGGACAAATGTCCAACCTCTTTTGAATGCCACCGTTTCCGTACCACAAACAGCAGGGCAATCGCTATAATGCAAGCCCAGTAAAAACACGATGAACCGCAAGGCGAAAATCGAAGGATATGCATACGATGTCGCAAAACGATCGAACTCAACTGATTCCCGATCCGCAGCAGCCGAGCAGGCACACCGGCGGCGTTCAGTCGCCGCGTCCTATCGCGCCGAGCCACGGTCAGCAGCGTGGTGCGGCAAACGCTTCTCAACGCCCGAACCAACAGCGACAGCAGCGTCAACAACGTCAGCAACGACAGGCAAACGGCAATGCGCCCAAGCAGCCCCCCACGCACGCTCGAGGCGATCGCGGCCCCGCGCGCAAGCCCGCCGAGAACAATAAGTCGGGCAAAAAGACAACGCTCTTTGTCGTCCTTGGTCTAATCGTCATTGTCTATATCGTAGGCGTCGTAGCGTTTTCGCAGGTAGCCTACCCCAACACCACCATCGCCGGCGTCGACGTCTCGTTCTCCAACGCTTCGTCTGCCGCCACCAAGGTCAACTCGGCATGGAAGCAATATAAGCTCACCGTGACAGGAGATGACTTTAGCTGGACCTATCAGCCCGAGTCCGATGAGCCCATCGTCGACGGTGAAGCTGCTGCAAAAGAAATCATCAACCACAACGAAGCCTTTATTTGGCCGGTCCGCCTTGTGGAATCCTTAAGCGGCAAGACCAAAACAACTGCTACCTCCAACGAAGTCGATCTTGATCAAGACGTCGACCTGTCCATGCTCTCCGACACCTTTGACCAAAAGAAGTTTGAGGAGGATCTGGGCGCCGCCATCGACGAGTTTAACGAGGGGCGTTCGGGCACGTTCGAGGCCAATAGCTCCTATGACGAGCAGGCCGGCAAGTTTACCGTCGAGAAGGCGCGCTCCAACGAAAAAATCAACCGCGAGCATGTCATTAAGTATGCCGAGCTCGAGCTTGCCTCGCTGGCCGAGACCGTAGATCTTTCCAAGCTCGGCAACGATGCCTATGAGCCACTCAATGGAACGCTGACCGATGATCAGATTCAGGCCGCATGCGATGCCGCCAACAACTTCTTGGGCGTCAACGTGACCCTCAAGCTCAACGGCGAGGATGCCGGAAAGGTCGACGGCAGCTCCGTGTTGCAGTGGATCAGCTTTGCCGATCCGGCCAACCCCACACTCGATACGTCGCAAATCAGCAGCTGGGCAGCCGAGCTCGCCAACGGCTTTAATACCGTGGGCTCCACTCGCTGGTGGACGCGCGCCGATGGCAAGCAGTGCGCCGTCGAAGGCGGCGACTTTGGTTGGTCCATCGACAGCAGCTCGCTCGCCAAGCAGGTCGAGGATGCCATTAACAACAAGCAGACCGGCGAAATCGAGATCAAGTACTCCCAGAAAGCCGACACCTTTACCGCAAAGGGTGAACCCGACTGGAAGGCATATATCGATGTCGATCTGTCCGAGCAGCACGCGCGCTATTACGACGAGAGCGGCAATATCGTTTGGGAGGCCAACTTTATTTCCGGCAAACCGGGCGAAGACGCCACCCCCGAGGGCGTGTGGCAGATCAACAGCAACGACGGCGGCAGCACCCTGATCGGAGCCAAGGACCCCGAGACCGGTAAGCCCAAATACGAGAGCCCGGTGAGCTACTGGATGCCTTTTGAGGGCAACATGATCGGCTTCCACGATGCCACCTGGCAAAACGACAAGAGCTTCGATAATGCCGAGTCGTACAAGTGGTGCGGCAGCCACGGCTGCATCAACCTGCGCCTGGCCGACGCCAAGGCACTTCACGACTGCATCAAAGTCGGCCTGTGCGTGGTTGTCCACTCGTAATGCAACGCGCGCATTCCTACAACGTGGAACCGCTGCGACCAATCTAACAGTTCCGAAAGAAACCATTCTATGCGCCCACCCCAACCGGTGGGCGCATATACTTATCGAGGTTCTTTCTATAAAGGAGACGCTATGCCGAATGTCCCCACCATCACCCCGGGCCCGGATGATACCGAGAACACGCCCGAAGGTGCCACCGAAACGATTCCTCTGATTACAGACGTATATGCCGATAAGCAGAACGGACGCACGAACGATGCGGCCGAGATTTCCGATGAAGAGGCATATGCCAAGCTCAAGGCAAAACGTGCCGAGCGCCGACGCAAAAAGCTGATTCGCCGCGGTATTGCCGTCGGCGTCGTAGGTGCCATCGCGCTCATCGCCGTTGTCGTGACCTTAGCCATCAACGCACGGCCCGCAGGCAACAACGGGCCGGTGACCGACATGGTGACCGAGGGCACGTTTACCACAACGGTCGAGGCTAAAGGCCAGCTCAAACCCATTTCGTCCTCAGTGGTCTCCCCTTCTGTCGACGGCACGGTCGATTCGATCAACGTGCAGGCGGGCCAATCCGTCAACGAGGGCGACGTGCTTATGACCATTAAAAACGACGAGCTCGATCGCAACGTTGCCGAGGCGCAGCGTGCAGTTGCAGCCGCTCATGAAGACCTCGCCAACGCACAGAAAGCCGCAGCCGCCGCGCAGACCACCCCAACGACGGACGTTGATGGAGCTTCCGCAGCAGCGGCAGGTGCCCCCACTGCGTCCGGCGACACAAACGCCGTATCGGCCGCGCAGCGCAGCCTCGCTTCGGCCCAGGCAAACCTCGATCAGGCGAACGCCAAGGCAGCCAGCCGTACGGTCACGGCCCCGAGCTCGGGTAGCATCGTGGAGCTCAACGCCAAGGTGGGCGCCACGGTAACAGGCGGCATGATCATGGGCGAAAGCGATACGAGCGGCGGCAAGCAGTGCATGCAGATCGCCGACCTGTCCAAGATGAAGGTGACCGTGCAGGTGGGCGAAAAGGACATCGCCAAGATCGCCGTTGGGCAGAGCGCCAACGTCACGTATCCCGCGTTTCCCGATATCGTGAGCCAGGGCACCGTCACGGCTATCGCGTCGGTGGCAAACTCCGACGCCGCCAACGGTGGCGGCGGCAGCGTAACCTTTAACGTCGACATTCTCATAGAGGCGCCCGACGCGTGCCTGAAGCCGGGCATGACGGCCGAGGTATCGGTGGTGTCCGAGCAGCTCGACGACGTGGTGATGGTGCCGACGATGGCGCTCATGACCGAAGACGGCGAACACTATTACGTCAACGTGGCGACTGATGACGAGGGCAAGCAAACCCGTCGCGTGAAGGTGACTGTCGTGACGCAAAACGACAACGAAGCCGTAGTCGGCAAGACACAGGTCAAGCGCGACGACCAGGGCAACGAGATCAACCCCAACGTGCCGGTTACCAAGCTGCGCGATGGCGACACCCTCGTCATGGACACTGGAGCGGACACAACGGCTGACGGCGGCTACAGCGCGGATTCGGGCAGCATGTCTGACGATGAGGGCATGTAATGCGTCCCGTTATCGACATCCGCAACGTGCACCGCATCTTTGAGAGCGAGGCAGGTTGCGCCCACATCTTGCACAACGTGAGCCTGGCGGTAAATCCCGGCGAGTTCGTCGCCATCACTGGCCCATCGGGCTCGGGCAAATCAACGCTCATGAACATCCTAGGCTGCCTGGATAAGCCGACGGCAGGCGACTATTACCTGCAAGGGCTCAACGTGGCCGAGCTCGATGATGACGAGCTCACCGAAGTTCGCGCCCTGAGCATTGGCTTTGTCTTTCAGAGCTTCAACCTGCTGCCGCGCCTGTCGGTTATCGAAAACGTCATGCTGCCGCTAGCCTACACCAATGTGCCCCGTAGCCAGCGCGAAATGTGCGCCGTGCACGCGCTGCAGGCCGTCACGCTGCCGGTCGACCACTGGGACCACCGCATATCAGAGCTCTCGGGCGGACAGATGCAGCGCGTCGCCATCGCGCGCGCCCTCGTCAATGACCCGCCCATCATCCTGGCCGATGAGCCAACGGGAAACCTAGACTCCGCCACTGGAGCGCTTGTAATGGAGACATTCCATAAGCTCCAGAAGCGCGGCAAAACCATCGTTCTTATCACACACGACCCCGGCATCGCCGCCGAGGCCGACCGTGCCGTGACCATCCGCGACGGTCGCATTCACGACGGCGCGTATATTCCACATGCACCGCGGACCCTGCGCAGCGCCGTAGATAGCCTGCCCATGATTTCCGCCTCCGCCAACCCGCCGAAAGGAGTGGTGGCATGAGCGCCCGCGATCTCATCCAGGAAGCCCTTCACTCGCTCGAAGCCAACAAGGGGCGAAGCCTGCTCACCATCCTGGGCATTGTCATCGGCATCGCCTCGGTTATCGCCATGACGTCGCTCATCGGCGGCATCCAAAACAGCCTGGTCAACAGTCTGGGCCTCAATGCGGCACGCATGGTGCAAATCTATTCGTCGCAAGAACTCACCGAGTCGGACATCGAGAAACTTCAAAAACTGGTGCCGCAGATAGAGCAGATCGGTATTGTCGACAGCGCGTATACCGAGTACAAGACCGGCGATAAAAGCTATACCGTCATGGCACAAGGTGTCGATAGCGACATGCTCGACGCCGTGGGGGCCAGCAAGCTCGTTGCAGGGCGCACCTATTCCCAGGCCGAGTCCCAATCAGGCTCGCGCGTGGCGCTCATCAGCCGCGGCGGCGCCGATCAGCTTTACGGCAACGAACAAGATGCGCTGGGGAAAACCATCAAGGTGTCCAACGGCGAGGTGCAGATTGTTGGCGTGATTGATGGCGGCAGCGACTCCATGGGCTCGCTCACGCTGTATATGCCACGCGAAACCATATCCGGGCTGTTTGGCGACGAGAATCCTTCATTCCCCAGCGTGACGGCACTTGCCGCCGAGGGCACGGACATGGATGAGCTTTGTAAGACCATCGAGTCCAAGGTGCGCGCGATGAAGGGCATCGAGGAGGAGGATGAGTACGACAGTGTATCGGCAACATCCATGAAAAGCGCCATCGATACACTCAACTCCTTTATGGGCGCGTTCTCGCTCATCATGGGCGCTGTCGCCAGCATTTCGCTGCTTGTCGGCGGTATCGGCATTATGAATATGATGCTCACCAACGTATCTGAACGCATCCGCGAGATCGGCATCCGCCGTGCTCTGGGCGCCAGTCGTCGCGATATCACCGCGCAGTTTTTGGCCGAATCCTCGGCGCTGTGCGTCACCGGCGGACTATTGGGTGTCCTGATTGGTTATCTGCTGGCATGGGGACTCACGTTCTTTGCCGCAAGCTCGGGCATCATGAGCGAGTTTGGAGCTACCGGGACGATCACGCCAAGCTTCTCCATTACAACAGTGTTGATCGCGTTTGCCGTATCGGTCGGCATCGGCGTAATCTTTGGTTTCTACCCCGCTCGACGCGCGGCAAAGCTCGACCCGGTGGAGTGCCTACGCTACCAGTAAGCCACCACCAACAAGTTGCGGTGAATTAGGGACTAAATATGCTATCTAACAGCAAAAACAGACACTATTTCACCGCAACTTATTGAAGGGCTGCTTGCGCCAGTTCCGGGCGTCGTCCTCGAACTATTGGCGGATGACGGGCTTGTACGGGTCGAGCTTGCTCGGGGCGCTCCTTCTCGCGGGCGGGATGGCGCGTAGGCGCGGCGAGCGCCTAGCGCGCGAACTCCCGTAAGAGCGCGTCTTCCACTTCCCAAAGCGAAAGGGCCCCGCCTCCCTCGGCGGGACGAGCGACAACGATACAGCGCGCTCCCACGTCGCGCGCGGAGGCGATCTTCTCGGCCGTGCCGCCTACGGTTCCCGAGTCCTTGGTCACAAGCCACTGGGCGCCCACCTGCCGAAGCATCGCCTCGTTGAGCTCGCGGGTGAAGGGCCCCTGCATGCCGATGACGTGCGACGGCGAAAACCCCGCGTCGATGCACTTCGTTATAGCACCGGGCAGCGGGAGCACACGCACGAAGAAGCGCTCCGAGAAATCGGCGACGCGCGTGTAGGGAGCAAGCTCCTTGCTCCCCGTCGTGAGAAGCGCGCGACCCGGGTTCTCGGAGAGAAAGCGCGCCGCGCAGGCGATCGACGCGACCGACACGACGCCTTTGGGCAGCGCCTCGGCCGGGCGCGCAAGGCGCAGGCATCGTGCACCCACGGCGAGCGAAGCGGCCCGGATGTTGCCGCTTGCGAGCGTAGCGAAGGGGTGCGTGGCGTCGACGACGATGCGCGCGCCGAAAAGCTCGCGCTCCATGTCGGCCTCGTCGAGCCTGCCCGCATGCACCTCGATGCCCGGAAGTTCGCCCAAAAGCTCGCCTCCGTACTCGGTTGCCGCGTAGGCACGGGCGGGGATGCCCGCCCCGCTCGCCCATTCGCACAGAAGGCGGCCCTCGGTGGTGCCGGCGAAGATGCGCAGCGCCGGCACGGATGCGGGGGCCGTCACTTCGCGCCACCCGTGCGCGTGATCTGGTAGAGCAGCGCGTTCATAATGGCGGCCGCCACGGTCGAGCCGCCCTTGCGACCCCTCGCGACGATGGCCGGCACGCGTCGCGCGAGTAGCTCCTCTTTCGCCTCGACCACGTTCACAAACCCGACCGGCACCCCAACGACGAGCGCGGGCGCGATCTTCCCCGCGTCCATGAGCTCGGCGAGGCGCAGAAGTGCTGTGGGAGCGTTGCCGACGGCCACGATGAACGGACCCTCGATGCCGCAAGCTTTGTCCATGCTCGCAACGGCGCGAGTCGTGCCCGCGGCGCGCGCAGCCGAGGCGACATCAGGGTCGGCCATGTAGCACACGGCCTTGCAGCCGAGCTTCGCGAGCGCGGGCTTGCTTATGCCTGCGAGCGCCATGTTCGTGTCGGTGAGCACCGTGGCCCCTGCGCGTAGTGCGTCGAGCGCACAGTGCGCGGCGTCATGGGTGAACACGAGTGAATCGGCGTACGAGAAGTCGGCAGTGGTGTGGATGACGCGCTTCACGACAGGCTCTTCGAACGGCGGGAACGTCCGGCCGCCGAGCTCTTCGGTGATGATCTCGAAGCTGCGCCGCTCGATGTCGCCGGGCGCCATCTCCTTGGAATCCATCTAGTACTCCACTCCTTCCCTTGCACATATCCCCTGAGCGTAGGGGTGTTTCTCGCACCGCATCTCGGTTATGTAGTCGGCCTTGTCCACGATCTTGCGGGAAGGTGCGCGCCCGGTGAGCGCCACTTCGATGCCGCGCGCGGACATATCGAGCGCGCGGTCCACGAGTGCCTCGTCGACAAGCCCCTTCGAAAGTGCGTCGAGCGCCTCGTCGAGCACGAGCAGCCCCTCCTGCGCGCCCTCGAGCTCGGCGAGCGCGGAAGCGAGGTTCCCATCGTGCAGCTCGCGCGTCGCGACAAGTTCTTCCGACGTCATGGACCAGGTAAACTTGTCCGACGCCTTCCCCGCGAACACGGGCACGCCGAAATGCTCGGCGAGCAGGCGCACCTCCCCGCTTTCGCCGTCTTTCAGGAACTGCACGACGACGACGCGGCGGCCTGCGGCGAGCATGCGAAGGGCGAGGCCCATCGCCGCCGTGGTCTTGCCTTTGCCGTCGCCATGATACACGTGGATCATACGCCCTCCTCGATAATGCGGTAGACATACTCCATGTCGAGCGCCCCGCGCACGGAGTCGGCCAGGCGGTCGAACTCGCGCGCACGGTGATCGGCCGCGGACACCGCGCCCTCAGCACCCACGACGCTCTCGGGCAGGCCGCGCATGCGCGCGAGCGAGCGCGCGAGGGCGAGTGCCACCCCCGGTTCGTCGAACAGGCCGTGGAGATAGGTTCCGAACACGTTTCCGCAGGCCGCGCCTTCTGGTTTGCCGCCAATCGTGCCCGCAGGGGCGCAGGAGACGGTCGTTTCGCCGTCGTGAATCTCGTACCCGCGCGCCGTCATGCCGTTCCACATCGAGAACGCGCCTTGGGCACCCGTGATGCGCAGCTCCGACTGGGCGAGGTGCTTTTCCTCCTTGAACACCGTACTTGCAGGGATGAGCCCGAGCCCGCGCGCGGTGCCAACGCCTTCCCTGCCGTGCGGGTCGGAAAGCTCGTCTCCCAAAAGCTGGTAGCCTCCGCATCTGTCTCTTATACACATCTGACGCTG
>URNM01000081.1 GCA_900549185.1 uncultured Collinsella sp. | reverse complement strand
CTCGTGGGCTCGGAGATGTGTATAAGAGACAGCTTGGTGCGCAGCCACCAGATATCCTGTGCATTGAAATGATAATTCAGCAGAAAACGGGTCAGCTTGCGCTGGCCGGCACTGATGGAGTAACCCTGATTATCCGGGTTCTTGCGGAAGAACATATCAAACACCAGCGTGGTGTCCTTGAATCCGTGCAGGAACAGGCAGTTTGCCATAGTAAATTCATAAAAATCCACGACCATTGCGGGGTTGTCGTAGTCCTCATCTGGAATATAAGGCACAACCTTGATTTCGTCCATGAATAGTATCCTCTCTTCTTTACACCCGGCAAAGGCTCCTTGCTGTCCCCTGCCGTTCTGACCTGTGGGAAGGTTTGCGCGCCTGCCTGTCTTGACAGTGCGTTTCTATCATGATATCACCAAACGCAGAGCGGTGCAAGCATTTTTGGAAAATCCCGGTCAATTTCCGGTAAGAAAAAGCCGCCCATACACAAACAGCACGGGCGGCTTTCAGAACAAACGTGTTAACCGTTGATGATATTGGGGGTAGCATTCTTCAGCACGACGTCGTGGCTGCCGCCCTCCACGATGGAGGTGGAGGAAACGACGGTCAGCTTGGCCTTCTGCTGCAGTTCAGGGATGGAGAGTGCGCCGCAGTTGCACATGGTGCTCTTGACCTTGTACAGGGTGGTCTGGACGCCGTCGGCCAGCGGACCGGCGTAAGGAACATAGCTGTCCACACCTTCCTCGAAGCTCAACTTGGTGGAGCCGCCGAGGTCATAGCGCTGCCAGTTGCGGGCACGGTTGGAGCCTTCGCCCCAGTACTCCTTCATATACTGGCCATTGATGCGCACCTTGTTCGTGGGGCTCTCGTCAAAGCGTGCGAAGTAGCGGCCCAACATGACAAAGTCAGCGCCCATGGCCAGAGCCAGAGTGATGTGATAATCGTGGACGATGCCGCCATCGGAGCAGATGGGCACATAGATGCCGGTCTCCTTGTAGTACTCGTCACGGGCCTTTGCGACCTCGATGACTGCGGTGGCCTGACCACGGCCAATACCCTTGGTCTCACGGGTGATGCAGATGGAACCGCCGCCAATGCCGATCTTGACAAAGTCTGCACCGGCCTTTGCCAGGAAACGGAAGCCCTCGGCATCCACAACGTTGCCTGCGCCCACCTTCACGGTGTCGCCGTAGTGCTCACGGATCCAGCCGATGGTGCGGCTCTGCCACTCGGAGTAGCCCTCGGAGGAGTCGATGCAGAGGACATCCACACCAGCCTCCACCAGTGCGGGCACGCGCTGGGCGTAGTCGCGGGTGTTGATGCCGGCGCCGACCATGTAGCGCTTATCGCCGTCGAGTAGCTCGTTGGGGTTGGTCTTGTGGCTGTCGTAGTCCTTGCGGAAGACGATGCCCATGAGGTGATCGTTGTCGTCGACGATGGGCAGGGCGTTGAGCTTGTTGTCCCAGATGACGTCGTTGGCAACCTTGAGGCTGATGTTCTTGTCGCCCACGATGAGCTGCTCACGCGGGGTCATGAACTCAGAGACCTTCGTCTGGTGGTCATCGCGACTGGGGCGATAGTCACGGCTGGTGACGATGCCCAGGAGCTTACCCTTGGGAGTGCCGTCGTCGGTGACCGGCATGGTGGAGTGACCGGTCTTCTCCTTGAGCTCGATGACCTGCTCCATGGTCATGTCGGGGGTCAGCGTGGAATCGGACTGAACGAAGCCAGCCTTGTGATCCTTGACGGCCTTGACCATAGCGGCCTCGGACTCAGCGCTCTGGGAACCATAAATAAAGGACAGGCCACCCTCGGTAGCGAGCGCGACACCCATGTCGACGCCCGAGACGGACTGCATGATGGCGGAAACCATGGGGATGTTCAAGGTGATTGCCGGCTTCTCACCGCGCTTAAAGCGGGTCAGCGGCGTCTTAAGAGAGACGTTGTTGGGAATGCACTGCGAGGACGAGTAACCAGGGACCAGCAGATACTCCGAAAACGTGTGGGACTCACCGGGAAAGAACGTAGCCATGTTTCTCCTTTTTCCATGCGACCGGTCGGCTGCAGGCCTCGTAGGACCCAGCCCAACCTTGGGCGCCCAATACTGGGAACGTATCTTAACGCACTTTGACTGCTACAATGCATGATTTAAGAAGAGCACACGAGGGCTTGACGCAGGCTTTGCGTTTGCCCAGCAAACACTTTAGCGGGGAGACGTGGAGCACATGGAGTACAAGACGACGGCGAAGTTGGTCATTCAAGCGTGCGACAAGGATCTGCCGGGCGTGTTCGGCCACGGCTGCGTCTTGCTGCTGCAGGGTATCGCCCGCGAGCACTCGCTCAACCGCGCCGCCAAGAGCATGGGCATGGCGTATTCCAAGGCATGGCGCATTGTGAACGAGGCAGAAGGTCAGCTGGGCTGCAAGCTCATCGAGCGCGACGGCGCCCGCGGATCCACGCTCACGCCCGCCGGAGAGCGAGCCATAGCGGCCTACGAGGAGCTGCAGACCGACATCAACAACGTCATCGCCACCAAAGCCGACGTCCTCATCGCCAGCATCAACGCAGGGTAGTCCTTTTGGGGCTGAAATGTTGTCCGCCGCGCCCTCGGATTGAGGCTCGCGCCACAAAACGGGCCCATCTACTACGTTTAGTTGAATACCCTCGACCATACCGGACATTATGAAATTAAAACCGCTGGTAGACAGCTTGGTATTTTTCAAAATAGGCGGGGATGGTCGACCCCTATGGCTTAAACGTAGTAAATAGGCCGTTTTCGTGCCAAAGACCCCAATTAGCTACTTGCGAAGAGCGTTATCGAGAGTGGCAGCCACCCGCAGGGGGTCGTCGGTGCCGGCGAAGAGACGGATGGTGCTCCCCTGCTTGCCACGTGGGGCCGAAAGACGCGTCGTTGCGCCGCCGGCAGGCGATGTGCGAAACTCTCCCGGCAAAGCGTCGAACAGCTCTCCCGCGCTACGCTCGATAAGGTCAAATTCAACTGCCGGGCCAAAGCCGTGCTCGAGGATTCCCGTTGCAACCGCATGGTCGGGATGCGAGGTCAGCCCGGGATAGCGCACGTTGCGCACCATCTCGTTGGCGGCCAGATACTCTGCCAGCGCACGAGCGCGGTCGAAGTGAGCCTGCATGTGGGCGTCGAGCGAGGACAGCCCGCGCTCTAGCACACCGGCCTCATCGGCAGGCAAATTAAGCTTGGCCAAGCCGCAGCCCTCAAGCAGGGCATATGCGCACTCGGCAGCGGCATCCACACGATGGCGCCTGAGCTGCGAGCGCGCCACCGAAGCGGCAACGAACTTGCGCGGTGCCTTACCAGCACACACGCGGTCGAGTGCCTCGAGCGACAGCACGGCACCCAAGCGCAACGGATCGCACCCAAAGACACCAGCCACGGTATTTTCCACCACGAGCAGCGCGCGGGCATCGCGAGCCGCGCGACCCAGGGCGCGTAGATCGGGGACGCGCAGACCAAACCCGCCGATAGAGTTGACGAACCACCACAGATGCGGTCCCTCGGCATCAAACGATGCATCAAAACCCTCGGACGCAGCGGCAAACGCCTCGGCGCACGGATCCCCCACCAGCACAACATCGCAGCCATCAAAGCCGCACGCAAACGCATCGGCAAAGTCGTCCGCAAAGGCCACCAGGCGGTCACCGGGGCGCACAATCCCCAGCTGAGACAGCGCCGCCGGCACATGCGAGGCCACGAGCAACCGCGCCTCACGCGCGCCAGCCCTTGTAGCCCAGGCCTCTTCTAGCTGCTGCACATCCACAAGGCACCGTCCCTTCATAAGCAAAAACCCACGATGCGAATGTTCCCCGCATCGTGGGCAACGGCTGCAGTATAGCGCCGATATGCGATGAATCGCCTAGATATTGAGCGTGTGATAGGTCACGCTCGCGCCCGGGGCGTCAACGGTCACGCCATAGGCCTCGGGATAGATGCGTGTCGAAAACACGAGCGCGCCATCGTTCACAAACACCTCGACCGAAGAGACATCGCCGACAAAGCGCACGTTACGAACCTCGTCGACGGGCTCCCAGCGCACGCTACGACCGCAGCCGGCAGAAGCGCGACCTTCATCGGTAAATCGCATCTCAAAGCGCGCGGGCAGCTCGCCCTCGGCGGGCACAAACGCCAGCTTCAGCTCGCTATCAACGGTCGCGGTAAACGCGCCGTCGACACCGTCAACAACAACGTCAAAGCAGGTATCGCCGGCAACCTCCAACGAGCCCTCCCCCACACGCACCGAGGCATAATGGCGCTCGATCTCGCGCGCCGGCTGCTGCAGCACCACGCCACCAGCACCGGCTGTAAGCTCACGTGGCACCGTCATGCAGTGCTGCCAGCCGCACGCCACGGTGGGCGCGTTGCCATAGGTCGGCTCATCGGGCATGCCCATCCAACCGATCAGAATGTGGCGACCGTCCTCGGCCGTGAACTCCTGAGGCGCATAGAAGTCGAAACCGGCGTCCCACAGGCGGAACTCGCCCAGCTCATAGGCACCGCCACCACCCGTAATGTCGCCCGTTACAGGCATGTAGCCAGCGGCATACACATTACCGCGGTCCCAACGACCACCCTCAAGACCCTGGGGCGAGAACGACAAAAATGCAGCGGTATCGCCATTCGCATCGAGCTCAATATAGCCAGGACACTCCCACATAAAGCCAAAACGCTCGGGCGTAGACACACGGCTCTCGAGCTCCCAGCTCAGCATATCGGCCGAGCCATACACCAGGATCTCGCCCACATCGCGCCCGGCGCTCTCGCCGTGCATAGCGCAAAATCGACCATCGACATGCGGTCCATCCACGCGACGACGCGCGCCCAGCACCATGTGGTAACGCCCATCATCATCACGCCACACCTTGGGGTCGCGCACGTGGCAGGTCATATCCTCGGGATAATCCTCGGACGCCAGCACCACGCGCTTTTGGCTGAACTCCCGACCGGCAAGGCCATCAACGCTCTCGACATAAACAGTATCGGCGCGGCGGCCGGTATTGACGTAGTCGTACGTGCCGTCCGCATCGGAAAGCTTAACGTTGCCCGTATAAAGTACGCGAATGCGACCGTCCTCGGCAAGCGCGGAGCCCGAATACACACCGTGGCAGTCGAAGGTCTCATCGGGCAGCAGCGGGGCGCCAACGTAGTCCCACGTCATAAGATCGCGACTCGTCGCATGACCCCAGACCTTAACGCCGCCCTCGACATCAAAGGGCGCATACTGAAAATAGGCATGGAACACGCCATCTGCCTGGCAAAGACCGTTGGGGTCGTTGAGCCAACCCGCTGGCGGCATAATATGGAAGTGCTGGCCATACGCGCCATGGCCGCACTCAGAGGCGGCGTCAACAGCGGCAACCAACTTTGCAAGGTCGCGACCAAGTGCATTAGACATATCAAAGTCCTAACGGATCGAAAGTAACAAGGCGCCAGAGATCGGCACCAGATACGGGAAACGCCCGCGAGCATACAACCCGCGGGATCCCCTCAATCAAAAGCTCTTAGGCCTGCTCGGAAGCCTTGGGCTCGTCCTGATACAGGACAAACGAGACGGCAAAGGAAACCAGTGCGGCGACCGCAAACATGATCGCGTACTGCACGGGCTGGGCCAGGCACAGCAGGATACCGAAGATGCCGGTAACGCCCGTGCCGGAGGCAGCCAACGAGGTGAGCGCGCAGACCAGGGCGCCGCAACCGCCGCCGATGCAGCCGGCGATGAAAGGCTTAAAGAAACGCAGGTTCACGCCGAAGATGGCAGGCTCGGTAATACCCATGAAGGCGGACAGGGCCGAAGGAAGCGCCAGGCCCTTGATCTTGGCATCGCGGGTTTTAAAGGCAACGGCGAGGGCGGCACCACCCTGGGCGATGTTGGCGGCACTGGCGATGGGCAGCCAGTAGGTCACGCCGTACTGGGCGAGCTGGCCCAGGTCGATGGCGGTGTACATCTGGTGGATACCGGTAACGACCGTGGGGGCATAGAACAGGCCGACGATAAAGGAACCGATGCCGAAAGGCAGGGTCAGCAGGGCCTGGATCAGACCGAGGATGGCGTTCTCGGCCCAGACAAAGATGGGGCCGACGGCAACGAGGGTCACGAGCACGGTCACGAACACGGAGACGAGCGGGGTCACAAAGAGGTCGAACATCTCGGGAACGATCTTGTGCAGGCGTTTCTCGAGGAAGGCCAGAATGGCGCAGGCGATAACGATGGGGATCACGTGGCCCTGATAGCCGACCCACTCAAAGCTGTACACGCCGGGGATGACGGTGACCATGGTCTGAACGCCCTCGGAGGCAACCGTGTAGGCGCTCTGCAGCGAGGAGTTGATGAACGCACCGCCGACGACGGCACCCAGATACGGGTTGGCGCCAAAGGCCTTAGCGGCGGAGTAGCCGATCAGGATCTGCAGAATACCAAAGGACGTGCCCGAGACAAGGTCGGCGATCTTGTAGATAAAGTTATTGGTGTCGAGCGCGATAAAGCCGTTGGAGGCCATAAAGTTGAGGGCGCTCATGATTCCCAGCAGCAGGCCCGAAGCCACGATGGCGGGGATGATGGGAACAAAGACGTCGCCGAGCACCTTAATGGCGCGCATAAAGATGTTCTGCTGCTGCGCCGCGGCCTCCTTGACCTC
The DNA here is from genome assembly GCA_900549185.1 of uncultured Collinsella sp. GTDB lineage: Bacteria > Actinomycetota > Coriobacteriia > Coriobacteriales > Coriobacteriaceae > Collinsella. Next base: position 1,601 of record URNM01000081.1, on the reverse strand, counting down.
GGCCTTGGTGGCAGCCTCGACGCCACTGAGCGCGATGAACTCGTCGTAGACCTTGTTGACGGTACCGGTGCCAAAGATAATCTGGAGCTGGCCCTGGGCCTCAAAGACGCCCTTGGCGCCGTCGATGTCCTCGATGGCCTCCTTGTTAACCTTGGAATTATCGGCAATCACTAGGCGCAGACGCGTGGCGCAGTGCGCGGCCGAAACAACGTTGTCGGCGCCACCGATGTTGTCGAGCACCTCTTGGGCTGATTTACGGTAGTCCATGACTTCCCTTTCCTCCAACGGGCGCATCTGCACCCGGCCATCTTTGACACTTACACTGTAATCGTTTTCAGTTTCATATGTCTGTAATCGTTTTCATGTAGGGAGAACGGTAGGAAAAAGCCGGCGAAAGGTAGTTTTAAGGCAAAAACAGACGGTTCAGAGACAGGCAGACGTGCCCAAAGCCTAGACATTCATAAGCTGATGGCCGAGCTTGAGCGTCTTGAGACCGCTCTCCCCCTCCTCGCCATCAAGCGCGTCGAGCAGCATGCTGGTGGCCTCGACGCCACTGGTCAGGTAGCCATAATGCACGGTGGGAATGCCGCCCGTCAGCGCGCGCAAAAACGCGTTGTCGCCAAAACCGCTTACGCGGCGCAAACCCTCGCCCATGCCGCGAACCTCATCGATGGCACGCAGCGCGCCTGCCGCCATAGTGTCGGTCGCGCACGCGATAAACGAAACATCGGGATCGACGGAGAGCAGTTCGCGCGCAGCGCGATAGCCCGAGTCGAGCGTAAATGACCCCTGGCGAATCAGGCTCGGATCAAGCACCGCGCCCGCGGCGCGCAAGCCGGCCTCAAAACCGCGACGACGGTCGAAACCGGCCGCGCGGTCCTCTTCGGAAACTCCAATGTAGGCGATCTTGCCGTCCACGCGACCCACAAGCGCACGGCCCAGCTCAAAGGCAGCCTCGTAATCGTCGTGATAGACACACGCCGCGCCCTCGACATGCTGACCGATCAGCACAATGGGCACACGGCACGAGTCAATCGCCCGACGGTGCTCGTCGGTGATCATGGTTGCCACCAGCACAATGCCATCAACCGGATGGTTTTGGAATAAATCGAGGTATTCGAGCTCGCGATCGGGCGCATTGTCGGTGTTGGCAAGCAGCATCTGGTAGCCACGACGACCGAGCACCTGGCCAATGCCAGCGGTAATGCGACTCACGGATTCCGAGTTGATCTTAGGCACGATGACGCCGATGAGCTTGGTGGAACCGGTGCGCAGCGCGCGAGCCTGGCTGGATCGCACGTATCCGGTCAACTCGATTGCCTGCTTAATGCGCTCGGCCTTGTCCGCCGAGATATATCCACCGTTGAGGTAGCGCGAGACGGCGGCGCTCGAAACGCCCGCCAGCTCGGCCACATCTTTCATCTTTACCACGAGCACCCCTGTCATTGAAATCGCTTTCACCATGATACCCGTGAAGACGGCATGCGAACCAAATCGGCCCACCCAGGTCGAGCATACGCCAGCGAGCGGGCAGCTGCCGAGGCGAGGTGCCGCTGTCTCTTATACACATCTGACGCTGCCGACGACTAGTCGAGTGTAGA
>URNM01000080.1 GCA_900549185.1 uncultured Collinsella sp. | reverse complement strand
CTACACTCGACTAGTCGTCGGCAGCGTCAGATGTGTATAAGAGACAGCTTCAGGCAAGGAACACGATGAACGACCGACCTCTCGTCATAGGCAAAGGAACGAAGCAACGCCGCGACAAATACACGTGGCGCTACCGTCACAGCCTCGGCAAGGATCCGGTCACGGGCAAATACCGCTATTCGCCGTGGCAGACCATACATACCACCAAAAGCCGAGAGGTCGACGCCGCACTCGAAGCCTACAAGGCAGAACTCAACAGCGGCACCTACGTCCAAAAATCGAGGGACACCGTCGGCTCGTACGCAAAAAAGTTCCACGACAACCGCGAAGGAACCATCACGCCGCTCGCCTACTCGACATCCTACTCAATCGAGAACCGGACGCGCACATCACATGCGTGATGCTCATGCTCGACACCGACATGAGAAGGGCAGAAGCCCTCGGGATGACGTGGTCCGATGTCTCCGTCGAGAACAGAAGCATCCTCATTGAGCAGCAGTTCGCGGCCGATCGAAGCGTTCGCTCGCCCAAAAGCAAGAAAAGCGTGCGGAGGATCTCGATAAGCGAGACGCTGACGTCGTATCTCGAATTCTGGAAAAAGGAGCAGGCCCGCGAAATGGAAGCCTTCGGCCTGGAACAAGTCAAAGGCACTCCGCTCGTCCACTCATTCGAACGAACGAACGAAAGACAGGCATCCCCAAGTCAACTTCATGGACCTGAATGGGTTTTCGCGCTGGTTCAGAAACTTCAGCGTCGAGAACGGGTTCGGCAAGTTCGAAGGCGTTCGAACATACCATTATGTGAAGGAAACTGTCGACGGGGAAACGATTTCGAAGCGTTATGAGCATAAAGAGTGGCTCGAATTGAGGGATTACCTCAGGAAGCATCCCAAGGTTCGCGAGGCGAGGCATATCAGCACATATGAGAGCGAGCACCTTCCTTACGGATATTCGGGCCTATCGAGCCACACCGCTACTGCCGCTACTGCCCGCTACTGCCCGCCAGCTTCCGAACCAGCGGGCGGTAGCAGCACCCCGAACATCTCGCCGACAGCGCAGAGAGTCGTCGACCTGGCGGCCAAGGCCGACATTGAGGACGTGATGCTGTGCGACCTGCCCGGCGTCCTGTCCTTCCTAGGGCTGCCACCTGAGACGGAGATGCCGCCGGGCAACAAGGGGAAGACGAAGCTCAAGAAGCTCTACAGGAAGGTGGCGCCGAACAAGGCATACCACTCCGGCGAGCGCGCCAAGGATTTGATCTCGCACCTCGACATGGCAGAGATCAGGGCATCGGCGCCCGTCCAAGAATTGGGATGCAGTTCAATACGAGCTCGGGGCTCTTTTCGTCTAGATTGGGGACGCATGGCCGGACGAAAACAATTTGCGTCTGGTAATAAGCGTACGAAAGCGCAATTTACGTCTTAATTCCGTACGCAAATCAAGACGAAAATCGTTTACGTCTGCTTTAATCCGTACGAAAACGGTTTTCGTCTTGCAGGGCAGTTGCCGTTTCTACAGTTCAACTTCCAGTTCGGCTTTGTGCTCGTAGAGGTAGTCGCGCATGTAGGGGATGGCAAATGAGACCTTGCCGTACGAGGGAGCCTCGATAATCGATTCTCTTAACAGGCGGCTGCGGACGGAACTCACCTGTTGAGGCGTTTTGTTTAGGGCATCGGCAACCATGCTGGTCGAGCTCGTCTGCCCCAAAGATGCCATGCTCAGCAGATAAGCGATGCACGTGGGCGGAATGCGCTGTAGCGCGGGCTCAATCACCATGGCACAGAAGCGTTCGCGTGCCGTTGCAATGCCGCGCTCGGCTTCTTCTTCTCCAATAATCGGTGTATGTGCGCGTCTTGCCAACTGCCATGCGTAGTATCCAACGAGTTGGATCATGAAAGGATAACCTTGCGTTGCCTCGGCAAGTTGGCCGGCAATACCTGGCTGCAACTCCATGCCAGACGCTTCAATGGTTTCCTCGAGGGAGTACGACACTTCGGTTACTGCCACAGCCTTCAGGTCAAAGGGGAGGGCACGGCGCAAAAACGTAAGTGTCTTTCCGTTGATGATGCTTTCAATCATCGAAGGCAGCCCCGCAAAAACAAAGGCTATATCAAGGTCTTCGCCGATAACCTGCTGAATCGCAATGGAGAGCGTTCGGACCTCATCGAGCTCTGCGTCTTGAACCTCGTCGAGAGTGATGAGCAGGCCATTTTCATTCTTGGATATTGTCTGTCTCATGGCGTCGCGTAGCGATGGACCGATTCGCTCAATGTCTATGCTGCCGATGGATATGCCAGCTACGGTGGGCTCAAATCTGGCGTGTTTGGCCTGGAATTTGGGCTGCAGCTGTTCGAGAATGCGTTGGCAAAGTCCCTCGGTTGCGACCTCTTTTATGACCGTCCAGCCACGGCTTTGCGCCAAACGTGAGCACTCGTCAAGGAGGACTGTCTTGCCCGTTCCACGGACGCCGGCTATGCGCATTAGGCGCCCCGGGGCACCAGGCCCGTTGACGAGGCCCTCATTGAATTCTTCGAGCACATCTTCGCGGCCGATAATCGTGGGAGGTGTTTTACCTGCTGTGGGCTTAAAAGGGTTTGTTTGCATGTGAGCCACCTTTGCTCAAGATATAGCAAGATATAGCAAAGTATAGCAAGATATAGCAAAGTATAGTGAGATATAGCAAAGTAAGCGCTACTCGCGGGTTTTGCGGTGGTGCTATTTTCCAAATGCCGCGCGGATAAAGCGCTGGGCGAACAGCTTGTTGGCAACTCACGAGGGCTCGGGGTGCCAATTTGGGGTGCAGTAGTGCTGCGCCACGAAAAGGGCCTATCTACTACGTTTAAGCCGCAGGGGTCAACCATAGTCGGCTTTTTCGAAAATCGACAAGCTGTCTACCTGCGGTTTTGTTTTCACGGTTTTCGGTATGGCCGAGGCTATCCGTGTTAACGTAGTAGATGGGCCACTTTTGTGGCAAGGGGGCCGATCTGCGGGCCAGGGTAGCTAAAAGAGCCCCGTCCCAAAAAGACTGATTGGGAGCTGGGGCGTGTCGATGCGATAGTATTGCATGGTGGTATTCGACTAACCGAGGGTTTATCCGAGGGCTTTATGGAACAACGCCAGCATAATCAGAGCCTGCAAGACCAGGCATACAACGCATTGCGCTCCAAGATTATCTATGCCGAGCTCAAACCCGGCACGCGTCTTTCGGCGATTGGTCTGGAAAAGGAGACGGGAATCGGGCGCACGCCCATTCGCGAATCCTTTGTGCGCCTGCGTGAGCAGGAGCTGGTGGAAACGCGTCCCAAAAGCGGCACCTATGTCTCAAAAATCAGCATGGAGCGCGCCGAGAACGCCTGCTTCTTGCGCGAGAAACTCGAGCGAAGCGTGCTTATTAAATGCTGTTCGGCCGCCTCGCCCGAGCAAAAGCAGCGGCTCGAGCAGATTCTTGCCGAGTCCGAGTCGCTCGACCATAGCGAAACGCGTCGCTTTTTCGATCTGGACAACCTGTTCCATGAGACGTGTTTTGAGATTGCCGGCCGTCACATGTTGTGGGATTGGATGAAGAGCGTCAACACACATTTTGAGCGATACAACTGGTTGCGTATGGTGTCGCAGGACCTGGATTGGGAGCCGATTCGTCGGCAGCATCGCCGGATTCTCGAGGCCATTAAGAGGGGCGATACCGATGCGGCGAGCTATCTGGCAGAGACGCACTTGCACCTGATGCCCGAGGAGCAGGGCCCGGTTATCGCCTTGCATCCTGACTATTTTGAGCTGTCTAAAGACTCGGCTATCTAGCCCATTATCGCATCTGCTCGAGACGCAAAAACGATGCTGCTCACCTACAGCGTTTTGCAACTGAGATTTTTAAAAAATGCCTAAAATGGCTCAGGTTGCCGACAATGGGGAAACGGGGTGCGCTATGGCGCAGATGAGAATCAAGGACATTGCCGTCGAGGCGGGCGTGAGTCCGGCCACGGTCTCGCGCTATCTCAACAACCGTCCCGGGCAAATGACCGAGGAGACTCGTGCCCGCATTGCCGAGGTCATCGAGCGCACCGGCTATCGCCCGCGTGCCGCCGCACGCAATCTGCGCTCCTCGCGCACCAATCTCATCGGCGTGATCTTGGCCGACATCGCCAACCCATTCTCGAGCGCCATGCTCGAAGGACTTTCCGCCAGTGCCGCCGCGCGCGGCTGCTCGCTTATGGCGGCCATTAGCGGCAACGATCCCGCTAAGGAAGCAGAGTCGCTCACCAGACTTATCGATGCCGGCGCGGACGGCCTGGTCGTCAACACCTGTGGAGGCAACGACGAGGCAATCGCCGCGGCAGCGGGGCGCCTGCCCGTTGTGCTGCTCGACCGCGATGCTGCCGACGGCGGCGTCGATCTGGTGACATCTAACAACCGTGAGCTGGTCGCCGGCTTGGTAGACGCCTTGACCGCCGCTGGCAGCGAGCGTCTGTGCCTGCTCACCGAGGCAAGCGACGACAGCCCCGTCCGTCGCGAGCGCGCCGAGGCCTTTACCGACGAGCTTTCGCACCGCGGCCTTGCGGGCGAGGTTGTCACCCTGGCCGATGGCGGCGCCACGGGCGTTGGCCGCTTGGACGAGACTATCCGCGACTATGTAGGCAAAAAGCTCGGCCTCATTGCCGTCGACGGCCTGGTCTTTCTGCGTCTGACCGAGGCGCTGACGCAGCTGGGACCCTCGTTGCCGGCGGGTCTCAAAATCGCGACGTTTGACGATTGCCCCTGGAACCGCGTGCTCTTTGGCGGCGTGACCACGGCCGCGCAAGACACCCTCATCATCGCCGAGCGCGTGGTCGAGCGCCTCTCCGAGCGCATCGACGTTGTTACCACTACGGTGGGCGAGGCCGCAAAGCTCGCCCCCAAGCGCATCGAGGTTCCCGGTCACATCGAACACCGCGCATCAACCTCGCGCTAGTTTGTATGATAATATATAGACAATGTCATACAGGAGGTATCCATGGCTGCGTCTGTGCTGAGTGTGCGAGTGGACTCGTCAATTAAAGATTCATTTGCCGAGCTGTGCGAAGAACTTGGCATGACTTCGTCTGTTGCGGTCAATATGTTTATGAGGCAGATGCTGCGCGAGCGCTCTCTGCCGTTTGTTCCTTCACTTGGTAAAAGCTCTGCGAGCGAAAGCGCCGCGACGGGCATTTTGGATACTGCCCAGATTGAGTCCGCCGTCCGCGAGGCAGCTAGCACGATTCCCGCCATCAAGACCGTGATCCTTTTTGGTTCGTATGCCCGTGGCGAGGCGCATGCCGATAGTGATATTGACTTGCGTCTCGAAGTCGATCGCGAGCGGGGCTTTGGTCTTTTCGCGTTATCGGCGTTTGGCGAGGCGGTGCGCAAAGAAACCGGGAAGCAGGTTGACCTCGTCTCGAGTGACTATCTTGATGATGATCTTGCCGCGGTAATCGAGCGTGAAGGAGTGATCCTTTATGATCGCGCGTAAGTCAGACTGCCTGTTCGCGCACGTTTTTTGAGCGCTTGATACGCTTTAACCCTGCGGAAACATTTTTCTGCGATAGTATCTGCGATATAGACCAGTCGAAACCCGCCCGAAAGAAAGGGGAGCGACATGAACCAGCAGAACATCGATTACGTACTCCGCTCCGTAGAGCAGCGTGACATCCGCTTTGTGCGTCTGTGGTTTGTCGACATTCTCGGCCGCCTCAAGAACTTTGCCATTAGCCCCGAGGACCTCGAGGTCGCTTTTGAGGAGGGTATTGGCTTTGACGGCTCCGCCATCGAGGGCTTTGCCACGCCCGAGGAAGCCGACATGCTGGCGTTTCCCGATGCTTCGACCTTCCAGATTTTGCCGTGGCGCCCGAGCCACAACGGCGTCGCCCGCGTGTTCTGCGACGTGTGCACTCCCGATCGCAAGCCGTTTGCCGGCGACCCGCGCGATGCCTTGCGCCGCATGTTCCGCAAGGCCGAGAAGGCTGGCTATCTGCTCAACGTGGGCGCCGAGCTGGAGTATTACTACTTCCCCGACGAGCACACCCCCGAGCCGCTCGACAACGTGGGCTACTTCGATCTTTCGGTGAGCGATGCCGCCCGCGACCTGCGCCGCAACACGGTCCTCACGCTGGAGAAGATGTCCGTGCCCGTGGAGTACACCTTCCATGCCGCCGGCCGCTCGCAGCACGGCATGAGCCTGCGTCACGCCGAGGCCTTGAGCATGTCCGACGCCATCACCACGGCCAAACTCATCATTAAGCAGCAGGCCTACGAGAGCGGTTGCCACGCATCCTTTATGCCCAAGCCGTTGGCAGGCGAGGATGGCAGCGCCATGTTTTTGCATCAGTCGCTGTTCGACCACGACGGCAACAACGTCTTTTGGGGCGAGGACGACGAGAAGTACCACCTCTCCGATATCGCCAAGCATTATATGGCCGGCATTCTGGCGCATGCCCGCGAGATCAGCGCCATCACCAACCCCACGGTCAACTCGTACAAGCGTATCACCACGGGCGGCGACTCCGTGCCGCAGTACGCCACGTGGGGCCTGCGCAACCGCGCGAGCATGGTCCGCATCCCGGTCTACAAGCCCGGCAAACAGCTGTCCACGCGCATCGAGCTTCGTAGCCCCGACCCCATGGCCAATCCGTACCTGGTCAACGCCGTCACGCTGGCGGCTGGTCTGGACGGCATCGAGCGTAAGCTGGAGCTCCCGCCCGAGGCCACGGCCGAGACACTCAAACTCACCGACCGTCAGATGCTCGAGGCCGGCTACACGCCGCTGCCGCGCTCGCTCAAAGAGGCGCTCGAAGTCTTTGAGGACTCGCAGTTTATGAAGGATGCCCTCGGCGAGCACATCCACAGCTTCTTCCTCAAAAAGAAGCGCAACGAGTGGCATAAGTTTGAGTCCACGATCACCGAGTGGGAGATCAAGCATTATCTGGCGAACTCCTAATCGCGCTGGCTTGTTCCAGTACGATTGAGCTCATTTCCTTGGAGGCCGATATGTCCGAAAAGAGTGCCCTGTTCATGGCGCGCACGACGCGCTTCCACGAGTTTGCCCGCAGCTTGACGACCACCCTGGGTGTCGAGGTGAGCCTGGCTACCCCCGATTCGCCGACTGCGGCGCACGACTTTGACCTGCTGATCCTCGATTCCGACGGCATCCGCAGCGACCGCATCGATCAGATTGCCAAGTGGCTTGACGATCGTGGCGGCGTCCCCATGTTGGTGATCGTCGACGACGAGGCGCTCGGCACCCTGCGCCTGCCGAATCACGCGCATGCCGACTTTGTATGCCCCACGGCGACGCCCAACGAGCTCAAGGCTCGCGCGCAGCGCCTGATGGGCGAGGAGGAGACCGTCGCCGCCGACGATGTGCTCAACATCGATAACCTCGAGATTAACCTGGCTACCTACCAGGTGACACTCGATGGCGAGCCCATCGACCTGACGCTGATGGAGTACTCGCTGCTGAGCTTTTTGGCGACGCACCCCAACCGCGCCTACAGCCGCGAGGTGCTGCTGCACCGCGTGTGGGGCTTTGAGTACTGCGGCGGTACGCGTACCGTCGACGTGCACATCCGACGCATCCGCTCCAAGGTGGGCCCGCAGATCGCGGCACATATCACCACCGTCCGCGGCGTGGGCTATCTGTTTAAGGACTAGCTTTTCACCACAAAGGGGACAGGCATCTTTGTGGTGGTTTTGACGCAGGCCGGGTCCTTTTGGGCCTGCAACAGAACTTAAGCCTTCCTAAAAGATTGCGTTCTCATACACGTGCACCCGCATATTGGGGTACAACTCAACGTGAACAATGATGGCCCGCCACATGTTTGGCGGGCCTTTGGTTATTTGACGAAAGGATCGCAGCTATGAGCGAGAACGATTCCAAGCGTCCCCAGGATGTGGGCAATGCCGGCGAGACTCAGCAGCAGCCGCGCGTGCAGGTGGAGTCGACGCCTGCCGGCAGCAACATTCCCTACGTGCAGGCATACGACACGCAGACCGGCAAGCCGCTGGGCGGCCAACAGGTCGTGAACAAGCACACGGTGGTCAAGACCAAGACCAAAAAGCTGCCGATCTTCATTACGGCACTCGCCGGCTGTGCTTGCGGCGCCCTGCTGGTCATCGCGCTCATTATGAGCGGCACACTCGATATCGGCGGCGGCAGGAACGCCGTGACGGCGGGTGCTTCGGGTTCATCGACGCAAAAGATCACGATCGACTCCGAGGACACCTGTCTCTTATACACATCTCCGAGCCCACGAGACACTGA
>URNM01000079.1 GCA_900549185.1 uncultured Collinsella sp. | reverse complement strand
CTACACTCGACTAGTCGTCGGCAGCGTCAGATGTGTATAAGAGACAGCTTAAATACCGCTTGTGCCTGACCTATTTGTCTTTTTCACCGCACTTCCGAAACGGATAGCTTTTCTAACCCAAACAACGCTCAAACGATCGGATCGCTATGTCATTTCTTGCCTGCGGACCCACGGCTTTTCAGTACTATCGCATCCCGCCCCAAATACTGGGACTCTATCCGGCAATCCTGCCGCCCGACCATGACCATCGCTTGGTGCATTACTCAAAACAACCGGTATTTAAAGACTTGCTCGGCACACCAGTTTGGAGATTCGTGAGCGAAAGGAAACAGCGCGCGAACGGAAAGCTATTTCATAGCCGTCTGCTAACCCAAGAGCCGCCTCCTGGGTCGTTTAGGCAGACTGAACATGGGTTTGATGTCACGTCACCGGAGTTCACGCTGCTCAACCTTGCTACGCAGGTTTCACGCAACCAGTTACTCATGGCTTGCTACGAGATGTGCGGCTCCTTTGCAGTGTTTAAGCCCTGCGAGCGAACGCAACAACAACTCGATGAAGCTATTTCGCTTAAGTTCATTCCACCCAACTGCGGCTGGGAGCGAGTTAACGACACCAAGGGCAATGACACCAACTTGTGGAAGCGCACGCCGCTTCTTACCGCAACGGATATCGCCGCGTTCGCCAAGCAAGCCGCAGGCCTGCGCGGCGTCAAACAACTGCGCTGGGCGGCCGAGCACATGACGGGGCAGGCCGCCTCGCCCTTCGAAGTACAGACCTCCATGCTTATCTCGCTCCCCCGCGACGAGGGCGGCCAGGGCATCGAGATCGCCAACAACGCGCGCATCCCGCTCAGTGAAGCCGCACGTTCGCTGTATGACAAAACCTGCTGCTACGCCGATATCCTCATCGAAAGCGCCACCGACAGCATGGGCGTCATTCTGGAATGCCAAGGCCGCTCTGCCCACGACAGCGAAGCCGCAAGCCTCTCCGATGCCGAGCGCGCCACCGCACTCACAAGCATGGGCTACGACGTCATCCAAATTACCTATGACCAGATCAAGGAGAAAAAGAGCTTCGACCACATAGCTGAGCTCATCCATAAAAAGGCGGGGCTCCCCTACATCCCAAAGACCAGTCAGGAACGCATTGCCGAAGATACCTTACGGCAAGAGCTACTTGTCGATTGGGTTGAGCTATTCACTGCCAGGCCGGCCAGCTAGCAGCTAGCAATCAGGGGCAGCGCAGGCACATCGGGCGATTCGACACGGGCGGCAAAGCCCGCTTCGGTCAGCTCGATGACCTCGGTAAACGTTGCGTCAAAGAATTTCTCGGTCAGCAGGCGGTACGGCGGATGATCGGGCTCGCCGGGGTTTTCGCGCACGATCTCGTGCATGACGCCGATGGTCTTGAGCACATATTCTTTATGGATGGGATACTGCCCAAAACGCGTCGCAGCGGTATACAGGCGATCGGTCGCACGCGGAATCGAAACAATGCCGAGCGTCTTGCCAAACCAGTCAAAGTCGCCTTGCTTTTTAATGCGGAACTCCTCACACGGCTTGCCGCCGTGCGCCTCCAGGTACTGATTCACGCGCGTATTCCATACGGTATCGGCCACCAGGTGCGACCAGACGCCCAGTGTCAAATCGAGCAACGACTGAGCCACATCTTCGGACGCAAGCGAGAACTCACGAGCGCCGGGACCGGCAACCGGCTCGGCGTCCTTGTAGCGCTGGGGATAGTGTACGCGATTCAGTCGCTCCCGCTCCTCGACAATCGAGGTAGCCTCAGCGGGTTCGCCCGCGGGTGCGCCTTTAAGCAACGGCGCCACATAGGTATCCCAGAACTCATGCTCACGAGGCTTAGGGATGGGCTCGGGCTTTGCAAAGTGCGTAATGCGGTACGGGATGGGATCGGCGATGCCAGGGACCATATAGCCCACGAAGATATCCGGAACCACGCAGCCAAACAAAAAGGCATTGCGGTCGCGCACGCTCTTGGCAAGCGCACCGGTGCGCTCCAGCAAACGCTCCGTCTGAGCGATATGAATGTTCCAGCTTGGCATAGCCACCCCCATAAAAACCTGGATAACTATACCATCACGGCAAAGCCACGCGGGCAGCTACGCACGCTCTACGCAGCAACTAGTCCGTAGCACCGCTTTCGGTTCCATACGACGGCGAAGGCGCCTCGACCACATGGTGATATCGATCGATATAGATTGCACGGGCACCTAGGCGTCGCACCAAATCCTGGTGATGCGTGCTCATCAAGACCGTCTTACCCGCCGCGACGTAGGCCAGCAAGAAGTTGACCACGATATCGCATGAATCCTCGTCGAGCCCATTGGTAGGCTCGTCGAGGACCAAGATATCCGGGTTCATCGATACCACCGCAGCCAGCGCAACGCGCTTCTTTTGCCCGCCCGAGAGCTGATAGGGAGAGGCGTCGGCAAGGTCGGCAACCTGGAACAGCCCCATGGCATCGCGCACGCGGCGCTCGAGCTCGTCTGTCGGCAGCCCCATCTGCGCGGGACCAAAAGCAACTTCCTCGCCCACCGTAGCGCAGAACAGCTGGGCGTCGGCATTCTGGAACACAAAGCCAACGCGCTGATGAAAACGCTGAGCGGCCGCGGAATCCTTTAGAAACGCCGCATCAATCACATGCCCGTCAAACAGGTATGCCCCTGCGTCCGCAAGCTCAAGGCCGTTAATAAGGCGCATAATCGTCGTCTTGCCACAACCGTTGGGACCGAGCAGGGCAACGAGTTCACCACAATCGACCTGCAGCGACACACCATCGACAACCGTATGCCCCGCATAGGAAAACATCACGTCGCGTAGCTCGATGAGCGGCGTGGTCTCGGCACCGGCGGCACCGCTCACGCCCACTGCGTTATTCGTATCGTTTGCCAAAACGTCGCCCTTCCCTACTCACATCGACGGTTCGACCGTCCGCGCTACAACACAGCGCACAACACGGCGAGCAACGCCACAACGGCCGCATAGACCGCATCGCGCCAGCCAAACCCGGCGCGCGCGGGCGCCGGATACGCACCGGCAAAGCCACGGCAAAGCATAGCCTCGTCCATCGCGCGGCTGCATTCCATCGCCTTGATAAAGGTCATGCCCATGATACCCGCCAGCGAGTCGGTGCGCGAAAAACCCGCAGGCGCACGACCCACGCTGCGCAGCATGACCGATTCACACAGATCGTGCGCCGTGCGACCCAGCACCTCGATGTGCTTAAGAGCCATATCAAACGTAAAGATAACTTCGTCGGGAAGATGCAGCATCTTGAGCGCCGCCGACATGCGGCTCCAGGTGAGCGTCCACGAAACGCCCAGCACGAGCGACACGTTAATGAAGGTCTTGAGTGCAATCTTGAGCATGGCACCCGTGGCAGACGCGCCCAGCAGCAGGGCAGGTAGCGCCAGAACCACGGCAAACCCCGCAGCAGCCAACGCCGGCACAAAAGTCGCCCGCAGCCCGCGCACCGGGCGCACCGCGACCAGCACCAACGCGATAGCCGCCATCAACATGAGGTACAGCGGACTTTGCGTCAGACACACGCACAGGACGCAAACGAACATCCCCACCAGGCGTACCGGAGCCGAAACGCAAGAAAGGGCGCGGTCGACCATCGACCCGCCCTCGTGCGCGCCTCCACCCAGGCGAACCCGCTCAAGCAGGCTCGCCAGGTGCAGGACATTCTTTTGCATCACACGATGCCGAGCCCCCGCGGGCTCGTATTGCTCCTCGGCCGCAAGCCAGCTAGGCAGCTCGGCTATTGCCATGAGCACCGCTTTCCTTGACCGTCAGCGAGACCAGGCGGAATACGATGGTAAGCACCGCCACGCCAATCACGCCCGAAAGGATATACATGGCAGCCTGGCCGGCAAAGCCAAGACCCTGTTCCTCGGAATAGGCCTGAAGATAATCGCCCGTGGGCAGTGTATCGGCAAACGTCGGAGCGTCGAGGCCGACCGAAGCCTGCAGACTGTCGTCGCCAGCCTCCTGAACGGCGGTCGCGGCACCCTCGGCATCCCACTCGCCCCAGGCGTCACCCGTGGCCAGCAGGCCCAGCGGCGTGGCCACGACAAGCACGGCGACCAGGACGAGCGTGGGGACCAGCGAGGTCTTCTTGGCGGCTGCGCCCTCGGCAGCAAGCTGGCCATCGACGGCCTCGGGCCCGACGATAACGCTCGGCGCCGTCTTCTTAATGAAACCGTAAATGGCGGCCGTCGCCACGCCCTCGACCACGCCGGCAACCAGCATATGCGGGATCAACATGGCAGGAATGGAAACAGACAGCGGGAAGGGGCAGTACAGCGGAGCACCCGAGGCGTTGGTGAAGAGCATCGGCTGAATGCCAAACTCGATGGCCGCGCACAGGGCAGCCACGCACAAGCCAACCCAGCCGCTCACGATGGCAGAAACCGAGGTGCCCCAGCTCTTGTCGTGCAGGCGGCTGTTGAGCGCGCGGAATACCATGGCGGCAACAAACGGCAGCACAAAAGCCATGTTAAAACAGTTGGCCCCAAAGGACAGGATGCCGCCATCGCCAAACAGCAGCGCCTGCAGCGCCAGCGCAACCGAAACCGCAATGGCCGCGGCCTCGGGACCCAGCAGCAGCGCGATGAGCGCGCCGCCGACGGCGTGACCCGTGGTACCGCCGGGCAGCGGCACATTGAACATCATGAGCAGGAAGGAGAACGCGGCGCAGATGCCCAGGAAAGCCATGTGCTCGCGATCGAGCGTGGCGCGCACCTTCTTGATGCAATGGGCCCACACGGGAACCATTGCCACTGCCAGCACGGCATCGGTCTGCGGGGACAGATAATTATCTGGAATGTGCATGTACGCCTCCCGGTTATCGGCGCACGAAATTGCAACGCCGCTTAAATCACCTTGTCAGTGTTACGCATTGTCAGATTCGTAACACGCCGCGGGCTATCATAGCAAAACGGCGCGCTGCCGACAAAGCAGCACGCCGTTATGTAATGCGCGTGTCATATATGCAGGCTCAACGATGCCTTATTCCGAACACCGCGGTCACGCAAAGGCCACAGCAACCGCCATCAAGCCCTACGCTCCCAGCGCAAGCCCTAGCCGCGGACCTCGCCGTTTACGCCCTTGCACACCTTGGTGACGATCTTCTGGTGCGCCTTCTCGACCTCTTCGCTGGTGAGCGTGTGGTCGTCGGAGCGATACGTAAGCGCAAAGGCCATGGACTTCTTGCCCGCTCCGATGCGGATGGGATCGCGGTAGACGTCGAACAGGCGCACGCCCTCGAGCAGCTTGCCGCCGGCGTTGGTAATACGGCGCTCAAGATCCTCGCAGGTCACGGTGTTGTCGACCACGATAGCAAGGTCGTGCTCAACGGCAGGGTACTGCGAGAACTCGCGGTAGTTCTCCTGGTTGCGGGCACCATTGATCAGCTTGTCCAGATCGAGCTCAAAGGCAACGACAACCTCATCGATGCCCATCGCCTCGCGCGCCTCGGGGTGAATCTCGCCGACCCAGCCCAGCACGGTGCCGCCGGACAGAACCTCGGCCGCACGACCCGGCTGCAAGAAAGCGTAGCCCTCGCCCTCGACGGGACGGAAGCGAACCTTCTCGATGCGCAGCTGGGCGAGCAGCTCCTCGACAATGCCCTTGCCAAAGAAGAAGCGCAGCTTGCGGTACTTCATATTCCAGGACTGCTCGCTCCACTGGCCCGAGAGCACACCCGCCACGGACTTGGTCTCCTTGGGCAGGCTGGCGTTCTCGCGACCGTGGAACAGGCTGCCGACCTCGTACAGGTGCACGTTGGCCGTTCCGTGCGCCTCGTTGTAGGCCACGGACTGCAGCAGGCCCGGCAGCAGCGAACGACGCATCTCGGTTTGCTCGGCTACCAGCGGGTTCATGAGCACCACGGGGCAGCCGCGGCCCTCGGTGGACATGCCGATCTTCTCCAGGTCGCCCGGGGCGGCAAAGCCAAAGGTCGTGGTCTCGTTGAGGCCGCAGGCGCGCAGGATCTCGCCGACCTTGCGGGTGAGCTTCTGCTCGCGGGTCAGGCCGCCGATGTGGTTCTTGGCAGCCGGGATGGTCGCCGTCACACGGCCCATGCTCCACAGGCGCAGGACCTCCTCGATCAGATCGATCTCGCGCGGCAGGTCGGGGCGGAAGCTCGGCGGAGTGACCATAAAGTCCTCGCCGTCGCGCTCGACGGTGCAGCCCAGGCGAGTGAGCGAACGCTCGATAAAGTCGGGCTCGATGTCGGCACCGCAGATGGCATGCACGCGGGCCAGGCGCAGCTTAATGCTGTCGATGGTCTTGGGCGCGGGGAACACGTCGACGTAGCCGGGAGCGACTTCGCCGCCGGCGATCTCCTCGATGAGCGCGCAGGTAACGTTGGCAACGTCCACACAGCCTGTCTCGTCGACCTGGCGCTCAAAGCGAATGGAGGCGTCGGAGATCAGCGACAGGTCGCGGCTGGTGTGCGAAGTGCGACCGGCGTTGAAGCAGGCGCTCTCGACCATCACGTCGACGGTGTCGTCCTCGATCTCGGAATCCATGCCGCCCATAACGCCGGCCAGCGCCACGGGGCGCTCGCCGTCGGTGATGAGGCCCATGCCGGCGTCGAGTACGCGCTCCTCGCCGTCGAGGGTCGTGAACTTCTCGTCCTGTTGGGCGGCGCGAACCACCACGCGGCGATGGCCATCGCGCTCGGCAAAGGTGTCCAGGTCAAAGGCGTGCAGCGGCTGACCGGTGAGCATCATCACATAGTTGGTGATGTCGACGATGTTGTTGTGCGGGCGCACGCCCAGGGCGTTAAGGCGCTTGACCATCCAGTCGGGCGACGGGCCGACCTTCACGTTGCGCACGATGCGGGCGACATAGCGGTCGCACAAGCCCTCGTCGGCAATCTCGACCGAAAGCTCGTCATCGGTCGCGCGGCCGGTCTCGGCCTTGATGGCAGGCAGCTCAACGTGGAAATCGCGGTCGAAGATGGCGCCGGTCTCGCGGGCCATGCCGATCATGGACAGGCAATCGGGACGGTTGGGCGTGATCTCGCAGTCGAGCACGGTGTCGCTCGAGCCCACGTACTCGGCAAACGGCATGCCGCAGGGCGTATCCTCGGGCAGGATCATGATGCCGGAGTGGTCACCGCCCAGGCCGAGCTCGCGCGCGGAGCAGTTCATGCCCATGGACACGACGCCGCGAAGTTTGCTCTTCTTGATCTTGACGTCGCCGGGAAGCACAGCGCCAATCATGGCCGTGACGATGTGGTCGCCGGCCTCAAAGTTCTGCGCGCCGCAGACGATCTGCAGCGGAGCGGGGTTGCCGTCGGCGTCGAGGTTCTTGTCGCCCACGTCGACCGAGCACACATACATATGGTCGCTATCGGGATGCGGGGTCTTGGTGAGCACCTTGGCGGTCACCACGTGGTCGAAGGACTCGCCCACGGTGTCGATCGCCTCGACCTCGGTGCCGGTACGGATATATTCGTCCGAAAGGGTCTTGGGATCCTCCGGAATATCGATCATGGTCTTGAGCCAGTCGTAAGAAACTCTCACTTGATTACTCCTTATGAGAAAGAAATTCCTGATAAAACGGGTGATTTAGAACTGATTGAGGAACCTCATATCGCCCGTCATGAGAGTTCTGAGGTCGGGCAGGTCGTAGCGCAGGGCCGCGACGCGCTCGGCGCCAATGCCAAAGGCGAAGCCGGTGTACTTCTCGGGGTCGATGCCGCAGTTGATAAGGACGTTGGGGTCGACCATGCCGCAGCCCAGGATCTCGATCCAGCCGCTGTGCTTGCAGAAGTTGCAGCCCTTGCCGCCGCACACGTGGCAGCTCACGTCCACCTCGCAGGAAGGCTCGGTGAAGGGGAAGAAGTGCGGGCGGTAACGCGTCTTGCGGTCCTCGCCAAACATGCACTTAACAAAGTAGTCGAGCGTGCCCTTAAGATCGCCAAAGGTGATGCCCTCGTCGACGACCAGGCCCTCGATCTGGTTGAACTGCGGCAGGTGGCAGGCGTCGGCCGTATCGGGACGATAAACGGTGCCCGGGCAGATCATGTAGATGGGCGGCTTTTGCGACTCCATGGTGTGGATCTGCACGCCCGAGGTCTGGGTGCGCAGCAGCACGTCGGACTCGCCGTGGGCGTGAGCCTCGGGGTGCGCGACGCTGCCGGGGTTGTTGTCGACCACGTAGAAGGTATCGCGGGCCGAGCGGCTCGGGTGATCCATGGGGGCATTGAGCGCGGTAAAGTTGTAGTAGGAGGTGTCGACCATGGGGCCGGACTCGATGGTATAGCCGATGCCGCAGAAGATGTCCTCGGCCTCCTCGATGATCTGCTTGATCAGGTGCTGGTGACCGATCTGCGGACGGATGCCCGGCAGCGTGATGTCGACGGCCTCGTGCTCGAGTGTGTGCTTGAGGGCGGCGGCCTTCATCTCGGTGGTGCGCTCGTCGAG
>URNM01000078.1 GCA_900549185.1 uncultured Collinsella sp. | reverse complement strand
CGTCGGCAGCGTCAGATGTGTATAAGAGACAGCTCGAGAACCTCTTCGAGACCATTGCCGACGCCGAGGTCAAGGAGCTCAACCTGATCATCAAGGCCGACGTCCAGGGTTCCATCGAGGCCCTTCAGGACTCGCTCGACAAGATGGATCAGTCCGAGGTCCGCATCAACACGATCCACTCCGCCGTTGGCGCCATCAACGAGACCGACGTCGTCCTGGCCGACGCCTCCAACGCCATCATCATCGGATTTGGCGTCCGTCCCGACGGTAAGGCCCGCTCCGCCGCTGAGCGCGAGGGCGTCGAGATCCGTTGCTACGACGTCATCTACAAGTGCCTCGAGGAGCTCGACGCCGCCCGTATCGGCATGCTCAAGCCCACCGAGGTCGAGGTCGCCACGGGTACCGCGACCGTCCTGGACACCTTCAAGGTGCCCAAAGTCGGTATCGCCGCCGGTGTCCGCGTCGAAGAGGGCGAGATCGCCGCGACCGATTCCGTGCGCCTGGTGCGCGACGGCATCGTGGTCTTCAACGGCAAGATCGCCTCGATGCGCCACTACAAGGACGAGGCCAAGAGCCTCAAGAGTGGTTCCGAGGGCGGCATTGGCCTGGAGAACTTCCAGGACATCAAGCCCGGCGACCAGATCGAGGGTTACCGCATCGACCAGGTTGCCCGTACCGAGTAGGGGGTAGCGCTATGAAGCAAACGCAGGCAACCCGCCGTCTGGGCGAGCAGCTTCGCGAGAAGCTCGGTTATATCCTGCTCTTTGAGGTTTCCGATCCGCGTCTCGACCTGGTTACTTTGACTGCGGTCGAGGTCGCGGTGGACCGTTCGTTCGCGCGCGTGTACGTGTCGTGCGATGCGAGCCGCTACGATGAGGTCATGGAGGCGCTCGCAAGCGCCAAGGGCCGCATTCGCAGCCTGTTGGCTCGCTCGCTCGATTGGCGTGTCACGCCCGAGCTCGATTTTCGCATCGATCGCTCGACCGATGAGGCCGAGCGCATCACGCGTGCGCTGGAAAACGTTCCCGCCACGCTTGCGATCGAAAAGGACGAGGACGGCTATCCGATAGCGGATGCCGCCCAGGAGGCAGCTTTAGATGACTAATTCCGCCGACCTCGCTTCGTGCGAGTCTGCAGATATTCAGCGACGCATCCTCGAGCTCATCGAGGGTGCGTCCTCCATTGCGATTTCGGGACACACTTCTCCCGATGGCGATGCCTTGGGCTCTGTATTGGGTCTGGGCCTTTCGCTCATGAAGTTTTTCCCCAACAAGGACATTGCGCTGCTGCTGGCAGATGATGACCCGGTTCCGCGTATCTACCGCTTTATGGAAGGCTCCGATCGCCTGGTGCCGGCATCTGCGTACGCCGGTAATCCTGACCTGTTCATCTCGGTGGACGTACCGGTCGTCGAGCGCCTCAATAATTCTGCCGAGGTGCTTCGTCGCTCCAAGCATGTGGTGTGCTTCGATCACCATCCGGCGCGCGAGGAGTTTGCCGAGCTCAGTCTGAGGCGCGTCGATGCCGCGGCTTGCGCCATGATCATCGACCGTTTCTTGGACAATTGCGGCATTGTCGCACGTGATGGCGTTGCGACCTGCCTGCTGTGTGGCTTGGTTACCGATACCGGCCGTTTTCAGTACCAAAACGCCGATGCCGCCGCGTTCCATGCGGCCTCGCGTCTGGTTGCCCACGGTGCCGATCCGGCGCGCGTTGCGCTCGAGGTCTACCAGAGCATGCGCGTTGAGTTTTTGCACCTCAAGTCCATTGTCATGGGCCGCATTAAGACGGTCGCGCATGGGCGCGTGGCGTATAGTTATGCCTACCAGAGCGACCTTGAGGCCTGCGGTGTCACCTCGGACGAGTGCGACGGCCTGGTCGATGTGGTGCGCTCGGTGATGGGCGTCGAGGTCTGCATGTTCTTAAAGGGCATTGAGGGCGATACCAAGGTGCGCGGCAACCTGCGCTCCAAGGGCGACCTCGATGTGTCCGAGATTGCTGCTAACTTTGGCGGTGGCGGGCATCATGCCGCCGCCGGCTTTTCCAACAACGGAACAATTCGCGAGACGCTCGCCGTGGCACTTCCCATGCTGGCCGAGCTGGTGGGGGAGGATCCCGCTTCGGTGACCGTCGAGCTTTAACTATTTGGATGGTACATGGCTCGTCGTACGCCTTCTCAACTGAATATGCTGCTCGCCGTCGATAAGCCGGTGGGCTGCACGTCCCACGATGTGGTCTCGCAATGCCGACGCGCCCTCCATGAGCGGCGCGTCGGCCATGCCGGCACGCTCGACCCCATGGCATCCGGCGTCATGGTGGTGGGCGTGGGCCAGGCTACTCGTCTGCTGGGCATGCTAACCCTCGATACCAAAAGCTATGTCGCCGACATCTCGTTTGGCGCCGAGACCAATACCGATGATGCGGAGGGCGAGGCGGTCCGCACGGTGGCTGTTGCCAACGAGCTCCGCGATCCTGCCTATGCTCGTGAGCGCTTGGCCGCCATGCTGGGCCCGCAGATGCAGGTGCCGCCGGCGTTTTCTGCTATCTCGGTCAATGGCGTTCGCGCCTACAAGTCTGCTCGCGAGGGCAATGCGGTGGACCTACCTCCGCGCCCCGTCGAGGTCTATGCCGCCGACCTGATCGCCGTGGGCGGCGAAGGTGATACGTGTGTGTGGACCGTGGCGTTCTCGGTGAGCAAGGGCACCTATATCCGTGCGCTCGCTCGCGACCTGGGCCGCGCTTGCGATAGCGCCGCGCATATTTCCGCGCTGCGCCGCACGGCTTCCGGTGTTGTTTCCATTGGCGCTTGTCATGCGGTCGAGGAGCTTTCTCCCGAGTCCGCGGCTGGCTTTGCCCTGGATCCCATTGCGGCCCTGGGCGCCACACGTGTTGACTTGCCGGGCAATCTTGCCGACGACCTGCTCTGCGGCCGACGCATTCCCGTTGAGCGTGCGCTTGCCGATTTCGATGCCTCAAAGGCGCCGTTTGCGTTGGTGCTCGATGGGGGACTCAAGGCGCTCGCTCGCATTGAGGGCGGCCGCTTTGTCATGGAGCACGTGTTTCCGCAGGCAATCGGCGGTGTTCGATGATGCTGTCCGCTCGCGAGCTCGCGCGTGTCTTTTTCGCGGGCGAGTTGGACGAGGCTCGCATCGTTGCTGCCGATACGTTTGATGAGTGTGAGCACTTGGGTGCCGCTTCAATCGCCATTGGCGTGTTCGACGGCGTTCACCGTGGACACCAGGAACTCATCGAAGCGCTTGTCCGTGATGCCCGTGCCCATGGCTGTAAGGCGGTCGTGGTTACCTTCGATCCCGACCCGGACGTTGTGGTGAGCCCTTCGCCCGCTCAAAAATTGATGACGACGGCCGACCGTCTGCATGCCTTGGCTCAAACCGGGGTCGATGCGGTGGTGGCCGTTCCCTTTACGCCTGAGGTTGCGGCACTCGACCATGTCGGTTTTCTCGCACTGCTGTCACGCGTAGTCGACATTCGCTCGATTCGCGTTGGCAGTGACTTTAGGCTGGGTCGTGGCGGTGCTTCTGGTGTTGCCGAGATGCGCACCTGGGGTGCCGAGCGCGGCGTTGACGTGTATGGTCACGACCTGCTTTGCGAGGGCGGTGAGGCCATTTGCGCCACCCGCATCCGTCATGAGCTGGGACGGGGCCATGTGGAGCTTGCTGCTGAGTTGCTCGGCCGCCCGTATATGGTGCGTGGCGGTGTTATTCGTGGCCGTCACGAGGGTTCTGGCATGGGCTTTCCCACGGCAAACCTGCAAGTTCCCGACGGCATTCAGGTGCCTGCCGACGGCGTGTATGAGGGTCTGGTGCTGGTCGATGACACCGTGTGGCCCGCTGCCGTGAACGTCGGCTTGCCGCCAACGTATGCTGACGATGCGGCATCCGCGCATCTCGAGGCTAACTTAATTGGTTATACGGGCGACCTGTACGGCGCTTCCGTTTCGCTGGCGTTTACGCGCTGGCTGCGTCCGTCGCGCGTGTTTGATTCGCTGGATGAGTTGATCGCGACCGTCGAGGGTAATATCGAAGATATTCGTCACAACATGGGCGATCAGGGGGTGAGCATTCGTGATTAGCGATGAGGAAAAAGACCAGGTACGCGCTGCGTCCGACCTGGTTGCTATCGTGCAGGAAACGGTTGAGCTCAAGCCCCGCGGCCATGAGTTTTGGGGCTGCTGCCCCTTCCATGGCGAAAAGACGCCGTCCTT
Organism: uncultured Collinsella sp.; assembly: GCA_900549185.1. Lineage (GTDB taxonomy): Bacteria > Actinomycetota > Coriobacteriia > Coriobacteriales > Coriobacteriaceae > Collinsella. The sequence continues at coordinate 4,514 of URNM01000078.1, read as the reverse complement.
CCACATTATTCCCGCCACGCAGGTGTGGCACTGCTTTGGCTGTGGCGAGGGCGGCGACGTCTTCACCTATATCATGAAGCGCGAGAACCTGAGCTTTCCCGAGTCAATCCGTTATTTGGCCGATCGCGCGGGTATTGAGCTTCATGACACTGGAGACCGCCGCGAGCGCGGTACCAAGCGTGCCCGAATCTACGATCTGTGCGCCGAGACCGCCCAGTTCTACCACACCATGCTTATGCGCGGTAAGGACGGCCGTCCGCGCGAGTACTTTGCCAGCCGCGGCATGGGCGGCGACGTCTGCCGCCGCTACTGCCTGGGCTTTGCGCCGGGTCGCAACGCGCTGGTGTCGCACCTGTCCCAGGCGGGTTTTACCCCGCAGGAGATGATCGACGCCAATGTTGCCGTGAGCCGCGGGCGCGGGCAGCTTGCCGACCGCTTCTACGACCGCGTGATGTTTCCCATCTTTGACGAGCAGGGTCACAACATTGCCTTTGGCGGGCGCATCATGGGTGACGGCCAACCCAAGTACCTCAACACCGCCGAGACGAGCGTGTTTCATAAAAAGCGAAACCTCTACGGCTTTAATTGGGCCAAGGAGTTTATTGTCGCGCAGGATACCGCCATCGTGGTAGAGGGCTATACCGACTGCATCGCCTGTTGGGAGGCGGGGATTAAAAACGTCGTCGCCACGCTGGGCACCGCGCTCACGGAGCATCACGTCAAGACGCTCACCCGCTTTGCCAAGCGCATCGTGTACATGTTCGATGGTGACGCCGCCGGCCAAAAGGCCGCTCGCCGTGCGATTCAGTTTATCGAGCAGGATTCTATGGACCTGCGCTGCGTGGTGCTGCCCGACGGCAACGATCCCATGGAGTTCATCACCGCGCATGGTGGCGAGGCATTGCAGGCGCGCATCGATGCCTCCGAGCCCCTCATGGACTTTGTGTACCGTTCGCTGCGGGAGTCGAGCGACATCACCACGCCGGGCGGTCGCGCCAAGGCGCTGGAGGATGCGCTGACGCTTATCTATCCGTTGCGCGACAGCTATATGATTGACACGTACTTTATCCAGATTGCCGACCTGCTGGGTTTGGATCTGGAGACGGTGCGCGCGAGCTCGGGCCGTGTGTTTCGCGATGTCGCCAAGCGCGAGGATGCGGAACGACGTCGTGAGCAGAACTATGAGCGCCAGCGGGCGCAGGCCGAGCGCTCCGGTAGCGCGGGCGGTCGGGCTTCGGGTTCTCGCGATGCCGGTCGCGGTGCTTGGGCATCGGGCGCGACGCCGCCGGTGTCCGTGCCGGTCGAAGAAGAGCCGTACGACTACGTCCCGCTCGATGCCTACGGTGCCGCGCCCGTGGAGGTCGTCGACGACTTGCCGCCAATCGATGTGCCCGATGGTGTGGGCGCTGTGCCTGTGGCTGACGGTTCGGGCGCACCGGCTGCGGCGGCGCCGATGGTTCTTACCGATCTTGAGCGCAAGTCCTTGGCAGGGGAGCGCGAGCTGTTGACGATGCTTACGAGCTACCCCGACCTGTTCCGCACGTATGCCGACCGCATCTGCTCCATCGAGTGGGTTGACCCACGTCACGAGTCCATCGCATGGGCCGTTCTGGCAACGCCGCCGGGAACCGATCCTGCAGCCTGCATGGATGCGGCGCGCTCGGTGTGTCCCGATGCGGCAACGCTTGTGAGTGCCGGGCGCATCTCGGCGACGAGCAAACACCCTACCGAGACGAACATCGTGTTTATGCTCGACACGCTCGAGCTCTACACCATCAAGCGCCGCATGCGTGCCGCACAGGCCAAGCTGCGCCAGGACCGTTCGCTCGATGATGAGGCCCGTCGCGCGCTGACCGTGCAGGCCGCGCAGGATTCGCAGCGTCAACGCGAACTGCAAAAGTCGATCGGCGGCGTGGCGGACCCGTTCCGTATGATCGGCCTGGAGGCCGCAGGCACCGAACAAGCCTAGATGTTGTGGTCAACCAGCGTATTCTCGCCTATATCCAGTCCTCTTTTTGGGTATAGACGTCAATGTGTGTGCTAAAGTATTGAGTCCTGTGGACTATGAAGGGAGAATCTGTGCCAAAAAAGACTGAGAGCACGGGTACTGGGCTGGAATCCTACGTTGCAAAGCTCATGGGCAACGGCTCAAACAGGACTTCGGTAACCGAGGACGAGATTCAGGTCGCCCTGAAGGATATCGATGTTTCTGACGAGCAGCTCACCGCGGTGTATTCCGCGCTGCGCAACAGCGGCATCCAGATTATCTCCGCGAGCGGTAACGACGACGCCCCCATGGGTGTCGACGATGACGATACCGATACCGATACCGATACCGACGATTTCGATGACGACGACGAGCACGATTCCGGCTCGCTCGACGATCACGAGCTCAAGATGGCCCGTCAGGCCGACGCTGAGATGGGTTCTTCCAAGAACAAGAAGAAGCGCACCGTGCGCACGTCCCGTTCACGCTCCCGCGTGCGTGGCATCGATGCCTCCACGGTGATGCTGACCGGCGACCCGGTCCGTATGTACCTCAAGGAGATCGGCAAGGTCGACCTGTTGACCGCCTCCGAAGAGGTCGATCTGGCTATGAAGATCGAGGCCGGTCTCGAGGCTACCGAGAAGCTCGAGGCTGCCGATGCTGGTGAGCTCGAACTCACGCGTGCCGAGATGCGTCGTCTTACGCGCATTGAGAACGTGGGCCTCGAAGCCAAGCAGGCGCTCATCAGCGCAAACCTTCGTCTGGTCGTCTCCATCGCCAAGCGCTATGTCGGTCGCGGCATGCTGTTCCTGGACCTGATTCAGGAGGGCAACCTCGGTCTGATCCGCGCCGTCGAGAAGTTCGACTACCAGAAGGGCTTTAAGTTCTCCACGTACGCCACGTGGTGGATCCGTCAGGCCATTACGCGCGCTATCGCCGACCAGGCCCGTACCATCCGTATTCCCGTGCACATGGTCGAGACTATCAACAAACTCGTCCGCGTGCAGCGTCAGCTCCTTCAGGACCTGGGCCGCGACCCGACCCCCGAAGAGATCGGTGCCGAGATGGACATGAGCGCCGACCGCGTCCGCGAGATCCAGAAGATCTCGCAGGAGCCCGTGTCGCTCGAGACCCCCATCGGCGAGGAAGAGGATTCCCAGCTGGGCGACTTCATCGAGGACTCCCAGGCTATCGTTCCGCCCGATGCGGCCAGCTTCTCTATGCTGCAGGAGCAGCTCACCCAGGTGCTCGATTCGCTTGCCGATCGTGAGCGCAAGGTTATCGAACTGCGCTTTGGCCTTGTCGACGGACATCCCCGCACGCTCGAGGAAGTCGGTCGTGAGTTTGGCGTCACGCGCGAGCGCATCCGCCAGATCGAGTCCAAGACTCTGGCCAAGCTTCGCCACCCGAGCCGTAGCAGTAAGCTGAAGGACTATATCGAGAGCTAGTCAAGCAAGAGGCGCCCTCAAGCACATCCGCTTGGGGGCGCTTTCATGTAGACATTGGGGACGTTCTTGAATGACTGGTCGTTTAAGAACGTCCCCAATGACTGGGTCGGAAAATTTCTTAAAAAAGTTCTTGCCCTGAGCTGATTCGTCCGTATAATAAACTTCGTTGCTTGAGAGCACGCACCTATTCCTCGGTAGCTCAATGGTAGAGCACGCGGCTGTTAACCGCGCTGTTGTAGGTTCGAGTCCTACCCGGGGAGCCAGGTTGTAAAACCCGTCGCTTATGCGGCGGGTTTTTTCATGCCGCGATCGCCGTTCGCGAACGTTACCATATCAACATTTCGTGTCGAGGATGTAATCCCGAGGCCCGCCACCTCAACATGCCGCGGTCGTTGTAGAATATTGCAATGATTGCTCCCACGACATGGTGCCGCGAGCACCAAGAAAAGGAGATTCTTGTGTCTGAGACCATTAACGGCAGCCTGAGCGTCTCGAACGACGTTATTGCCGATATTGCCGGTTATGCCGCGATGACGTGCTATGGCGTTGTCGGTATGGCTGAGCAGCTCCAGGGCGCCGAGAGCGTGCGCCTGCTTGCCGGTCAGCGACTCCGCAAGGGCGTGCTTGTCTCCGCCGACGAGAACGGCCTTACGGTCGATCTTCACGTCGTGCTCGAGAACGGCGTCAACATGAAGTCCGTCTGCCACAATCTTTCGAGCTCCGTTGCCTTCACTCTGCAGGAGATCGCCCAGATCGATCCCGCCAGCCTTAAGATCGGCATCCATATCGACGCGCTCAAGAGCCGTCTGAACTAGCATCCGAAAACGGAGATTCAAATACCCATGATTGCAAAGACCATTCGCACCTGTTTTCCGATCGCTGCGGCTGCCGTTTCCGACAAGGCCGAGGAGATCAACAAGCTCAACGTCTTCCCCGTACCCGATGGCGATACCGGCACCAACATGTCGCTCACGCTCGCCTCGGTGACCAAGGAGCTCTCTGCCCTTCCCGCCGATGCCGATATGGAGGCCATCGCCGGTGCCATCACCCTGTCTCTTATACACATCTCCGAGCCCACG
>URNM01000077.1 GCA_900549185.1 uncultured Collinsella sp. | reverse complement strand
ATACGAGTTCGCTCAGTGTCTCGTGGGCTCGGAGATGTGTATAAGAGACAGGCCTGTCCGATGCCGACACCTGCGCGGCCATCGGTAAGATGCAAAAGCGCACCGCCGCGTCGGTCATGCGCGAGATCCGCGGCGACCGCGACGCGCTCGGCGTGGCCTACGCCCGCAAGCCCATCCAGGGCACCGTGCTCGGTATCGACATCGAGACCACCGGCCGTGCACCCGAGCGCGGCTACATCATCAACGTAGGCTGGGAGATCATGGACCTCACGAGCGACGCCGTCCCGCACGACGCCGAGGCACACTACTGCGGTCTGCCCGACATCTACCGCGGCGAGGATGTGCCGTTGTCGAATATCCACCACATCACCTGGGACGACATCGACGGCAAAAAGCCGTTCCGCGAGAACAAGGAACTGCAGAAGCAGCTGCTCAAGCTTATGAAGAAGTACCCGTACATGGCGCATAACGCCGCGTTCGAAGACAGTTGGTTCAAGATCCACCTGGACGGTTACGCCGAGGCATGCCGCGCCGGCAAGATCATCGTCATCGACTCGCGCCAGATCTGCCGCAGCTTGGATGCCGACGTCCGCTCGCTCCCCCGCGAGTCCGCGCCCGCCGCGCTCGAGAACTGGGTGCGCCGCCGTGGCACCCTCGCCGCCGACGCCAACGAGCAGCACCTGGGCCTCGACGACACCGACCTCATGCTCCGCACGGTTCAGGCCGAGTTCAACCTCAAGAACCTATTCGCGAAATAACCGATCCATCTGCGGGAGCGCCTGCCAGGCACAGCGCAATCCGTCTGGGCACACCGACACGCAGTAAACTAGGGCGCAGCCTTATGGCTGCACCCTAGTTTTCATCAAAACGAGCAAATACGCGTGCTTCACATAGTCGGCAGGTTGGCCCACCTACATTTTTCGAGTTGTTCGGCCAGCTGAACCACTAGTCAAGGCCCCTTGAACCGCAATCGAAGCTAAAATCGCCTTAATTTCGCAACCAAGCCCCATAAATCTACCTGAATCAATTCGAATAGGACGTTGCGATCGCGCCATTTGTATAGGATAAGGCCGAATAACTCAAATTATGTTGGTGAGGCATCTGAGCGGTCGGCAAAAACGCTTAGAAGCTACGAATCCGCAACTAAAGTTCATCAAAAAGGGGCAGCCGGCAGAAACCTCCCCAGCCAAAGCTGCTCCCTCAATACGACAGCTCAAAAACCCACCGTTCGCAGAAGATAAGCCGCGCCCCAATACCGTTGCCCGAAGTTTCGGGCGTATGCGGCGTCCGCTATGCCATCATGCGCGTATGGGAATCATTCTGTCACATACCACGGCACGCGCTGTATACCAAACAGCCAACTCGCTCGCAAGCTACGCGACCGGTCCCATACCTATGGAAAAGATCAGGGTGTCTGCGCCGACCACGTCCGACCTGGAAGCGGCACGAGCATGGCTCAACAGAAAGAATGTCGATTCTGAACGTATCCATGTGCTGACGTTTTCCAATAATGCCAAAAGGCACCGCAAGGGCTGCATCTGCCACTGCACGCGCTATACGTTTGATGCAGAAAGCTACCTAGAACTCGAGCCGAACGTCTACATCGTCGATATCAAGCTGTGCGCGTTAGAAGCAACAGCCGACCTCAACCTTTCGGAGCTCGTTGAGTATTACTTTGAAATCTGCGGCTCCTACGCGCTTGGAACGTCCGACGAAACTCAATATCGCGAGCGCCCAGCCCTAACCAGCGTTGAAGAGCTCAGAGCCTTCTTTTCAGAGGCACCGGGGTATCGTGGATCTAATAAAGCACTTAAGGCACTTTCTTATGTACACGAAGGCTGTCGCTCCCCACTCGAAACGGCGTTTGTCATGATGCTGACAATGCCCAAGTCAATGGGTGGCTTAGCCATACGCGCTATCAAAACGGATTATCCGATCCCAGTCCCCAAAAGATACGCCGCCCTAACGCGACGGACGGTTTTCTACCTCGACGCGCTGCTCGAAAATTCGATGACCGATATCGAATACAACGGCTTTTACCACGACGAACCCGAGCAGCAATCAATTGACGAGGAGCGCCGAAACACGCTGCGAAACATGGGATATGCCGTTATCACAGTTAATCGTCATTCGTTTTTCAAGCAGTCCGCTTTTAAACGGGTCATGGAAGCGATTCGCATTCGCGAGAAGATATGGCCCGGTCGACTCCCGGATAACTTCGCCATCCTGCAAGAAACTCTTCGTCAATTTGTCTTGCGGCGCTACTTCGAATACGGTCGCCGCGTCCTGGAGACACTCAAAGAAGAAGAGGCCGCCAAGCGCGAAATTGCAAGCCAATATCCGCAAGCTGATGACCCGAGCATCAACGATGTGCCCGAACCCGACGACATGCAACACGTCGGGGCCCTTGCTGAGGAAATCAATGGGGCTTGGGAATGCGACATGTTCGCAAAAATCGATGAAAACCGCACGGAAGACGACACGATTATTGATCTAATTGAGAATTCGCTCTTCTAAAGGCGATCTCTGCGGATGTCCACCTACATTTTTCGACTTATTCGGCCACCGATGTGCCAGATTGGCTGCAGCAATGCTCAATATAACTATAGATAAAACTGATTCTGCAGGAACTCCCGTAGAGGAAGAACTGATTCTCGCGGTATTTGACACGATAAAGTACAAATATGAACAGTTCTAATGCTTCTCAAGGTGGCTTTCTTAGCATGCTAGCCGAACATCTCGAAATATGTTGGCGAGCATTGCGTCGATGTCTCCCAACCCACAGAAAATCGCAGAGGCGGCAAGCAGTCATCGAAATTAACGCAAATTGTATTGACATATGAACATGCGCTCATATAATCGGAAGCAAGTTTTATGAGCGCATGTTCATATGAAAGGATATTGCAATGAGCATCCGCGTTGATGAAATGAAACCCGACACCGAGGCCACCGAGCCCGCGATCCCCACCACCTGCTCGCCCGAGGACCTTCCCGACGAGGAGCTTCTCTACGACCTCGCCGACCTGTTCAAGGTCTTCAGCGACACCACGCGTATCAAGATCCTCTACGCCCTCATGGGCCGCGAGCTCTGCGTGGCAGACATCGCCGAAGCGACCGAAACCTCGCAGTCCGCGGTGTCGCACCAGCTGCGCACACTCAAGCAGTCGCACCTGGTAAAATTCCGGCGCGACGGGCGCAATATCCTATACTCGCTCGCCGACGACCACGTCTACACCATGCTCAACCAGGGCATGAGCCACATCTGCGAATAGCGACCAACCACGGTACCAGCGCGGCCTGCACCCAAGCCGCAAATACAGAGAAAGGAACCCACCATGAAAAAGCAGTTTAAACTCGACGAGATCGACTGCGCCAACTGCGCGCGTGAGCTTCAGGACGAGCTGGCCAAGCTCGATGGCGTCAAGTCCGTTTCGGTCAACTTTATGACCCAGAAGTTGACGCTCGAGGCCGATGACGCCGAGTTCGACGAGGTCCTCGACCGCGTTGTGGAGTTCACCGCCGACGCCGAGCCGGACTGCGAGATCATTCTCTAGCCCAGGTTTACGCCAACCCGCAAGGCCGCGCTTGCCGCGGCCTTTGCTCGCGAAATTATATGAGTGAGTGTTCATACATTCAAATGGGAGGATTCGAGTCATGGCCACCGCCGACCCCAAGAAGAAAAAGAAGAAGCGCAAGAAAAAAGAGTCACTCGAGCATAAGCGCAACCGCATCCTGGTAGCGCTGGGCATTTTTGCCGTGGTGTACGCCCTCGATGAGCTCGGCACCCTCACTGCCGCATTCGGCACCCCGGGCGACATCTACGCCAGCTTCGCACTGTTCCTCGTGCCGTTTTTGATTGCCGGCTACGACGTACTGCAAAAGGCATTCAGTAACATCCGCCGCGGCAAGGCCTTCGACGAGAGTTTCCTTATGGCAGTCGCAACCATCGGCGCGTTTGCCATGGTGTTCTTCCCCGATACCGACCCGCACATGGCCGAAGGCGCCGCCGTCATGCTGTTCTACCAGGTCGGCGAGCTGTTCCAGGCATACGCCGTGGGCAAGAGCCGCAAGTCGATCAGCGCCATGATGGACATCGCGCCCGACTACGCTAACGTCGAGCAGCCCGACGGCACGCTCGAACAGGTCTTTCCCGATGACATCGCCGTGGGCACCGTGATCGTGGTCAAGCCCGGCGAGCGCGTGCCTATCGACGGCGTCATCGTCGAGGGCGAAACCCAGCTCGACACCGCCGCGCTCACGGGCGAGTCAGTCCCCCGCCCCGCCAAGTCCGGCGACGATATCATCAGCGGTTGCATCAACATGACGGGCCTCATCCACGTGCGCACCACCAAGTCCTTTGGCGAGTCCACCGTCGCGCGCGTCTTGGAGCTCGTAGAAAACGCCAGCGAAAAGAAGGCGCGCACCGAGAACTTCATCACGCGCTTCGCCCGCGTCTACACGCCCGCCGTCACCGGCGCGGCCGCGGTACTCGCGCTCGGCGGCGGCCTGGTCACCGGTGCCTGGTCCGACTGGATCCTGCGCGGCCTGACCTTCTTGGTCGTCAGCTGCCCGTGCGCGCTCGTGATTAGCGTCCCGCTGAGCTTCTTTGGCGGCATCGGCGGCGCCTCCAAGCTGGGCGTTCTCATCAAGGGCTCCAACTACCTCGAAACGCTCGCCGACGTTGACACCGTCGTCTTTGACAAGACCGGCACGCTCACCAACGGCACGTTTTCGGTCGTGGCGGTACACCCCGAGGCAGGCTATACCGAGCAATCGCTGCTTGAAGTCGCAGCCCTCGCCGAGTCATTCTCCGACCATCCCATCGCGCAGTCGGTGCGCGCCGCCTACCAGGGCGAGCTCGACCCCAAGCGCGTGAGCGACTCCGCTAATGACGCGGGCCACGGCGTGACGGCGACCATCGACGGCAAGCACGTCGTCGTCGGCAACGCCAAAATGCTTGCTGCGGCCGGTATCGACGTTCCCAATTGTGAGGTTGTCGGCACGATCCTCCACGTGCTCGTTGACGGCGTTTACGCCGGCCACATCGTGATTGCAGACACCGTTAAGGCCGACGCCGAGCAGACGATCCGCGACCTGCACGCCGCCGGCGTCAAGCGCACCGTTATGCTCACGGGCGACCGCGAGGAGGTTGCGGCGTCTGTGGCCAAGCAACTCAGTCTCGACGAGTTCCACGCGCAGCTGCTGCCGGGCGATAAGGTCGAGCGTGTTGAGGCGTTGCTCGCGGCCGAAAGCGGCAAGGGCAAGCTCGCCTTTGTCGGCGACGGTATCAACGACGCACCCGTGCTTACCCGCGCAGACGTTGGCATCGCCATGGGCGCTATGGGCTCGGACGCCGCAATTGAGGCGGCGGACGTCGTGCTGATGGATGACAAGCCGTCCAACATCTCCCGCGCGATCCGCGTGGCGCGCAAGACCATGACGATTGTTTGGCAGAACATCATCTTTGCGCTGGGCATTAAGTTGCTGATTCTGGTGCTTGCGGCACTGGGCATCGCCAACATGTGGCTTGCCGTGTTCGGCGACGTAGGCGTGGCGATCATCGCCATCCTGAACGCCATGCGCGCGATGGGTGTCAAGAACCTGTAGCGTTCGTGGGCTGTCCGACCGGGACCGGGTTTGGTTTTGAAAACGTCCTCGCGCATGAGGCCCGTCTTTCCTGCTCCTGCGGAGCAACGGAAAGGCGGGCCTCGCGCTGTGGAATGTTTTCAAAACCAAACCCGGCCCCGGCCTGCGGTAACATCGCAGGCGGTTCTTGAGCATCGCTTGCTGGCAGGGTTCCTTTGCTGAAATGGACTTGGCCGAAAGGGCCGCTGGTCCCAGTCGCTGGTTCGCGCTTTGCGTGAACTCCGCGCTACTGTGGGACAGTTAGGCTTCTGTTGTTGAACCCGCTACATCTTCCCGGCCCAACATCGCCCGTAGCTTCTCAAAGCTTTCCTCGCTCAGGCAGTGCTCCATGTGGCAGCCCTCTTGCGACGCGACCTCAGCCGAAACACCCGCATCCTCCAGCAGCCCCACGAAAAAGCAGTGACGCTCCCACATTTGACGAGCGACCTCCAGACCACGCTCCGTCAGACGAACGTCGCGCTTGCCCATTTCGACATAGCCGCTGTTCTCCAGCGTCGCCATGGCTTTAGAGACGCTCGCCTTGGTTACGCCGAGGTACTCCGCAACGTCGATCGAGCGCACGATGCCCTGACGTTCCGACAGAACGTAGATCGATTCGAGATAGTCTTCTCCGGATTCACGCAGGGCCATGGGCCGCCTTTCGCGATGATTGCTAGTTAGCCTTTGGATACTTTCCACCGCTTACTTTACCGCAAAAGTTGCCCATGTCTTACTACTTTGCCTAAAAGTTAGCCGTGTTTCACAAAACGTGCGGGACGAAAACAAAATGGGGACGCTCCGCAAGGAGTGTCCCCAGGCGCCGGGTGCCGGCCCGCAGTTACATCAATCCCAAGCGCTTCGCGGCGTTGTAGATTCCGTCGTCGTCCACGGCGGTCGTCACATAGGTCGCCGCGGCCTTCACGGTATCCTGCGCGTTGCCCATGGCCACACTTGTGCCCACGGCCGAGAACATCGACAGGTCGTTCTCGCCGTCGCCAAAGGCAATCGCCTCGCTCGCGTCGATACCAAGCCGCTCGAGCGTCGCCGCCACGCCCAGATCCTTGCCGCCGTTGGCCGGAATAATGTCGCAGAACAGGTCGCACCAGCGCGTGGTGAGCGAATGCGACACGGCATCGGTCACGATATGCTCGTCAACTGGGTCAACAAAGGCACAGAACTGATAGACCGGCGCGTCAAAGGCGTGCTCAAACGGCTCCTCGTGGTAGACGATTCCCGCGTTGCTGCCAGCCGTCACCACGCGCTCGGACAGGCGGTTCACAAACGAGTTCTCGCTCTGCATGCACAGCGAGTCATAGCACCCCTGCGCCACCTGGTCCACAATCACCGCAACGTCGTCCGGATCGATCGGACAGCTGCGGTAAACTCCCTCGGCATCAAAGCAGTGCTGGCCCGAGAGCGTAATGTACGCATCCCAACCCAGGTCGAACAGCCAGTCCGGCATCTGATAGGTCGGACGGCCCGTGGCGATCACGCACGCGATCCCCTGCTCGTGAAAGCTGTCGAGCACCTGCTGCGCCGACGCCGGAATCCGGTGGGTCTTAAAGCTCAGCAGCGTGCCGTCGATATCGAAAAACGCGGCTTTGATCATCCTCGCCTACTCCTCGCCCTCGAGCTTTTCACTCGCCTCGAGCCACGCCATCTCCAGCTCGTCCATGGCGGCGTGAGCCTCGTCGATCTTTGCCTGCTGCTCGCCCAGCGCCGTGTAGTTGGTGGGGTCGACCTGGGCCATTGCTGCCTCGGCCTCCTCAACGCGAGCGCGCTGCGTCTCCATCTTGCGCTCGAGCGAGCTCACCTCGCGGCGGAGCTTCTGACGTTCGGCGTTGGAAAGGCCATTGGGCTGACCGCTTGCCTTAGGCTTTTCGGCCGCAGCTGCCGCGGCACCGGTGTCAAACGTGCCGGTCTTGGCGCTCGGCGCGCCCACGGGCTCGCCCTCGGCGGTAGCGTTGCACAGGCGCAGGTACTGGTCCACGCCACCGGGCATATGCGTCAGGTGGCCGTCGAGCAGCGCCCACTGTTGGTCGGTCACGCGCTCCATCAAGAAGCGGTCGTGCGTCACCAGGATCAGCGTGCCGGGCCAACCGTCGAGCAGATCCTCGACAATCGCCAGCATGTCGGTATCCAGGTCGTTGCCGGGCTCGTCCAGGATGAGCACGTTGGGCTCGTCCAGGATTGTCAGTAGCAGCGACAGGCGACGGCGCTGGCCGCCCGAAAGATCGCCGATGCGGCTCCAGAGCTGCTGCGTCGTAAAGCCCAGACGCTCGCAGAGCTTCTCGGGCGAAGTCTCCTTGCCGTCGATGACGTAGTACTTCTTATAGTTGCTGAGCACCACGCGAATCGTGTCGCCCATGAAGGGCTCGAGCTCCTCGAGCTGCTGCGACAGCACGCCAAAGCGCACTGTCTGGCCGATCTTCACGCGGCCGCGCGTGGGCGCAATTTTGCCCTGGATCACATCAAGCAGCGTCGACTTGCCAGCGCCATTCTCGCCCAAAAGACCATAGCGGTCGCCCGCACCAATGAGCCAGGTCACGTCGGAGAGTACCTGCTTGGGCGCGCCATCGGCATCCGCATAGCCGGCGTCCACGTCGACCACATCGATAACCTGCTTGCCTAGGCGGCTCACGGCGAGGCGCTTGAGCTCCAGCTCGTCACGCACGGGCGGCACGTCGGCAATCAGCTCGCGAGCGGCATCAACGCGAAACTTGGGCTTAGTGGAACGCGCCTGGGCGCCGCGGCTCAGCCACGCGAGCTCCTTGCGCGCCATGTTGCGACGGCGCTCCTCGGTAACCGCGGCCATGCGGTCGCGCTCCACGCGCTGCAGGATATATGCGGAGTAGCCGCCCTCGAAGGGATCGACCTGGCCGTCGTGGACCTCCCACATACTGGTGCAGACCTCGTCCAAGAACCAGCGGTCGTGCGTGACCACGAGCATCGCGCCCTGGCCGCGCTGCCAGCGGGCCTTTAAGTGACGCGCGAGCCAGTTGATGGTGCGCATGTCCAGGTGATTGGTGGGCTCGTCGAGCATGAGCACGTCATAGTCGCCGATCAGCAGGCGCGCGAGGTCCACGCGCTGTCTCTTATACACATCTGACGCTGCCGACGACTAGTCGAG
>URNM01000076.1 GCA_900549185.1 uncultured Collinsella sp. | reverse complement strand
AAGAGCGGCACCGCTCCCGACGCAAGCTCAACCTGCACGCCCGAGCCCTCGGCCATCTCGCACGCGTGCCCGATCAGGCCAAAGCCCGTGACATCGGTGCAGCCGTGAAGCTCAAGTCCCTCGGACAGACGAATCGGCGCCTCGTTGAGGGTGCGCATCGAGTCAAACATGGCTGCGGCCTCGTCCTGCTCGATGAGCTCGCCCTTAATGGCCGTGGTGATGATGCCCGAGCCGATCGCCTTGGTCAGCAGTAACGCATCGCCCACGCGCGCACCGCTGTTGGCGAGCATACGGTCAAGCGCGACAAAGCCGCTCACGGACAAGCCGTACTTGGGCTCGTCGTCGTTGATGGTGTGACCGCCCGCGATGGAGCAACCCGCCTCGACGCACTTGTCGGCGCCGCCCGCCAGAATCTGACCGGCAACCTCGACACCCAAACAACTGGGAATGCACAGCAGGTTCATGGCATGGCTCGGCCGCCCGCCCATAGCGTAGATATCCGACAGCGAGTTGGCCGCGGCGATCTGGCCAAACAGAAACGGGTCATCGACCATCGGTGGGAAGAAGTCGATGGACTGCACGAGTCCCAGGTTCTCCCCTACGCGGAAGACGCTCGCATCGTCGGAGGTATCGAACCCCACGAGCAAGTTGTCGTTATGCACATTGGGTAAATCGCCCAGGACCTGGGCGAGGGCTCCGGGGGCCAACTTAGCGGCTCAACCGCTCGCGGCCGTCATGGACGTGAGCTTAATGGTGTCCTTAGCCATACGAACCCCCTTCCAACAAATCAACGACTTTAAGTATACGCCCCAGGCACGCTTCCCAAGAGACCGCCGACGGCTCAAACGTCGAAGGCGGCGCCGCAAGCGCCTGCGCGATAGCATCTGCCAGTGCGCGCTCAAACAACGGAAGGTCGGCCGCCTCGGGCGTGTCGACATCCGTCATACGCGGCGGCGCCACCCACGTCACGGGAGCGCCGGGAAGCATCGCCTCCATCCAGGGACGAACGCCGGGCAAATCGGTCGCCACAACTTTGCAGCCGCACGCGAGGGCCTCGATCGTCACGAGCGGCAGACCCTCGTAAAACGAAGGCAGCACAAAGACGTCGGAACTGCGGTAGGCGCGCACAAGTTCATCGCTTTCCAGGCGCCCCGCCAGCGTCACCGGTACATCCGAGGCCGCGGTCAAGCGCTCGATACGCGCGTACTCGGCATCGTCCCCGCGACCGCCCACAAGCACCAAGCCAGATGGGCGGACGTCATCGTCAATCGGCAATGACACGGCTCGAACCAGCGACTCGACGCCCTTTTTAAAGCAAATCTTGCCCACGTACACAAGCGATCCCGGCCGCCTCGCCACGCTTGCGTCGCGGCAGAAGACGCGATGGTCGTAGCCCGTCCCAATCACGTGGATGCGATCGGCATCGACGCCGCACACCAGGCCAATCTGCTCAGCCTGCTCAGCATGGAGCGCAAAGACGGCATCGAGCCGACGAACCGCGCTTACGATGCGATCGCGTTCGAGCGCATGCGAACGCAGCTGGCGCAAGTCGGTCGAATGGCACACGGCAACAACTGGCACGCCCCGGACGCACTCGCGCGCCAATGCGGTCACCAGATACAGGTGATGGCAGATCACCAGATCGGGCCGAAACTCAGCCACCGCCCGATCGATTGCAGCAGCAAATGCCCGCTCAAATGCCTTGAGCATCGAAGGCGTCAGGTCACGATAGCGTGTAGAGGGATAGGGCATGACATCGGACATACCGCAGATGGGAAACGGCAGCTCGGGCGACTCGAACGGTATGGCAAACACGGCAGCACGCCGGTCCAGCTCGCCTTGGGTATCACCCGGCGCCGCACCGCAAAGCACGGCGGCGCGATGCCCCGTCTCGATCTGCTCGCGCACAAGCGCGGCAAGGTAGGTGCCGCTGCCAGTGCTATCTGGTTTTTGTGCCGTGATATTGAGGATGCGCATGTCGCGGTACACCCCTAGGCCAAGGCGGCGGCGCGGACAGCCGCGCCGATCGCTCCGGCAAAGCGAGCCTGGGGCGAGGTGGTCACCGGCGACCCCAGTAGCTCGCCCAGACGCTCCACAACGTAGGCGTTCTCACACAGGCCACCGGTCAGATAGTACGGGGCGCCCGCCGCCTGCCCGGCCATAGTGGCCACGCGCGACACGACGCTCTCGATCACACCGCGGGCGATGTTCTCGCGCGGCTCACCGCGACCGATCAGGCTGATGACCTCGCTTTCGGCAAACACCGTGCACATGCTGCTGATCTTGGTGGGCTCGCCGATGCGAGCGAGGTCCGCCATCTGCAGCTGGGAAATGCCTAGGCGGTCGGCCATGATCTCCAAAAAGCGCCCCGTACCGGCAGCGCACTTGTCGTTCATGGCGAACTTGGCCACGCGGCCGCTTTTAAGCTGAATGACCTTGGTGTCCTGGCCGCCCACGTCAATCACCGTGCCGTGATCGCCAAACAGGCGCACGGCACCGGTACCGTGGCAGGTAATCTCGGTCACGACCTTGTGTGCATAGGGCACGGCAACACGGCCGTAGCCAGTCGCGACCACGCGAACATCGTCGCCCGTCACGTCATAGCCCGCCGCCGCCAGTGCCTCGCGCAGCCGCTCGGAAGCATCGACCGAGGAGAACCCGGTTGGCTGCACGCACGTCCACGCCACCGAACCCTCCCCATCGACCACAGCGGCCTTAGCCGCCGTAGACCCAATATCGATCCCGATCCCTATCATGGCTCTCTCCCAATCCAAACATCAAAGGTAGCGGCGCGTTCAGGCGCCTTAGCTCTAGGTTTCTCAGGTGCCGGAGATTGCCCCGAAAGAGGAGCGCAGCGTACTTTGGGTACGCAAGCGACGGTTTGAGGGGCAAGATCCGGTGCCTGAGGAAGCTAGAGGGTTTCGATGAAGGCGGCGATGCGGGTCTCGATCTGGCCCATGTCACCGTTGCTGTAGTCGGTCTCGATCTTCATGTACGGAATACTCGCACCCTCGACGGCCTCCTGCATGCGCGCGCTCTCAACGTTGAAGGTGTGGCAGGCCTGTAGCACGCTCTCCACTACGCCATCGACGTGATACTTCTCGCACATGGTCAGTGTGTTCTCCATGCGGCCGTCGTTAGGCGTCATGACCGAGCAGTTGATATCCAGGTAGCGGTCGGCGATGGCGCGCAGAATGTCGGGCGCGTCCGGGTCGATCATCATGGCCGCCGTGCGCTCGCCCGAGCAGTCGTCCATGCACACGACCACGCCGCCGTTGGACTCGATGGTGCGACCTATCTTGTTGATCACACCGCCCACCGGGCAACCGGTGATCAGAATGCGCTTGGCA
Source organism: uncultured Collinsella sp. (assembly GCA_900549185.1). GTDB lineage: Bacteria > Actinomycetota > Coriobacteriia > Coriobacteriales > Coriobacteriaceae > Collinsella. Next base: position 5,502 of record URNM01000076.1, on the reverse strand, counting down.
TCCGCCGCAACCGGGCGCTCGCCCGCGTCGTAGGCCTCGCGCAGCTTGGCAACCTTTTGCTCCAGCTGCTGCGTATAGGCCTCGATATCAAAGCTGAACGTGCCGGCAAACATGGTGCTCATCAGGTCGACGCCGCTCATGGCCGCCGGCTGGTTGGCCTGCAGCGCAAACATCTCGAGCTGGGCCGCACGCAAGCGGTTGCGACGACGGACGGCAGCGCGCAGGTCATCGTCGGTAATCGTAATGCCGTAGAAGTTCTCGAGCTCCTCCTTGAGCAGGCGGCACTCCTCGTACCAGCCTTCACGCTCGTAGGCGCGATCGCGACCCTGCGGAAGATGCAGAATGTGCGTGCGCTTGAGCTCGTTGAGTAGCTCGTACATCTTCTTCTTGCCGTCGCAGGTGGTCTCGCCGATGATCATGTCGCTAAAGTACGTAAACGGGCACTTTTGCGAGTAGGCAAAACCGTACGTCGACTTGATGAGCGGACACAGATTTGCCGGCAGCACCTTCTCGGCCTCGGGAATCACCTCGTCGGATGTACCGCACAAGGCCACACTTGCAGCGCCCGCGGCATCGATAATCTCGAGCGGCGTATAGCTGCACAAAAAGCCGACCAGGCGATTACCCGCCTGTTTATAATCCTTGACGCGAATAAACGCCGCCTTGCGTTGCTCGTTGAACTCCTCAAACGTGCGCGGCAACGGCTGCTCCTCGATATCGGCCATAGTAGTTCCCCTCTCTTGCACCGATATACCGACAATTAAACAACAAACCCACGCCATACCCAAAAGGAAGCATCCTCTAGGGAATGGCGTCGATAAGCTCCTGCGTATACGGATCGCTCGGGTGCGCGATCACGTCCTCGGCCGCGCCTTCCTCGACAAGACGACCGTGGTAGAGCACGCCAATCCGGTCGGACATATGCCGAACCACACGCATATCATGCGTGATAAACAGCAGCGCTACACCCGTCGTGCGCTGCAGGTCGCGAAGCAAGTTGAGCACTTGGGCCTGAACGGACACGTCAAGCGCCGAGACCGGCTCGTCGCATACCACAAGGCGCGGCTCGCAAATAAGCGCCCGTGCCAGATTGAGTCGCTGACGCTGTCCCCCCGAAAGGTCATGCGGATAGCGGTCATAATGCTCTGCCAGAAGACCGACCGAGGTCAGGGCCGAGAGCGCGCGCCCATGGCGCTCATCCGCATCGCGCACGCCGGCGATAATCAGCGGCTCCTCCAAAATGCGGCCGACACGGTTGCGCGGGTCAAAAGCCGTAGAGCTATCCTGGAATACCAGCTGGATCTCGCGGCGAAACGGCTTGCGTTCGCGCTCCGACATCGTGGCGAGGTCGTGCCCGCGATAGACAATCGAGCCGGAATCCGCACGCTCGAGACCACAGATCAAGCGTCCAGTCGTCGACTTGCCCGATCCGGATTCGCCAACCAGGCCATAGACCTCGCCCGGCGCGATCTCAAACGACAGATCGTCCACGGCGGTAAAGGCCTGACGCTTAAAAACTGAGCCCAGCATGGGATACGCTTTAGTCAGATGTGAGACCCTAAGCAGGGCTTCGCTATCAACAGCCATGGCACTCCCCTTTCTCGACAAGCCAGCATTTAGACCGGTCGCACGCATTCACGGCAACCAGCGGAGGCTCCTGCGCGCGGCAACGCTCGTCCGCCCGGGCGCAACGAGGCGCAAAGCGGCATCCGCAGGGTATTGCCGTAAGCGGCGGCACTGTGCCCGGAATATCCGCCAGCGTGTCAACTCGCTCGCCTTCGAGCGGCGGAATGCTCGCGATGAGCCCCTGGGCATACGGGTGGCTCGGGCGCTCCATAAGGCCGCAGGCGTCGATCTCCTCTACGATTTGGCCCAGATACATGACGTGCACGCGCGAGCAGATGCTCGTGACGACACCCAAATCATGGCTGATAAAAAGCACCGCCATGCCCTCGGAACTGTTGAGGTCGCGCAGGAGATCCAAAATCTGTTTTTGAGTCGTCGTGTCGAGTGCCGTGGTGGGCTCGTCGGCGATAAGCAGTCGCGGATGACCGGCAAGCGCCATGGCGATCATCACGCGCTGGCGCATACCGCCGCTAAAATCGCCCGGATACATGTCGAAGCGAGCCGCGGCATCTCGAATTCCCACACGCTCCAACAGCGATAGAGCCTCGTTGCGGGCTTCGCGTCGGCTCACCTTACGGTGGGCCCGCACCGCCTCGATAACCTGCGCACCCACCGTCATAACGGGGTTGAGCGAGGACAACGGGTCCTGGAAGATCATGGCGATATCGCAGCCGCGCACCTTGCGCATCGTCTTGAGCGGACGCGCCAGCAGATCCTCGCCATCAAACACAATCTGGCCCTCATAGGCCATCTTCTGTTCATGCTCCAATAGGCGCATGACACTCTGGGCAAACACCGACTTACCGCAGCCGGACTCGCCGACAACACCGACGATCTCGCCAGCGTCGATATGCAGGTTGAGTTTGTTGACGGCTTCCAACGCGTTACCATCGCGGCCCACAAACGAGATGCAGAGGTCGCGCACGTCCAAAAGATGCTGAGCCATGGGCTAGTCCTCCTTGGTCTTGGGGTCGAGGGCGTCGCGCAGGCCGTCGCCGGCAAGGTTCAGCGAAAGCACGCTCGCGATGATGGCCGCTGCCGGGAAGAAGATCATCCACGGGGCTTTGCGCATCACGTTCTTGCCCGCCTGCAGGATGTTTCCCCAGCTGGCGTCGGGCGCCTTGATACCCAGGCCCAGAAACGAGAGGGCGGCCTCCGAGAGCACGGCCTCGGCAAAGACGAAGGTCGCCTGCACCAGGAAGGGTGCCATAACGTTGGGCACGATATGCAGCCACACGATGCGCGCGGTCGAGGCGCCCTGCACGCGCAGGGCCTCCACAAAGGGCTCCTCCTTGACCACCATCGCACGCGAGCGCACGATGCGCGCCATGCTGGGCGTATAGACGATGGAGAGCGCAATGATAACGTTCCACACGCTCGCCCCCATCATCGCCATGAGTGCGATAGCCAAAAGCACGCCCGGAATGGACATAAGGCCGTCGCAGATGCGCATGAGAATATGATCGAGCCTCTCGTTGTAGCACGCATAGGCGCCGATCACCAAGCCGAGCGCACTCGTCGCGAGCGTGACGGCAATGCCAACGCCAAGCGACACGCGCGCGCCCGCGATGACGCGGGCAAGCAGGTCGCGGCCAAAGTCATCGCAGCCAAAGGGATGCGCGGGCGAAGGTGCCGAAAGTCGCAACGCCATCTCCTGCGCATTGGGATTAACCGTCCACACCAGCGGACCGACGAGCGCGATCAGCGCAATCGCCAGGAAAATGCAGCCGCCGACCACAAACCCCTTGTTGGCAAGAGCCTTCTTAAAGTTTGCCATCATGCATCGCCCCATTTGCGAGGGCGCGGGTCAAAAGCGCCGTAGGCAAGGTCGACGACCAGATTGATCACCGAATTCAACAAGGCGATGACCAGCAGCACGCCCTGAATCACCGGATAGTCGCGACGCTCGATAGAGCTCGTGACCAGCTGGCCCAAACCGGGGATGTTAAAAATGGCCTCGGTCACCACGGCACCCGTAATCAGGGCGCCAAAAGAATAGCCGACCGAGGTGAGAATCGGCAGTGCTGCGTTGCGCAGGGCATGGGCCAGCACGACGCGAACCTCGGAGACGCCCTTGGCACGCGCCGTCTTGACGCAGTCGAGCTGCATGGCCTCGATCACGCTCGAACGGGTCATGCGCATGAGCAGGGCCGCCTGCACACATCCAAGCGATATGGCCGGCAACGCAAGATAGCGTAAATGGCTGAACCAACCCTTCGATAGCGGCGCATAGCCGGCCACCGGGAACACACGCAACGTGACGGCAAACAGCCACATAAGCATGAGCGCCATCAAAAAGCCGGGTATCGCCACGCCCAAAAGAGCAACGACACGCAAGACCGCGTCGGTGCGCGACCCATGTTTGAGGGCGGCGACGACGCCGCAGGGCAGTGCAATCAACAGCGCGATGAGCTGTGCCAGAAGCGCGAGCGATAGCGTGGGGCCAAAGTGCTCGGCGATCGCCTGCGTGACGGGCTGGCGCATAAAATACGAATCGCCCAGGTCGCCGGTAAGCACGCCGCCCATCCACTCAACGTAGCGCTGCGGCAGCGGCTCGTTGAGTCCCAAGCTATCGTTGACGCGCTCGATCTGGTCGGCCGAAGCCTCCATGCCGAGCATCGAAGAAGCCGGGTCACCCGGTGTGAGATAGATAATCAAAAACACGACGACCGAGATGATGAGCATCACCGGAACCATCGCGCCTATACGTTTGAGCGTGTACTTCAACATGCGAGGCGTCTATTTCCCCTCTGAACGTGGACAGGGCGTGGCGGCCACAGGGGACCAGATCCCTCAAGCCGCCACGCCATCTATTGCATTACTCCGGACGCTTGGCATTCCAAACGATGGCGCCGTCGAGCACCTCGACGTCCTCGACGTCTGCCTGGGTGCCCGTGATGGAAGCGTAGTGGCAAAGCGGCTCGATGACGGCGATCTCATAGAGGCGCTCCTGAGCCTCGGCCCACTTCTTGGCCGCGGCGTCGGTGTCCTTGGCAGTGCGGGTCTCGGCCACGAGCTTGAGCGCCTTCTCGTCGGACAGGCCATAGAAGGCCTTGGAGACCGAGAGGGACTGGGCCGGGATGGGCTTGTAGTTGGTGGAGGCCACAAAGAGGTCCCACTGCTCGGGCTTGCCGGAGCGGATGTCCATAAAGGTCGCGAACTCGTAGCTGTCGACCTCGGCGGTGAAGCCAGCCTTCTCGAGCTGCTCCTGCAGCGCGACGGTGGCGTTGTACATATCCTTGTAATCGGGGGTGGTCAGCAGCTTGACCGTCTCACCGGCATAGGAGGTCTTGGCCAGAGCCTTCTTGGCGGCCTTGGCGTCGGCCTGGTTGAAGTACTTCTTGCCCGCGTCGGTCGCCCACTGAGTGTTCTCGGGGTTGCCAAGGTTGGGATCGATGTTAAAGAGCTCCTTCTCGCCATAGGCGGCAAGAGCGGCCGCCTCGCAGTCGATAGCCATGAGGGCGCACTTGCGGATCTCCTCGTCGGCGAAGATGCCCTCGTTCATGTTGAGGAAGGCGGTCAGAACGCCGGCGTTATGGGTGTAGAGCTTGACGTCGTCGTTGCCGTCGAAGTCGTGGTAGTTCTCGGTGGGGATCTCGCCAGCGATATCGTACTCGCCGGTCTCAAACCCGCTCACGCGCGTGGAGGCCTCGGTCACGAACTGATAGTAGATGTCCTTGGTGGGCGCGGAGACCTTGCCGGTGTAGCCCGAAGCCTTGCCGTGGGCGGCGACATAGTCCTCGTAGCGGGTGAGATGGACGTACTGGTCCTGCTTCCACTCCACAAACTTGTAGGCACCGGTACCCACGTACTCGGTCACGCCGGTATCGCCCGCGGCCTCGATGACCTCGGAGGGGAAGATGCCCGGATACTGGG
>URNM01000075.1 GCA_900549185.1 uncultured Collinsella sp. | reverse complement strand
CATACGAGGTCGCTCAGTGTCTCGTGGGCTCGGAGATGTGTATAAGAGACAGCTTCCCGCCGTGAGCACGATACCCGCAAACGGGGCGCCGTTCACACGGCCATCCACAACGCGACCCATTACTGCAACCTTCCCGTCAGATACACGCCCGACACATCGCGCACGCGCTCAACCAGATCGCGGAACTTCATCAGAAACGCGACCTGCTGGGCATGCAGGCCAAAGTCGTCGTCGAACACCGAGATGCCGGCCTTGGCCGACCCGCGAAAACCACGCTCGTCGAGCAGCGCATCGCAGGCCTCGAGCAGCGACGGCACCGCCGCCTTGTCGAGCTGGCACTCGCCAAAGGAGCGGATGGCCTCAAACTTAGTTCGGGCCTCCCCCTCCGGCAGCGCGTCGACGAGCGAATAGAAGACATCCACCGGCACCGACAGGCGCGGCTCAAAGCAATCGAGCACGCCGGTGTGGTGGCCCACGGCGAGCGTGTAGTACAGCACGTCGCAGGCCTCCTGGGGAACGTCTTCCTCGGTCTCCACAAACTTACGCGTGAGCTCATAGAAGACCACCTGGTCGGGCTCATGGGCAAGACAGGGTTCGGCAACGCCCTCGGCAGCCTCGTCGCTTGCGCGCGAGGCGTCGCCAAAGGAGCCGCCGAGCATACCGGGGCCCGCAAAGTAACCAGAGCGGTCCGTGAGCTCCATCTAGCAACCTCCGGCCAGCACCAGATCCTGCAGCGCCGAGTAGACCTCAACGCGGCGAGGATCGTCCTGCTTGTCGATGAGCAGCGCCATGGCACCGCGGATATCGCCCTTGGGCGCACCCTCAAGCGTGTCCATAAACTCGTTGGCCAAGTCGCGGCCGTAACGGTAGCCGCTCATGGCGCGAGCCTCGCGCTCGATGGCAACGCGCAGCTTGTACGGCACACCGGGGTGCAGGATATCGGCCTGCTCGCCGGCGGCCTCCACCGTGGTCTCGGCATGGAGCTTTTGGTCCAGCAGACCGAGCGCCATGGCAAAGCCGTAGATGGTCTGCGCGGGGCTGGGCGGGCAGCCGGGGATGTAGACATCGACCGGCAAGATCTTGTCCGTGCCGCCCCAGACGCAGTAGTTGTCGTAGAAGATGCCACCGGTGCAGCCGCAAGCGCCATAGGACACCACGATCTTGGGATCGGGTGCGGCCTCAAAGGCGCGCAGGGCCGGCATGCGCATGGCGCGCGTCACGGCACCGGTGTACAGCAGCACATCGGCGTGACGGGGCGAGGGCACGACCTTGATGCCAAAGCGCTCGACGTCGAAGACGGGCGTGATGGAACCGAAGATCTCGATCTCGCAGCCGTTGCAGCCGCCGCAGTCAACGCGGTAGACGTACACCGAGCGCTTGATCTTCTTAAGAAGGGTCGCCTTGGCCTTCTCGATGCTCTCGTCGAGCTCGATCTTGGTCGGGCGGTACTGAAGCCGCTCGGGCAAAAGCGTGGGTTCGGCCATGGTTACTCCTCCTTCGTATCAAAATCCATGATGATGCCCTCGACCGGTGCAGGACCGGCGGGAATCTCGGGCGCATCGGGGTTGAGCTCGCGGTCGATATACTCCGGGTTCACGCCGTGGCCGCCCAGATACTCCATGCCGGGGCCCTGGGGCTCACCGGACGCAAGCGTCTCGTTGGCAGCCATGCCATGAGCGTTGCCGGTCTTTACGGCCGAGGCGGCGCGCAGGGCGTCGAGCTCGCGCTTGCACTCCTGGCACATACCGACGGTACGGGCGGCTTGGATGGCCTCCATGCCGCCGGTCTTTTGCAGCAGGCGCTTGGCGTAGTCGATCTCCTTGTGCGGGGCAAACGGCTTGCCGCAGCGCGAGCAGTGCTCGAGCGTATAGACGCTCTTGCTGGTGAGGTCGTCCTTGCTCATGACGGCCAGCTCAAACTCCTCGGTGAGCTTGATGGCCTCCATGGGGCAGGCTTCCTCACAACGGCCGCAAAAGATGCAGCGGCCGTAGTCGATCGACCAGGTGATGGTATCGGCCGCAAGGTCGGTGTCCATGCGAATGGCATCGGCCGGGCACGCCACGCCGCAGGCACCGCAGGCGATGCAGAGCTCGGCATTGTGCTCGGGCTTGCCGCGCATGTCCTTGTTGGTGGGAAACGGCGCAAACGGGTACTTGACCGTCGCGTCGCCGGCCTTGGCGTTAACCTTCCAAAGCTTCAGCATATTAGAGCGCCTCCTCATCGAGCGGAGCGGCTATGGTGCCCTCGCCCGCAAGCGGCGACTTGTCGCGCCAGACGTTCTCGAACTGCTCCTTGTCGAGCACGTGGTCGCGCTTGGCGGCGACATCGGTCACCGTCACGCGGTCGGTGCAGGAGTAGCACGGGTCGAGCGAGCCGACGATCAGCGCCGCATCGCCCACGGTGTTGCCGCGGAACATGTAGCGCAGGACCGGCCAGTTGCTGTACGTGGCGGCCTTGGCGCGCCAGCGGTAGCACTTCTGGTTGTTGCCGAGCATCGCCCAGTGCACATCCTCGCCGCGCGGCGCCTCGGTGGCACCGATGGCGTACTTGTGCGGGGTGTACTCCCAATCCGTGGTGAGGATGGGGCCCGACGGGCAGTTCTCGAGCATGGTCTCGATCATATCGATCGAATCGTAGACCTCCTGGATGCGGACGGCGGTGCGGCCGAAGGCATCGCAGGTGTCAGCCGTAGCGGCATGCATCTTTTGGACGTCCGAATCGGCGTAGCCGTCGAAGGGATGGTCAAAGCGCACGTCGCGGGCATAGCCCGAGCCACGCATGAGCGGGCCGACCGGCGAGAAGTCGCGTGCGATCTTGCGGTCCAAGATGCCGATGCCACTCGTACGCTCAATGAAGTTGGGCGTGGAGAGCAAGACGTCGACGAGTTCCTGAACCTCGGAGCGCAGCTGGTGGATGGTCGTGAGCGTGGAGAGCTTCTGCTCGGCCAAAATGTCGCGACGCACGCCGCCGATCACGTTGAGGCCGTAGGTCTTGCGGTGACCGGAAAGCTTCTCGGCCAGGTCCATGGACTTCTCGCGGACGCGGAAGAACTGCTGGAAGCCGGAGTCGAAGCCCGTGTAGTGCGATGCCAGGCCAATGTTGAGCAGATGCGAGTGCAGACGCTCGACCTCGAGCATGATGGCACGGATGTACTGGGCGCGCGGCGGGACATGAATGCCCTGGGCGCGCTCGACGGCCTCGGCATAGGCCACCGAGTGGGCGCAGCCGCAGATGCCGCAGATGCGGTCGGCGAGGAACGTCACGGCGTCATAGTTCAGGCGCGTCTCGGCGACCTTCTCCATGCCGCGGTGCACGTAGAACAGACGGTAGTCGGCGTCGACGATCGTCTCGCCCTCGACGAACAGGCGGAAGTGGCCGGGCTCGTCGGAGGTAATGTGCAGCGGGCCCATGGGGACAAGTGTGGTCTCTTTGCCCTTGGTGTCAGCCAAGAACTCGTAGTTTTCCATGTCGCTCGCGGGAGCGGGACGGAAACGGTAATCCATCGAATCCTTGCGCAACGGGTACAGCCCGCTGGGCCAATCGTCGGGAAGCACCAGGCGACGGCGATCGGGCAGGCCCTCGGGGATCAGGCCGAACATATCGCGCAGCTCGCGCTCGCCCCACACGCAGGCGGGGACGAACGGCGTCACGGACGGGAACGTCATCTTGGCGGGGTCGACCTCGGCACGCACGGTAACCCAGCCGGGGTCCTCCCCCTCCATGGAGATGACGTAGTACACGGCGTAACGGCCGCACAGGGAGCGCTCGTCGTTGCCGACAATCACGGGAATCCAGCCGTAGCGCTCGTAGTACAGGTAGTGGACGGCCTCGGGCAGACGGTCCAGCTTAACGGTGATCGTCAGCTGGTCCTCGCACTGCCACTCAACCTTCTCGATAGCGCCCGGCACTGCGGCGCGCAGGGCCTCGACGTGGCTTTCGCAACGACGAGCGTAGTCCTTCTTTTCAGGTTCTGCCATGGTGCTAATTCACCTCGCTTGTCTTGGTCTGGGAACTGAACACCATGCGGTAGAGAGGAGCCTCGTGGAGCTCTTCGACGCTTTGGTTCAAAACGACGGACGTTGCATCCTCGACGCCGCTCGTGATGGCGACCGGGGTGGCGATACCGAACCACATGACCACGATCGCGAGGGCGATCTCGGGGATGATCATGAGGGCGGGCACCTCGTGGCGCTTCATGCCCTCGGGCGCCTTGCCGAAGATGGACTTGAGCGCGATGCCGGTAAGGGCAAAGTACACGCCGGTGAGGCCAATGGCCACGAGCACGACCACCCAGATGGGACCGGACTGGACGCCGGCCACGAAGGTGAGGAACTCGGAGATGAACAGGGCGAACGGCGGGAAGGCGGCGAGCGCGAGCAGGGCGATGATGGTGAGCGCTGCCGTGACGGGAGCGATCTCGACGACGCCCTTGATCTTGTTCAGGTCGCGGGTGTGGTAGATGTGCTGGATGTTACCGGCCATGCAGAAGGCGAGCGCCTTCGTGAAACCGTGGAAGATGCAGTGCAGCAGGCAGGCGGCGATACCGAGCGGACCACCGATACCCAGGCACAGCGCGACCACGCCGACGTTGTCGACGGAGGAGTACGCGAAGCGGCGCTTGATATCGTCCTGCTTAAAGATGCACAGGGCGGCCACCAGGATGGACAGCGTGCCCAGGATGAGCAGGAGCGTACGCGGATAGGTGTCGCCCACCGTGATGATGGACAGGGAGTAGAAGCGGATGATCACCAGCATGGCGCACTTGAGCAGCACGCCCGAGAGCAGCGCGGAGACCGGGCTCGGAGCCTGGGAGTGCGCGTCGGGCAGCCAAGTGTGCATGGGGAACAGGCCCGCCTTGGTGCCGAAGCCGATGACGATGAACGCGAACGCGAGGCGCACGAGCATCGGGTCGAACTGGTCGGCGTAGGGCATGATGGAGGTGAGGAAGGCTGCCTCATGCGCGTTGGGCATGATATCGGCGGCGTTCGCGTAGATGAGCAGCGTGCCGAACAGGCCGAAGGCCACGCCGGCGGTGCAGACCATCGCGTACTTCCAAGACGCCTCGAGCGCCTGCTTGTTCTTGTAGATGCCCACGAGGAACACGGTCGACAACGTGGTGGCCTCGACCGCCGCCCAGGTGAGGATGATGTTGTTGGACAGGCAGGCGAGCAGCATCGTGAAAACGAACAGGCTAAACAGCGCGTAGTACTGCTTGGTGCGCTCGGCCGGCATGGTCTTCTCCTCGATATCGATCTTGATATAGGAGATGGAGTACACGCCGGTGATGAACCCGATGATGCCTACCAGAAGGACGAAGATCGACGAGAGCGAATCGAGATGGAGCCACAGGCCCAAAGCGTCGATATTCTGCCCGCTCGAGAGCATGGTTCCCGCGGTGACGACCGAAAGGACGAGGGTCGCCGCGACGGAGATGGTGTTGAGCCCCGCAAAGACGCTGTAGGACGTCGTCTTGGGGAGCGCAGCCATAATCAGGGAGAACACGAGGGGACAAGCGAGCAGGGCGACCGTCAGCATTGAAACATCCATGGCCTACCCCTTCAATTCGGTCAGGTCGTGGGAGTCGAGCGACTTGGTGTCGTTCCAGATCCTCACGACGACGGCGGACATGATGATGACAGCGAAAATGGCGTCGGTGGCGATGCCGATCTCGATGATCTCGGGGGCCGTGGGCGCGAGCAGGGCGAGCGTCACGTGGCTACCGTTCTCCATAAGGCAGTACCCGAAGATTTGCTTGAGGATGTTGCGCTGGGAGATGATGCACGTGAGGCCGACGAAGAAGTGCGCGAAGCTGATGGCGAGGGCCGGAGTAGCCACCTCAGCGGTGGGCAGGCTCAGGCGCGTGACCACCGCGAAGCAGATGGCCACCTCCAGACCGGTGAGGATGATGGTCCAGGCCGGCTTGATGGAGGAGGTCAGCGTGCTATCGGCAGGCGAACCCATCTTTTTGTAGGCACGGTTGAGAATGAACGGAACGAGGATCACCTTGGTGACGAAGGCCGACGCGGCCCACATGAGAAGCTCGGTGGCACCGGTGGTGAGGCCCAGGGTGAGCAGCACGCCCACCAGGACAACCGACTGGATCGCGTACCACTTAATGGCGGACGGGATGGTCTTCGAGACGACCACCATGGTGGAGGTCACGATCAGAAGACCGCCCAGGATATTGACTAACGAATAACCCATGTCCTACCTCCTAACCCATCCAACTAGAGGACAGAGGACCGGCGACGACGACCATGATCATGAGGACGACGAACACGAACGCCATGGCGCGCGGAAGGGGCTGGCCGGCGGCCACGGTCTCGCTCGGCTCACCGGGCAGGACCTTACCCATCCAACGCAGGAACCATGCGAAGGTGGCGACGGTCTCGACGACCATGACGCACACGAGGACGAAGATGACCGTGTTGGAAGCACCAACCGCGAAGCCACCGGAAATAATCTGGAACTTGGAGAAGAACGTGCTCATGGGGGGCACGCCGGCGATAGCGGTCGCGGCGACCGCGAAGCCCACGCCCGTGACCGGGTACTTCTTCATGAGACCCTGGATCTTGGGCAACATACGGGTTCCCAGCGTGAAGCTGAGGGAGCCGGCGATGAGGAAGAACAGGGTCTTGGTGAACGCGTGGTTGAAGATGTGCTCGACGGCACCGTTGAACGCCATCTGGCTTCCGAACACGGAGAGGCCCAGGCCGAAGAACACGTAGGCGAGCTGCGCGATCGTCGAGAAGGCGAGCAGGCGCTTCATATCCTTCTGGGGCAGGTACATGAGGAAGCCGAAGAGCATGGTCACGACGGCGTCGATGATGGCGACCCAACCGACGATCTCGGGGATATCGCCGGCACTCGCAAGAGCGCGGGCGAACACGCACACGCCGACCTTCACCATGGACGCGCCATGGAGGTAGGCGGAAACGGGCGTGGGGGCCTCCATTGCGGAGGGCAGCCACATGTAGAGCGGGAACTGGGCGGACTTGGCCCAAGCGGCGAACAGGATGAGCAGCAGCACGACGGTCTTCATACCGGAATCGAGCTGGGAGATCGCGCTCAGCGCGAACGTGCCGGTTCCGGCGAACAGGAAGGCCGCGCCGATGTAGAGTCCCAGAGCGCCGATATGGGTGATGATGAGCGCCTTCATACCGGCCTTCTTGGCCGTGGGCGTCATGTAGTAGCTGATGAGGCCCCAGGAGCACACGCCGGTGATCTCGAAGAAAACGAGCTGGCCGACGATGGTGGAGCTGTAGGCGAGACCGGCCATGGCGCCGATGAACGTGGAGAAGTACACGTAGAAGCGGCGACGGGGCGCGTCGGGATGCTCCTTGTTCTTATCGCTCATGTACGGGAACGAATAGATGACGACGAGCAGGCCGATAGCGACGAACGCGGGTGCGAGCAGCGTGCTCATCCGGTCGAATATGAAGCCCATGACCAAGGTCTGGCCCATACTCGCCCAGGTTACATCGACCGCGTTCATGCCGTTTCCGGCAAACGTCGCGGCCAAGCCAACGGAAGCGACCGTGGCGATGCCGCCGGCAAAGGCGCAGATCCATTTAGCGTAGGGACGCGGCAGCATGACGATGAGCAGGGAGCCCAGCATGGGGACGGCGATCGCCACCATGGCAAAGAGGGACAAGCTCGATTCGATTGACATAGTTTCTCCCTTCTCCCTACACGCCTACGACGACGAAGACGAACGCGAGGACCGCGATGCCGACGACGGCCCAGGTCTGGTTACCGAGCACCTTGAAGCGCGAACGGGAAACGGAGTTCTCGAGCACGCCGCAGACAACGAAATCGACCAGGCACTTGACAAGGAAGACGACGGCGCCCACGAGAGCGGTGACGCCGATGGTCGCGGGCTCTCCCCAGGGGATGAAGATGGAGGTGAACCAAGCGACGACCACGACCTGCTTCATGCCCATGGCGAGCTTCATCATGGCCAGGGACGGGCCGGAGAGCTCGGCGAGCGGGCCCTCCTGGAGCTCCTGCTCGGCTTCGGCCTGATCGAACGGAAGCTTGCCGAGCTCCATATAGCAGGCGGCCGCGAAGGCGACGCCGGCGAGGATGACGGCGACGACGCTCGAGACGTTGCCCGTAACGATGTGCTGACCCATGGTCGCAATGTCCGTGGAGCCGCACACGATGGCGACGGTAAACAGCGCGATGAGCATGGACGGCTCGATGAGCACGCTCATGAGGAGCTCGCGGATACCGCCGAAGCCCGCGTAGGCGTTGGAGGAATCCACGCCGGACAGCGCGAAGAAGAAGCGGGACAGCGCGAGCGCGTACATGATGGTGATGGCGTCACCAAAGACGGGCATGGGGCTCTCGAGCGTGAACATGGGCAGGCCCATGGCGAGCATGAACGACACCGCGAGGAACAGCGGCGGCATGATGCGCAGCACGAAGCTCGAGTCGGAACTCACGGACTCGGGACGCGCCATGAGCTTCGCGAGGTCCCGGTAATCCTGAAGGATGGACGGACCGCGGCGATTGTGCATCTTCGCGCGAATCACACGGGCGAGGCCGGAGAAGAAGGGCGCGACCAGCATGACCACGAGGCCCTGCGCTATCGCAAGAACGATGTTCATAATATCCTCTCCCCTCTCTAGACCATGACCACGGCGAGCACGAGGAAGACCACGAGCGCCGCGACGATGTAGCAGATGTATACGGAGTAGTTGCCGCCCTCGATCTTGGAGGCGAGGCCGGCCAGCTTATCGGCACCCTCGCTCGGTGCATCGACCAGGAAGCGGTCGGGCAGGGGCTCAACGCCCTGGGCGACACCGGTGAGCTTCTGGAACACGTGCGCGATGGACCAGCAGATCTTGGTGCATACCTCGCGCAGGGTGTAGAGCGGGCCCATGAAGAGCTCTACGTCTGACGCGAAGCTCGTGGCGACGACGGGCATGTGCTCGTTGGGCTCGTAGCCGCACGCCCAAGGGTCGGTCTTCTTAGCGGGGGCCTTGGTGCCGAGGCAGGACCTCAACACGAACGCGAGGCCGGTGAGGACCACGAGCGCGATGGCGATCGCGGGGGTGGAGGTGGCGGCACCGGAAATCTCGTTCACCAGAGACACGCCCGAGGTGGCTGTGATGGCAGAGCCGGCAAGCACGCTCTGGGCGACGTCGCCCAGAACCGGGGCGATGACGGGAGAGCCGATTCCCAGCACCACGCAGATGGCCGCGAGGAGCATCTGCGAGAACAACATCGGAGCCGGGGACTCCTTGGCGTTCGCGGCCTCCTGGGAACGAGGGCTGCTCGCGAACGAGACGCCGTAGGCCTCTGTCTCTTATACACATCTCCGAGCCCACGAGACACTGAGCGATCTCGTA
>URNM01000074.1 GCA_900549185.1 uncultured Collinsella sp. | reverse complement strand
GGCGATGTTGGCCGCGGGGCCGCGCTTGACCTCGTGAACCTCGTCGGTCGCGGTGGCGACGTCGGCAACGAGCGCAGCCAGGCGGCGCGGGCTCGAGATCACGCGGACCTCGCCGTGGGCCAGACCGGCCTCGTCGAGACCCTTGGCGATCATGGTGCCAAGCTGCTTGACGGCATTGTTCAGCGGTGCGGAGGGCATTTCTTCCGTACCGATCTCAAACAGGAAATCCTTAGCGTCTGCCATGGCTTACGCCACCTCGCCTTCCTGATCGGCATTCTCGTTGACTCCGGCGACCTCGGCCATGTAGGCCTCGCAGCACGCCTTGGCGACGGCGCGGACGCGCAGGATGTAGTTGGCACGCTCGACCGCGGACAGCGCGCCACGGGCATCGAGCAGGTTGAAAGCGTGGCTGCACTTCATGACGCAGTCATATGCCGGCAGCGGCAGCTTGCGCTCCAGGCAGGAATGGCACTCGGCCTCGTAGTCGTCAAACTTCTGACGCATCATCTCGACGTTGGCGACCTCAAAGTTATAGGCACTGAACTCGCGCTCGTTCTCGAGGAACACGTCGCCATAGGTCATGGGCGTGCCGTCGGGCAGGTAGCTCCACACCAGGTCGTAGACCGAGTTAACGCCCTGGGCGTACATGGCGATACGCTCCAGGCCGTAGGTGATCTCGACGGGCACGGGGTCGACCTCGATGCCGCCCACCTGCTGGAAGTACGTAAACTGCGTGACCTCCATGCCATTGAGCCAGACCTCCCAGCCAAGGCCCCAGGCGCCGAGCGTCGGGCTCTCCCAGTCGTCCTCGACAAAGCGGACGTCATGGTCGTTGGGGTCCAGGCCAATGGCGGCAAGAGACCCCAGGTAGAGCTCCTGGGCGTTGACCGGTGAGGGCTTGATGAGCACCTGGAACTGATAGTAGTGCTGCATGCGGTTGGGGTTCTCGCCGTAGCGGCCGTCGGCGGGACGGCGGCAGGGCTGCGCATAGCAGGTGCGCCACTCGGCGGGACCAAGCGAGCGCAGCGTGGTCGCGGTATGGAAGGTACCGGCACCGACCTCGGAGTCATAGGGCTGCATAATGACGCAGCCCTGCTCGCCCCAGTACTGCTGGAGGCGCAGGATGATGTCTTGGAAGGAAAGCGATGAAGCGTTCATGCCTCTAATATCCCCTCGTCGAAACGATTACACGGTTAGGTACTGTACTATAGCGGTTTTTAGTCGATAGCGCCGATGCGGTTGAGCGGCCAGTAGCGCACAAGCGCCACAGCGATCAAATTAGAGCGATCGACGGGACCAAAGTAGCGTGAGTCGGCAGAGTTTTCGCGGTTGTCGCCCATCACCCACACGCACCCGTCGGGAACGGTGTAGGGATAGCTTACCTGAGCGCCGGGCGCTTGGACCGAAAGTGGCCAGCTCATGCCCGTCGTATAGTCCTCGTCGAGCGCCTGGCCGTCAACGACCACCTTGCCGTCCTGCAGGTCGACCGTCTGGCCGGCCGTGGCAATAACACGCTTGACAAGAACATCATGCTCGGAGGTGCCATCGGGGTTGTGAAACACCACGATATCGCCCTGCTTGACGGGCTGACCGAGCTCGAGGCTCACCTTTTGTGCCAGGATCTGGTCGCCAATCTCGATCGTGGACTCCATGGAGCCGGTGGGCACCACAAAGGGCTCGACCACAAACGAGCGAATCAAGAAGGTGGCGACCAATGCGATCGCGATGACCGCGATCCATTCAAAAGCGCCCCTCAACGCGGAATGCTGCGATGGAACCATTCTCACTCCTCGCTCTGCGAAT
Source organism: uncultured Collinsella sp. (assembly GCA_900549185.1). GTDB lineage: Bacteria > Actinomycetota > Coriobacteriia > Coriobacteriales > Coriobacteriaceae > Collinsella. Next base: position 7,917 of record URNM01000074.1, on the reverse strand, counting down.
ACGAAGCGTCCAAAATCTCCTGCGCGTACGCACGCTCCTGGGGCGTAAGGCGCGCCGTCTCGATCAGATCGGGACGCCAGCGGCAGGTGCGCTCGATGGCGTTCTTGCGACGCCAGGCATCGACCTTGGCGTGATCGCCACTCACGAGCACCGGCGGCACGCCCTCGCCGTTGAACTCGGCGGGACGGGTGTACTGCGCGTACTCGAGCAGGCCTCCGTCCTCGGCGGTCGAGAAGGACTCGTCGACGTTGCTCATCTCATCTCCCAGAGCGCCGGGGATGAGGCGAACAACAGCATCGGCAACGACCATAGCGGGAAGTTCGCCACCCGTAAGCACGTAGTCGCCGATCGACAGACGCTCATCGGCATACGCATACGCACGCTCGTCGACGCCCTCGTAGCGGCTGCACACAAACAGCAGGCGCTCACTTTTGAGCAGGCGCTCGGCCACATGCTGCGTAAAGGGCTCGCCACAGGGGGTGAAGAACACTACGGTGGGCTTGGGACCCTCGGAGCTGATGGCCTCGATGGCCTCGGCAATAGGCTCGACCTTCATGAGCATGCCCTGCCCGCCGCCGTACGGCTCGTCATCGACGGTACGATGGCGGTCGTGCGTCCAGTCGCGCAGGTTATACGCCTTAAAATCAAAAAGGCCGGCCTTGCGGGCGCGGCCCAAGATCGATGTGGACATGACGGGCTCAAACATCTCGGGAAAGACCGAAAGGGTCTCGATCAGCATGTTGTCCTCCCTACTTGTCCATATCGATCAGGCCGTCCATAACGTGGACGGAAATTGTTCCTGTGTCGGGAAGATCGAGCACGACCTGCTCGATCACGGGAATCAGTACCTCGCCGTACCGATCGCCCTCAACAACCCAAACATCGTTAGCGGGCGTCGACATGATCTCGACGATCGTGCCGAGTAAACCGAAGCGCTCGTCGACCACCTCGCGACCCATCAGGTCGGTATAGGCAGCGTCGAGCGAATCGAGCTCAAAATCGTCACGATTTGCCAGCACGTAGCATCCCGTGATGCCCTCGGCGGCCGTCAAGTCGTCAATGCCCTCAAACGAGACCAGATCGCCATCGCCCGTATCGGTAACGGACACGACCGTGCAAAAGCGGTCGCGCTTGAGCGCCGGCGGCGTCAGTGCGACGCGCATACCCGGCTCTAATACAGAAGGAAGCCCCCGCAGCGGCTGCGCGAGGACCTCCCCCTTCCTTCCGTGCGGCTTGACCACACGGGCGATGTTTTTGTACTGGGACCTCAAGGTCCTAGCCCAGAACCTCTACCTCGACAGCAGTGTCGAGGCGAGCGGCCAGTGCACGGGCGAGCGTGCGAATGGCCTTGATGGTACGGCCACGACGGCCGATGACCTTAGCGACGTCATCCTCGGCGACCGAAACCTCAATCGTAGAGGCGTCGTCACCATCGATGACCTCAAGGCTCACGGAATCCGGGTCGTCGACGATCTGAACAACGAGATATTCGACGAGATCGGCGATGCGATCTGAGAGCATTGCCTCACCCTCGAGCTGTGCAGCGTCAACCTCAGGCACGATTTACTCCTCGGCGCCCTCAGCGGCCTCAGCGGCAGCCTTAGCGGCCTCGGCCTCTTTGGCGAGCTGCTTCTTGGACTTCTTGACGACGGTCTCGGTCTTCTCGCCCTCGTTGGCGGCCTTGACCAGAGCGGCGACGGCGTCGGTGAGCTGAGCGCCCTTGGACTGCCAGTCGGCGATCTTCTCGAGGTCGAGGTTGATGGTCTTGGGGGCGGTCATCGGGTTGTAGCGGCCAACCTCCTCGATGATACGACCGTCACGCGGGGCGCGGGAATCGGCGACGACGACACGGTAGTACGGACGCTTCTTAGCGCCGTGACGAGCAAGGCGAATCTTGACTGCCAAAGGAAACTCCTCCAACCAAGCAGCTTTAGGCTGCAACTACAAACAAACAGTTGAACATAATACGCCATCGACGCGGGCAGGTGAAGTCCGTGAGACCAACTTCTTCGGTGTAGTCGAGGGCAAATCCATATCTTAGACAAGAATTCGGGATTTGCAAGCACATACACGCACCCCACATGAGCTGCGCGGTATACTCATGACATGGAAAGACGCGAACATACATACGGTTATGAGGATGCCATGGGCGTCACGCCGCCTCCCTGGACGGGTCCGGCGGTTGGCCTCATGGACCTTGATGCGTTTTTTGCGAGCGTGGAAATGCTCGATCATCCCGAATGGCGAGGAAAGCCGCTCATCGTGGGCGGAGACGCCGATTCGCGTGGCGTCGTGTCCACGTGTTCGTATGAGGCACGTCGCTTTGGCGTGCACTCCGCCATGGCCTCGGCCGAGGCGCGGCGCTTGTGTCCGCAAGCCATTTGGACGCATGGGCACTTTGATCGCTACCGCGAGGTGAGCGCGCAGGTCATGGCGATTCTCGCCGACGAGACCCCGCGCGTTGAGCGCGTATCCATCGACGAAGCCTTTATCGATATCACACCGGGTCGCTTTGCGCCCGAAGACCCGCTACTGGTTGCGCGGCGTATAAGCGACCGCGTGGCAGCGCTGGGAGTGACGTGCTCCATTGGCGTGGGCTGCAACAAGACGGTCGCAAAGATCGCAAGCGAGCGGGATAAGCCGTTTGGGCTGACCATCGTGCGCCCCGGAACCGAGCAGCGCTTTTTGGCCGCACTGCCGGTATCTGCCATGAGCGGCATCGGGCGCTCGGCCGAGGAGCGACTGCGCCGCATGCGCATCTACACCCTCGGAGAGCTATCACGTGCACCGGAATCCACCTTGGCCTCTATTTTTGGCGTCAACGGCGAACGCATGCGCCAGCGTGCGCTGGGACTCGAGGCTTCCGAGGTCACGAGCCTGGACGAGGAACGCGAGGTTAAATCGGTAAGCAACGAGCGCACCTTTGCTAAAGATTTGACTGAGCGTGGGGATATTGAGGCGGCGATTGCGCTGCTGGGCGAGTCAGTGGGACGCCGTCTGCGCCGTCAGGGACTAACAGGCGCCACGGTGACGCTCAAGCTTAAGTATTCGTATGGCAGCGGGCGTACGGCACAGCGCCGGCTGCCTCATCCGACCGACGACGAGAACATCTTCGTGGCGGTTGCACTCGAACTGCTCGACAACATCTGGCAGGAAGGAATGCACGTTCGCTTAGCAGGCATCGGCATGAGCGACTTTGACCATCAGGGCGGCATCCAGACTGACCTGTTCTGCGAAGTCGACGACCGCGGGGCCCAATCGAGCGACCGTCGCGACCTCTCAGTCGCTATCGACGCCGTCCGAGACAAGTTCGGCGACACCGCCCTATCCTTCGGCCGCCAATCCCGCTTCAACGATTAACCGCCTTTTGGCAAAAAGAAAGCCGGGCAGGTGCGGAAAATCGCAACTGCCCGGCGATATGCGTGAGGGTAGCTAAACCCCGTCTTAAATGAGCTACTAGAGGAGGTTGAGGGGGAGCTGGGGGGCGTCTCCCCAGAGTTTCTCGAGGCGGTAGAAGTCGCGGGCTTCGGGAGTGAAGACGTGGACGACAACCGAACCATAGTCCATGAGCATCCAGGTCTTCTGCTCGCGACCCTCGATGGAGAACGGGTGCTCGCCGCAAGCCTCGGCGACCTTCTCCTCGATCTCGTCGACGATAGAATCGACCTGGCGGTTGTTGGTACCGGTGGCAAGCACAAAGTAGTCGCATACGTCGGAAAGCTCGGTCAGGTCGAGCACCTGAACGTCCTCGCCCTTCTTGTCATAGGCGGCCTGCGCGGCGGCGCGGGCGACATCCTCGGCGGCGACACCGCTCGCGGACAGCGAGGCGGCAGTGCGGTCGGACGTGGCAGCGAAGCTCTTGTGCTCCACATGTTCAAGAATCTGCTCGTCGGTCATGGTCTCGTCGGCCATGGAATACCTCTTTCTAGACAGCCCGAGCTAGCGCAGCTGGGCGTAATGGTTGTAAATCGTAATAGCCGTGGGATAAAGATAGCGCCCGGACTGGATCACATAGACCAGACCCTGCGCAAAACAGGAGAAGAACAACTCATCGAGCGTCGACTCCCCCACCATCTTGCGCAGCGCATGCGCATAGTCGCCGTGGCGGTTGGGCTCGATGGCATCGGCCACAAAGACCACCATATCGAGCGGCGTCATGTCGCAGGCACCCACGGTGTGACGGTCGACAGCCTGGAAAACGGCCGGCGACAACTCGGGGAAAAGTTGCGGAAGCTCATAGGCGGCAACAGGGCCATGCAAAAGCGGCGTCGCGGCGGAAGGAGAGCCGGCAATCTTAATGCCGTAATGCAGAGCGCGCGTGACCAGCTCGTCGTCGGAGAGTACTTTGTCCCAGTCATGGATCAGGCCGGCGGCAGCGGCATCAAAGCGGTCAACGCCGTAGACCTCGGCCAGATGAAGTGCGGTCTCGGCAACACCTAGCGAATGCACATAGCGCTTGCGCTTATCCTTCATGCGAACATCGAGCAGCTCTTGAATGCGCTTGAGCAGCGCGCGCTCATCGCCCTCAAACTGATCCTCTACCGACAACGTAGACCCCCATCACTCAAAATCTTCTTGGCCCAAATCGGCATATAGCCTGCGTTTGCGAATGTAGCCGAGCACGGACTCGCTCGTAAGATAGCGCACGCTCATGCCGCGGGCAACTCGCTTACGAATGTTCGTCGAGCTGATCGCCAGCGCTGGAATCTGAATATAGCGCACGTCGAACGGCAGCCCCGACTCTTTGATTCGGGCACGCGCCGTATCGATATCAAAGCCCGGTCGCGTCGCCGCAATAAAGGTAGCAAGCTCAGCGATTCGTTCGGCATCATGCCAGGTCACAATATCGATAATCGCGTCGGCGCCCGTAATAAAGTAGAGCTTTACCTGCGGCGGGTAAAAGTCGCGAAGGGCATGAAGCGTATCAGCCGTATAGGTTACGCCCGGACGGTCGATCTCGAACCGGCTCGCCAAAAAGGCCGGGTTCGCGGCGGTGGCGAGGACCGTCATGGCATAACGGTCCTCAGCAGGCGTCACCGGCTTGTCAAGCTTAAAGGCAGGAGAGCCAGCCGGCATAAAGAGCACAGCGTCCAAGTCGAGGGACTCACGCGCCTGCTCGGCGGTCACCAGGTGCCCGTAATGGATGGGATCAAAGGTGCCGCCCATAATGCCGAGCCTAAACTCCTGCCCGTCCTCTAGAGGAAGCTCGGGCAGACCGATTCCACCGCGCAGCGACATGGCTTACTCGCCCTCCGAGGTCTCGGTATCGCCCGCGGCATCCGCCGCATCGACAACCTCGACGCTCTCATCCACAGCATCGGCCACGTCAATGGCTTCAACGGCAACGTCCTCGCCAGCATCCTCGAGCTCCTCGTACTCCGAGAAGTCCTCGGCGCCCTCAAAGTCAAAGGCGCGCTGGCAAATGCGGACCTCGTCGCCCGCACGGCAACCGGCCTTCTCGAGCGCGTCGTCAACACCCATACGCGCAAACTTATGCTGCAGGTAAATGACGGCTTCCTCGTTTTCCCAGTCGGTCTGAATGACCATGCGCTCGATGGCACGACCGACCACGCGGAAGGCACCGGGCTCTTCCTGGACAATACGGAAACGCTTCTCGCGCTGCAGACGGCGGCGCTCCCACTCCTCGTCGCGCAGATCGACCGGCTCATCAGCAACCGCCAGCTCGGCGCGAAGCTTAGCCACCTGCTCGCCCACGGCAAGCAGCAGCGTGTTGAGGCCGGCGCCCGTAACAGCAGACACGGCAAAGAACATATGGCCATCGTCGAGCGCCGCACGCTTAAGGTCGGCAATCTTGTCGGCCGTGCCCGGCGCATCGCACTTGTTGGCAACGACGATCTGCGGACGCTCCGAAAGCTCGGCGCCATACTGCTCGAGCTCACGGTTGATGATGCGATAGTCCTCGACCGGATCGCGATCCTCAAAACCACCCGTCATGTCAACGACGTGCATGATGAGTGCCGTACGCTCAATGTGGCGCAGGAACTGATGGCCCAGGCCCTTGCCCTCGCTCGCGCCCTCAATAAGACCGGGGACGTCGGCAACGACGTAAGAATATTCGCCGGCACGCACCATGCCGAGGTTCGGCACGAGCGTGGTAAACGGGTAGTCGGCAATCTTGGGGCGGGCGGCACTCATGCGCGCAATGAGCGATGACTTACCCACCGAGGGAAAGCCCACAAGCGCGGCATCGGCCATAAGCTTCATCTCGAGCTCAATCCAGTGCTCCTCGGCCGGCTCGCCCAGCTGGGCGAACGCTGGCGCGCGGCGCACCGACGTCACAAAGTGGGTATTGCCCAGACCACCGGCGCCACCAGGAGCCACGACAACGCGCTCGCCATCGTGCACCAGATCGGCAATCTCGAACATCGGGGTCTGCGTCTCGGGATCGAGCTCGCGCACCACGGTACCCATAGGGACCTTGAGAATCAGGTCCTCGCCGCTCTTACCGTTACGACGGGCACCCTGCCCGTGCGTGCCGCGCTCGGCGCGGAAGTGATGCTTAAAGCGGTAATCGATCAGCGAAGACAGCTGAGCATCGGCCTGGATGACGACATTGCCGCCACGACCGCCGTCGCCGCCATCGGGGCCGCCCTTGGGGACAAATGCCTCGCGCCTAAACGACATGCATCCGGCTCCGCCGTCGCCGCCGCACACGTTAATGCGGCTGATATCGGTGAACTGTGACAACAGAATCGCCTCCTACAAAAAGAGGGAGACCCTTGAATCCTAAAACTCAAGTGCCTCCCACATATGTGCTCTATGAAGGGTGAATTACGCGTTCGCGAGCGGGCGTACGCTGACCCTGTGCTTGATACCCTTGTGGAACTCAACGGTACCGTCGACCAGCGCGAACAGCGTGTCGTCCTTGCCACGGCCAACGTTCTCACCCGGGTGGATGTGCGTGCCGTGCTGACGGACGAGAATCGTGCCCGTGGTTACCGTCTGGCCGGCATAGCGCTTCGTGCCAAGGCGCTGACCGCGGGAGTCACGGCCATTACGGGAGGAACCGAGTCCTTTTTTGTGTGCCATTGTGTATACCTACTCTTTCGTTACGAGTGTAATCTACTCGGCGACGGGAGCCTCGGCAACAGCCTCAGCCTCTGCCTTGACAGCCTTCTTGGCGCGGGAGGTAGCCTGAACCTTCACGATCTTCAGCTTGGTGAGCTGCTGACGGTGACCCTTCAGACGACGATAGCGCTTGCGCTTGTGGAACTTGAAGACCAGCTGCTTCTCGCCCTTGAACTGCTCAACGATCTGAGCGGTAACCTTGGCCTTGGCCAGCTTGTCGGGATCGGTGACGATCTTCTTACCATCGTTGAGGAAGATGACCGGCAGGGTGACCTTGTCGCCCTCATTGCCCTCGATCTTCTCGACGGTGATGACATCGTCGGTGGCGACCTTGTACTGCTTGCCGCCCGTGTTAACGATTGCGTACATGTTTACTTGCCCTTCATGCATCAGTTAGTGCAACAGCCGAATATAGTAGCAGGCGAAAATACCCCCGTCAACGAGTATGTGGAGCAAATCCACAAGTTCGCACAGGTATGGGGCTGACGAGTCGGCCCTCGTCGTCCTCGCATGCTTGATTCTGACGCTCGACATCGTAGGAGCAGATGGTCACGAGGTCTTGCATACCGGTGGAAACAATAGGTGCATCCACGCCCGGGGTCAAGCCCTGCAACAAAACATCAGCAGCAGAAAGCAAAATTTCCGGACGCATGGAGCCCTCGTTGTCGGCATGGGTGTCGAGCATGAGCACCAAATGGTCCGGGCGCTCCCCCGCCGTGAGCTCATAGCCCACGAGCGTGTGATCCAAATCCAAGCGCTTGCTCTTTTTGCCGCGCGCGTAGTCGATGCCGTGGCCCGCGCGCAGCGTGTCGATCGCACGACGCACCT
>URNM01000073.1 GCA_900549185.1 uncultured Collinsella sp. | reverse complement strand
GCTCGAGTGTGTGCTTGAGGGCGGCGGCCTTCATCTCGGTGGTGCGCTCGTCGAGCATGCCCTCGATCAGCTGGCGCATCTCGTTGGCGCGCTTGCCCATCATGGGACGATCCTCGGGGGCGAGCTTGCCCATCATGCGCATCAGGCCAGTGATGCGGCCCTTGCGGCCGAGCAGCTCAACGCGCGCGGCCTCGAGCTTTGCGGCGTCGTCGGCGCCTGCGACGAGCTCCTTGGCCTCTTCCTCGAGTTTGACCAGATCATCAATCAGACTCATGTCTTCCCTTTCGTCTCTCGCGTATCCGCGCTCCGGGACGGCTGACGCCGCCCGATGCTGCGGATGCGCGGCCCGGTTCGGTAACAAAAAACCGTCCTCGGGCATGTGCATTGCCCAAGGACGGTTGAATTCCGCGGTACCACCTTGTTTGACCCGGCGGATGTCTGGCCCGCCGCGCCCACTCTGCGCCCCTTATCGCGAGGCTCACGGCTTCCCTACTGGGGCTTCGCCGCCGCTGGCCGCGCGCCCGTTGAGGTTGCTGCTCGGGAGTGAACGCTTGGCCCTTGCCACCGCAGGAAGGCTTGCAGCCCATGACCTTCCCTCTCTTGCCGGCGACGCGGCGGGCAAAACCCTCTCCGTCAACGCATTGGGCTATAGGATAACACATTTCGCGAGCGCATCGCCGCGTTCCGTTTTGTTCGCGCTGGGTACAAGGCAGGTAGCTGTGCAAATTGGCCGCGCACCCGCCTGCGGCGCTCGGCCTGCGAGATTAAGGATACGGTATGGGAAAGAAACTCGATAAGAAGGCCCAGGCCGCCGTGGCAAAGGCTGCCAAGGGCGTCAAGGCTGCTAAAGTCGACAAGGCCGTCAAAAAGTTCCGCAAACTCGAGGGCAAGCTGTGGACTCGCGAGTACCTGCTCAAGATTGCCGAGTTCGATGGAGCGACGATTGCTCCTGCCAACGGTGCTGCCGCCCGTGCCGACGCCATGGGCACGCTTGCCGGCGAGCATCACAAGCTACTGACCAGCGAGAAGTCCGTTGAGCTCGTACGCTCGTTAGCGCGCGAGACGGTTGCAGGCGGACACGTAGACGACCCGCAGCTGCTCGACGAGATCCGCGTGCTCGGCCGCGACCAGCGCGAGGCAAGCGTTATTCCTACCGAGGAGGCCGAGGCCTGGACCAGGCTCACCTGCGAGGCCGACGCCGTGTGGCACAAGGCCAAGACGGCCAACGACTGGGCGAGCTTTGAGCCCTATGTGGACAAGATTGTGGGCCAGCTCAAGCATCAGGCCGAGCTCATGGACCCCAAGCGCGACCCATACGACGTTTGGCTCGACCAGTACGAGCGCGGCCTTTCCGCCAAGAGCTTCGATGCGTTTTGCGATGAGGTCAAGGCGACGGTCGTGCCGCTCGTGCACGCCATCGGCGAGCGCGGCCAGCAGCCCGCTGCCGACTTTTTGCACGCCCGCGTGCCCGAGGCCGCCCAGCGCGCCATGAGCTTCGACCTTATGAAGCTCGTCGGCCTGAACCTGAACGACACCACGCTTGCCTTTACCGAGCACCCGTTTAGCGAGGGCTTTGCCGTGGGTGATGCGCGCATCGCGACACACATCTACGAGGACGATTGCATCTCCAACGTCTACAGCATCATCCACGAAGCGGGACACGCAATGTACGAGCTGGGCGTCAATCCCGCCTATGCGCGCACCTGTCTTGAGGGCGGCACCTCCATGGGCATCCACGAGAGCCAGAGCCGCTTTTTCGAGAACACCGTGGGTCGCAGCCGCGCCTTTATGGGACCGCTGCTCGAGGTGCTGCGCCGCCACGCACCCGAGGTCTACGGCGACGTCGACGAGGACACGCTCTACCACGCCGTGAACATCGCGCAGCCTTCGCTGATCCGCACCGAGGCCGACGAGCTCACCTATCCGCTGCACGTTATGGTGCGCTACGAGATCGAGCGCATGCTGTTTGCCGGCGAGGCCACAGCCAAGGATATCCCCGCGCTTTGGAACCGCTTCATGGATGAGTACCTGGGCATTCCCGTTCCCGACGACACGCACGGCTGCCTACAGGATACGCACTGGAGCGGCGGCTCGTTTGGCTACTTCCCCACCTATGCGCTGGGCAGCGCCTACGACGCCATGTTTGTGCCGGCCATGTGCCGCGACGGTGTCGACCTCAACGGCGCCTGTGCGAGCGGCGACCTGACACCCGTCCGCGCCTGGCTGGGTGAGCACATTTGGCAGTGGGGCCGCGCCAAGGACGCGCCGGAGCTCATCAAGGGCGCGTGCGGCATGGCGTTCGATGCCCGCTACTACTGCAGCTACCTGCAGGACAAGTTCACCGCGCTCTACGAGCTGTAAGGATTGACCAGCACGCCATCGCCAACGCCAACCATGTTGACGCTAATGTCTTGGCAACGTCAGCGAAAACGGCCCCAAGCGAGCAAGGTGACGTGAAATGAAAGGGCGCTGACCTTCTGGTCGCGCCCTTGAAATTGAACGTCAGATTGCCGCTTGGGGCCGTTTGCAGCGTCGAGCAGCTACGCGGTTTGGTAAAACCGCGTAGCTATAAAGCCTCGAGCGCGTTGGCGATGCGCTTCATGGCGGCATCGGCGGATGCTTGGTCGGGCGCCTCGGCCAGCACGCGGATAACCGACTCGGTTCCGCTCTTGCGCACGAGCACGCGACCCTCGCCTGCCAGCGCAGCCTCGGCCTCGGCGATGGCGTTCTGCACGCCCATGTTCTCGAGCGCGGCGTCCTTGTCCGCCACGTGCACGGCCACCTGCGCCTGCGGCAGCAGCTTGCACGGAGCCGTGAGCTGCGAGAGCGTCTCGCGCTCGGCACGAATCACTTCCATCACGCGCAGCGAAGTCATAATGCCGTCGCCCGTGCGCTCGATATCGCCAAAGATCGTATGGCCCGTCTGCTCGCCGCCCAGGCTGTAGCCGCCCTCGCGCATCTTGGCATACACGTGACGGTCGCCCACGCCGCTGGTCACGGCGCTCAGGCCGGCAAGCTCCAGCGACTTGACAAGGCCAAAGTTACTGGCAATCGTCGGCACCACGGTACCGCCCGAGAGGCGCCCGTGCTTGTTCAGATACACGCCGCACACGTACAGGATCTGGTCGCCGTCGACCACGCGCCCGCGCTCGTCCACGGCCAGGCAGCGGTCGGCATCGCCGTCGTAGGCAAAGCCCACGTCCAGGCCCTGCTCCACCACATGGCGCTGCAGACGCTCCATATGCGTGGAGCCGCAGTCGACGTTGATATTAAAGCCATCGGGCGCGGCATTGATCACGCGCACGTCGGCACCGAGCGCGTCAAACACCGGCTTGGCCACCGAGGAAGCCGAGCCGTTGGCGCAGTCGATGCCGATCTTGACGCCCTGCAGCGAAAAGTTCGCGCTGGCGATGAGCGAAGCAATGTAGCGGTTGCGGCCCTGCATGTAGTCCACTGTGGCGCCGATGTGATTGCCCGTGGCCAGCGGCACCTCGCTCTTGCCATCGATATAGTCCTCGATGAGCTCCAGCACGTCCTCGTCCATCTTAAAGCCGTCGCTGTTGACGAGCTTAATGCCGTTATCGCAAAACGGGTTGTGGCTCGCACTGATCATGATGCCGCAATCGAAGCAGCCCTCCACGGTCTGATGCGCCACGCCCGGAGTGGGGATCACGTGCAGCATATAGGCGTCCGCGCCGCTCGCGACCAGGCCACTCACCAGCGCCGCCTCGAACATATAACTCGAGCGACGTGTGTCCTTGCCCACGATAACGCGCGCCTTAGCACTGCGGTTGGCGCCGTAATACCAGCCCACAAAACGGCCAATCTTATAAGCGTGCTCTACCGTCAGCCCAACGTTGGCCTCACCGCGAAAGCCGTCGGTGCCAAAGTACTTCATGCGCTCTCCTTACAAAATAGGGGCGGACAGATTGCCTGTCCGCCCCAAAATGGTACTCGATTATCTGCGCTACCAGAAAAACCCTACGCCGACGCGCTGTCGCGAGCCGCCTGGCATGTAGGGGTCTGACGCAGCGTAAGCGGCTTGTCCCCCGCCTCGGCCGACGTGGTCAGCGTATACGTGATCGTCGTCGTCTCGCCAGCATGCAGGTCAACGGTGCCCGAATAGAAGGGGATTCCATGCCATGTAGCGGCACCAAGACCAAACTGGGTACCCTCAACCGTAAGGTCACTGATGTTGCCACCCGTCGGGGCAAACAACGAGACATTCAGACGCTCGTCGTCACGCGCGGCATCGGGTGCGCTCGCCGCAACGTAGTCGGGCAGCTTGCCAGCCTCCTCCTGCGTCATGATGTTCGTCAGGGTAACGGTGATGCGATAGGAGCACGTGCCGTCGCCGTTCTTCACGCCCTGACCAATCTGAGTGTCGGCGTTCAGATACCAGTCGAGCTTGGAGAAGCTCAGGTTGTTAAAGTAAACGCCGGCAACGGGATCGGCACTCGGATCATCCGGATCGGGCAGCGAAGCGTCAATGCCCGTCTCTTTGATGGCATTCTGCTCATCATCGTTTCTCATCCACGCGATCAGGCGGCCCTCTTCGGCACCGCGCTCAACGGCGCTGACAAGCTTCGTAACATCGACATCGCCGATACCGCCAAGGACCTTGTCGAAGGCAGCGCTGGCGACGGATGCAAAGATGCCGTCCGACTCCTCGACCGGATAGTTCCAGTACACATCGTGCATGAGGACCTTTGCGGCGTTGGTGCCGTCGACAACCGTTCCGTCGGGCAGTGACACGTTACCGACCAGGCCCAGCAGATACTGCAGGAACACCGGGTCGATACCGATGACGCCATCAACGTCCTGTCCATACTGGGACTTCCACAGCGCGGCGACACGCTGCGAGTTGCGGGGCCAATCAGGCGAATAGGTATTGCCCGAGTTGTACAGGTTGCTGTGGTTGCCGAACAGCGCCTCATCCTCTTCGTCGACGCTCTCGACTGCCTCATCCTCACTGAGTCCAATGCGGGGAACAAACTCGCCAATCGACATCTGGCCGTCGGTGACCGAAATCAGGCCCTGCGAACCGCCAAAGCCGCCGCAGGCACGAATCTCGACGTTGTTCATGGCGTACATAAGATAGTTGCGCGTCTGGCCGTTGGCGCCGAGCATCTGGGGAAGGACGGGGGCGACCTTCTCCGCCGCGTCAACCGCACCGTTGAGGGTGGCAAAGCCGTCCTTGGCCTTATCGACCAGCTCGGTCACCTGGGAAATATGAGTATCGCCAATGCCCTGAACCTTCTCGTTGGCGTTCTTGAACACCTTCGAGCTGCTGGAAAGCGAATCGGCGACCGCCTGCAGCGCGGACACGTTAATCATGCCGTCCTGGAACAGCTTGCCGGGCGTGGCCTGCGAGAGGTTATCGGCCATGGGAACCAGCGCGTTGCTCGAGACATCGGACAGGGCATCAATCATGGTGCGGGCTGCGTTGATGTCACTGCCATACACCGGGATAAACGATGCCGCCGTCCACAGCGGGCTCGAGGTCTCCGCCTTCATGCTGTCGCAGAGCTCATCGATCTTCTTCGCGTCGTCAGGCAGCGTCGAAAAATCGCCCGACGTGACCTTGTCCTTAAGGCCACCGACGATCTCGACAGCCTCCTTCGCTTCGCTCTTTACGGTCTTTGCCGAGTTAAGCAGCATAAAGCCGCTTGCGCCAAGCGCAACGAGAAGCACCGCGACTACAGCGGCAATAATGGCGCCGGTGTGACGCTTTTTGCGCTCGCCCTTGCGATGGCGATGACGGACCAGACCGTCAGAGGTCGAACTCGACGAAGCATCGCTACCGTAGTTCAAGCCAAAATCGTAATAATCTTCCTTGGAACCCGAGCCCGCAAACTCGGCACCGCTATCATCCAGGCGGGCAAACGTGCCAGTCTCGGAGGCGCCGGTGTAAATCGTGCCAAGGTTACCCGTAAGCCCCGCGCCACCGGCAGAGGGAGTATTGTTGGCGGCCTTGTCGGCATTAACGTTGCCGGCGGCATTCGCGGCGTTGGCAGCACCTGCGTTGTTCGCGGGTACCGAAGGAGCCCCGCTCGGCTGCGGCGTGGAGGTTGCACCGCCCGCAAAGACATTCCCTCTTGCACGGCCGGTCTTTTTTGCCTTTTGAGACTGCTCGTACAGAGCGGTAAACATCGCCGTCTCGCCCGGGGACACGCGCTTACCGGAACCGCCCTGTCCAGCGCCGCCCGGCGTGCCGGCCTTACCAGCCCCGTTCGGACGCGGCGGAACTGCAGGGCGGCCGCTATCGCTGCCCTTAAAGTGATTACCAGCCATAAAGAAATCCTCGCAATTGAGTCGCAATGAAAAAGTCCATAACGTTACTAGTTTATGGCATTTTGAGCATCGACAGCTAAACTCCAGACACGGACGTCAATTGGCGAAAATGCGGCACAACACCTTTTCCGTCTTGGCAGCGGCGCCAGCTACACCGTGAGGAACATCATCACGATGATCATGACAAAGCCGATAAGGTCGGTCGGCAAAAACACCGTCCCCAGCATAACGGCGCTGGTGATGGTCGCCGAAACCGGCTCCACAGTTCCGATGAGGCTCGCGCGCACCGAGCCGATGTCCTTAACGCCCTGCATATAGAGCATGTAAGCAAAAAACGAGCCGATAACCACGAACACCGCGAGCGCCTCGATACCGGCGGCATCGAGCGCCGGCATATGCGCCCAGGGCTGCACGAAGACGCACGAGACCACGCCCGCCGTGAGCATTGCCGAGCCCGTGACGATGGGGCTACCGTATTCGGGCAGGATCTTGGCGGGAATCACCGCCATACACGCGGCGCTGACCGCACACATAAGACCTGCTGCCAGGCCAAGCGGCGAGATATTCAGGCTGGTGGGGTCGCCGCCGGTGGCGATTAAAAAGGTTCCACCCAGAGCTAGGCCAATGCCGATGACTTCGCGAGTACGCGGCATGCGGCGATCGATCACGCAGGTGTAGCCCATGATGATAACGAGCTGCAGGCACTGGAGCACCGTCGCGGTTCCGGCGTTCGTCAGGCGCACGGCCGAAAGATAGCAAAACTGGTTGAACAGCAGGCCAAAGGCGGTAAAGAGCAGCAGCTGCTTACGATCGGCGGGTGTGGTCCAGAGCTTAATCAGGCGCTCGCGGTCGCGCGTAACAACCACGGCCATAAAGAGTAGACCGGCGAGAATCTGACGCACGCTCATAAGCCACAAGGTGTCGACGTGGTAGGTATCGAACAGAAAGCTCGCGCTGGTGCCCGAGAAGCCCCAAAACGAACCGCCCACCAGCGTAGCCAAGACGCCCGTGATCATCTTGCGCGACGACGCATCGTTAAGGCGCTCGCGCCAGGCGCGGCGGGTGCTACGGCTGAGCTCGTCGGTGCCCTCGGGCACATCAATGTTCGATATATCGGTCATCGGCACCGAAGCCCCTGCGCCTTCGACCTGCTCGACACACTCTTTGCTCATTCCACTCCCCCGAAACAGCCTGGAAACAATTCGGCTTACCTTACCACGGCGAAGTCACCAGCTGGAGGCTTGTCCGCTTATCGGTAGGACAATTCCGCAGGCGTCTTTCCATAGCTCGATACCGCAATGGCCTTGCATTATGCGACAGCCAAATCGCGGCAGCAGGCTCTTTTGAAATGGATGCGACAAAGCCCCCGAATTCCACAATGTAAGCGATTTTTAAAAATGTTCTTGCCACCGAGTTCAGGCTCCGTTATATTATCCCTTGCGCGCTTGCGCACCCTTGATCGGGCGTTTAGCTCAGGGGGAGAGCGCTTCCCTGACACGGAAGAGGTCAGAAGTTCAAATCTTCTAACGCCCACCAAATGTTCGCAGCTCAGAGGCTATGCTCTCTGGGCTGTTTTGTTTTATGTCGCCAAATCCGCCGGCAGTTCCAACCGTCCAACCAGCCAAAAGCCGACCATCTACTTGCCGATCTATCCATCGGCATAACCAATCAGTCCGCACCGCAACTTCTCGGCAAAACGCCGCGATGTCTGCGTCCTGCGGTATCCTTGAGCCACTTGCACCTGCAGCACCAAGGAGCCGCCATGCGCACCGAGCTCGATGTCCCCTTTTCGCACAAAGAAGAAGCCAAGGCGCTGGGCGCCAAATGGGACCGGACCAAGAAGATCTGGTATGTACCCAGCGGCGTCAACCCCGAGCCCTTTGCCGAGTGGCTGCCCGGTGTTGACCGATCCGACCCCTCAGCGCCGTATATATATCTAGTACTGGGCAAGCGCGAGTGCTGGAAGTGTCACAAAGAGACCTCGGTCGCGGCCTTCGGCATTCCCTATCGAACCGATAACGACGAGAGCGTCGCCATCGCGCGCGCCCAACGAATCCGGGCACATTGCCATCGACACGGCCAACGCCAACGCACTCGCCATCGTGCCCGCTCTTGGCTGCGTGCCGGGCGAGATCCGCGACTACCTTCATAAGCGCTGCGGCTACAAGCCCGTAGGCGCGCGAGCCTCCAAAGCCCCGTCGCTCGGCAACACGTGCACCAGTTGCGACGCGCTGCAAGGCAGCCGCTATCTGTTCGAAGAGCCCTCGTCCCCGTTTGCCCTCACTGCCATCAACAAGCTGCCGGCACTGGAGTTTATACGCGTCGAAGTTGCCGGCGTCTTTGGCGTCCCGGCCACGCGTACCGACTTTGACCAGGCGCTCTTTACCTGGGCACGCGACCATCACGCCGAGTTCCACAAGCAACTCGGTGAGGGGATTTATTTGTAGAGACGGAGAAGCCTTCACAGCCAGCTCCTCCGCATCACCTATCCCTCGTCGCCGGCGTCATACACGATATCGAGGCCACAAACAGGGCATTTCTCCGGATACACCGGCATATGAACGCCTGTCTGTTTTCTCACTTCGTCGCTGAGTCTGTCGCACGCATCGATGAACCGAATGTCGAGACACGGTATTTGCGAGCCGCAGCAAGGGCAGGTGACGACAAACGACCCGCAATCAACCTCTACGCTCGGAAACATATTGTTGTCTATAAGGGCACACGGCAGTTTTCCGTACTTCCCCATCGCAATATCGCCTCGCCAGCTCATACACGCTCCCCTCTCGCTATACAAAACAGGAAGAGCATGCACCGGCGGGCGTGCGCGAGATTGTATCGCCACGCGATCCGATCAAACAACACGATCGTCAAAGAATGCCAAAGCCAAATACGCTAATACGGCAGAAGCCCCGCCTTTTCACGCTTCTTTTCCGAGCGATCGAACTCAATGCGATGGGCCTCAAGAAACACCGTATTGGGTCGCCACTGACGCTCATTCGGCTGCCTTAGCGTCGCACCCGCAAAGGAAGCGTAGCCGGTCTTATCCAGCAGGTACGATCCGCACAGCCGATATTCGCCGCAAACAGGCTCAAACGAAATCAGGTGAGCATCAAATAGGGAATGAAGATCGCGCCGAAGTAGAATGCCATTGCTGGCAACCTGCGATTTGGGTCCCGAGTAATTCTCGATATGTGCAGCCTCCAGAGCTTCGCTGACGCCGCAGTCCGACACCGCGCAACGTCCGTCATAGGCGGCAACGAGCTGCTTGCGGAACCATTGCTGCCCCAATCGCTCGCGCCTTAACGCATAGCGGACCTTTTCGTCGTCGGTCGCACCCTGTCCGGCAAACTCAATATCGACGGGCATGTGCTTCAGATAACTCATGTCGGGTGCAAAACGGGGGTCCGGTCCGCCTTTATGAACAGGACCGTGCAGAACAAACCATCCGTTTTCGGGCTCGAACCGTTCAACAAACGCAAGGCCGAGCACCTTGTAGCCCACCTCGGTTGCAAATATGACTCCGACTGGAACGCCACATTCCATGCAGTTGAGCATTTTACGGTTGTAATTCTGGTCTCGAGAACCAACGGCGCCTGGCGCTTGGACCGAATACTTAAGGCTCTGTTAGACCAGGATTGACATACATGTGTCCCCACGGTGCCATATCGTTGA
>URNM01000072.1 GCA_900549185.1 uncultured Collinsella sp. | reverse complement strand
GAGATCGCTCAGTGTCTCGTGGGCTCGGAGATGTGTATAAGAGACAGCCGCCAGCCATGGCCTGGCCGACAGCCACCGCAGCGTGGGCTTGGGACTTTCGCTCTGCCGCTCCATTGCGCTGGCGCATGGCGGTAGCATAGAGGTTGCCGCGGCGAACCCGCATGGCTCGGTCTTTACGATTGAGCTTCCCGCCGCCGACGTTTCGTTTGATAAGGAGTAGCGCCGTGCCGAACTCTGCCGTAAAACCGCTCATCTTGGTCGTTGAGGACGACCCCGCCGTCCGCAACTTAATCGTTGCTGCGCTCGAGGCGCACGGCTTGCGCCATATGGCCGTGGAGACCGCCCATGCCGCCATCGCCGCCGCCTCATCGCAGACACCGAGTATTGTGCTACTCGATCTGGGCCTGCCCGATATGGACGGCGTCAAGGTGGTGGAATCGGTGCGCGCATGGTCGGGTATGCCGATTATTGTGGTCTCGGCGCGCAGCGAGGATGCGGACAAGATTCGCGCGCTCGATGCCGGCGCCGACGACTACCTGACCAAGCCGTTTTCGGTCGAGGAGCTGCTCGCGCGCATTCGCACGACGTTCAGACGCCTTTCGTATGCGCAAACGGGCGGCGTTGCCTCCGAGGGCTCGTTCGATACCGGTGAGCTGCATATCGATTTTGATGCCGGCATCGCCACGATGGATGGCGAGGAGCTGCATCTGACGCCGATCGAGTACAAGCTCCTGTGCCTGCTGGCGCATAACGCCGACAAGGTGCTGACGCACCAGTTTATCCTGCACGAGATTTGGGGCACGGCGACCAAGAGCGACCTGGCAAGCCTGCGTGTCTTTATGGGCACGCTGCGCAAGAAGATCGAATCCGACCCCGCGCATCCGCGCTATATCCAGACGCATGTGGGTATCGGTTACCGATTGGTCACCCAAGGCTAGATTGCCAACCACCATCCCACTATGAGTTGCGGTGAAATACGGTCTAAATTTGCCTAATTCCAGGCAAAGCAGTCCATATTCCACCGCAACTTTGTCTATTTGCCCTTGGGCTTGCTGGCGTAGAACTTCTTCTTTTTGAGCTTGCCGGCGGGGGAGGGTTTGCCGTTGCCGTGCGACCCTCGGTCGCCGGCCTGCGCGTGCGCGGGCGCCGTTGCACGAGACTTGCGGGCCTCGGGGTTGCGCAGCTCCTCGGTTCGCTCTGCAATCTCCTCGGCACTAAAGCCGACCTCGGCCATGGCATCCTCGATGGGCAGGCGGCGCACGATATAGCAGTGGTGCACCTTCTGGTTGCGTGCGAAGTCCTCGGGGATGGTCTGCGCCGTAATGTCTTCCAACACGACGCCCGCTCGTGCGAGCTTGCGCGTCTCGGGGCGGAAGTCGCGCAGGTTGCAGCTAAAGATGGCATGCCCGCCCTGTGCGAGCAGGCGCGATACGCCGGCCAAAAGCTCAACATGGTCGCGCTGGACATCCCAGGTGCGACGGCCCATCTTGGACGAGTTCGAAAACGTGGGCGGATCGACAAAGATCAGGTCCCAGCGGTTGCGCGTCTGGCGCTGATCGCGAATCCAGGCGAGCACGTCGTCGCGCACAAAATGATGCTGCGGTCCCACAAAGCCGTTTTGGCGCATGTTGCGCTCGGCCCAGTCCAGGTAGGTGTTGGAGAGGTCGACCGTCACGGTCTCCTCGACGCCGCCGTCTGCCGCATAGCAGGTGGCGGTGCCGGTGTAGGCGAACAGATTGAGGAAGCGGCGCGCCTGTTTGGCGTGCTCGCGCACCAGGTTGCGGGTGACACGGTGGTCCAGGAAGATGCCCACATCCAGGTAGTCGTCAAAGTTGACGGCAAAGGTGAGTCCGCCCTCTTCGATGAGCGGCAGGCGACGGCGCGCGATGTTGGCGCGCTCGCCCGATGCGCCCTTGCCGGCGCCCTGCTTGCCGTACTGCGAGCCGCCGCGCGAACGCATGCGGGCCTTGGCGTGCACGTGCTCGGCCGAAACATCCAGGATGCGCGGCGCGATGGCCAAGATGTCGAGCATGCGGGCCTGGGCCATCGCGGGGTCGATGGTCTTAGGCGCGGCGTACTCGGCGATGACGAGCCAGCGGCCCGGCGTCTGCGGGCAGCCCTCGTACAGGTCGATGGCGGCGGAGTAGTCGGGCAGGTCGGCATCGTAGACGCGGTAGCAGCTCACGCCCTCGCGCTTGGCCCACTTGCGGCGCAGACGGGCATTCTTGCGCAGGCGGTTGGCGAACTGCTCGGACTCGGGGATGAGCACGGGCAGCGGCTTGCCGTCGCCCAGGTCGAGCGTGGCGGCAGGTTCGGGCATGGGGGTGTTGGCGGCTTCGTCCACGGCGTCCGCGGTCTGTTTCTCGGCGTTTGCGCTGGTCGCAGCTTCGAATGCCGCGGCGGCGTGGTCGAGCGAGGGCCAAACCTCAAGAGCTGCCTCCTCGTTATTGGGCATGACGGCGATTGAGCGCTCAGGTTCGGCGTGGAGCGCGCGGGCCAGCAATCCGTCGCGGGTGAGCGCGGCGACCGGTGCCGCGGCAAGCTCGGGCGCGCGGCGTAGCTCGCCGATGAGTGTCATGGCGTCGTGCATGAGCGAAAGCGGGGTCTCGGTGGTATCTGCGACCACGGCGGCACCGGCGACGGCGCCCGCGTGGTCCAGTACGGTGGCGGACTTGGCGGCGCAAAAGTCGACAAAACGCTTGTAGCCGGCACACTTGACCATGCGCTCGGCAGTCTTGCGGGCGGCGGGGTCGATGTCTACGGCCACGATGCACGCCTGCCGCTCGCGCGCTGCCGCCTCGCGCTCGCGCGCCTCGGCAAGCAGCTGCTCCCACAGGGCGGCATCATGCAGCTGCCAGCCCTCAAAACCCCAGTGCTTGCGTGCAAAACCCGGGGCGCGGTCAGTCAGGATGTTCACGGCTTCCAACAGCAGACCGCCGCCGGCGCACGAGGCGTCGACCAGCGTGGGCAGGGCTTCGTTCTCGTAATCGTCGGCCGTCAGCTCGCGCTCGCACAGTGCGGTCCAGCCGACCTGCGCCAGCACCAGGGCGGCGTAGTCGGGGCGCAACACGTGCGCGCCCTCGCCGGCACGGGTCGCCGCGGGCGGCAGGCGCTTGAACAGCGGGTCGCCCGAAAGGTCCAGGCTTATGCTCGCGCGGCGCTGGCGCAGCGAAAGCAGTAGGTGTACATCGGGGTCGGCGGCGTCGACATCGGCGCGACGACCCGTGGTCTCGGCCAGGCGGTCGCACAGCGCGTCCTTGGCGCGCAGGGCCGAGAAGCGCGTGTTGCGCAGCTGCTCGGTCACGCCGCGGGCGGTGATGGCGATGGTGGCGCCGGGGCGGACGATGCTCTCCCAGGCGATGTCGTAAACGCTATCGTACAGTTCATCGGCATCATGCGCCTCAAAGCGCCCGAGCACCACGAACACGCGGCTCGCCAGTCGCGACCACAGGCATGCTCGGTAGCCTTGCTCGAGCTCGCCCTCAAATGTAGCGCGGCCCTTCAGCCGGCGAACATGCGAAAGCCCGAGGCGTTTAAGCTCATCGGCGAGTGCGGACTCAAAGCCCTCGGGGCAGCTTGCGTAAAATTCCATGGATGACCTCTCTGGTTGCGTCGCTCCATTATATGATGGATGCTTCGTTTGCCCTTATTCTCGAAAGGAACCCATATGATTGATGCGTGCCCCGAATCCGCTGTGCTCTTTTTTGACGTGGACGGCACGCTGACGTCGTTCGATCCCGACGATATGACCGATAAGGACTTCAATGCAGTCCATCCGTCGAAGGCTGTTGTCGATGCATTTGGTCGTCTGCGCAATGCGGGTCACCAGGCATTTATCTGCACGGGTCGTCCCCTGTGGCTAATTGCCGATGGCCTGCGCGCTTTGGAGCCTGCGGGTGTCGTTGCCATGGCGGGAGCGACGCTCGAGATCGAGGGACGCGTGGTGCATGAGGACTGCTTTGACGAGGACGTTATCGCGGAGCTCGCACGCCGTATGGCCGCGGCAGAGATTGAGGCCTTTTTCGAGACCAACGTGGCTACTTTTGCCCTGGAACCCGCGGGTGTTGAGCAGTCGTCTCTGATCGGCACTTCTGTGGTGCACAGCACCGAGGAAATGCGCGTCGACGGCCGTCTGCGCGTGGGCAAGGTATGCATCGTCGCGAGCGACCTGGCTCGCGTAGCCAACGATGATGGCTTTATCGACCGCGAGTTTGCGCTGTGCAACACCGGTGGTCAGAATCGCGAGCTGAGCCCCAAGGGCATTGACAAGGGCGTGGGCGTGGCGCGAGCGCTGGAATACCTGGGTCGCACCGGCAACGCGCGCACCTTTGGCTTCGGCGATTCGGGTAACGACCTGGGCATGCTCGCTGCGGTCGAGACGGCTGTCGCCATGGGCAACGCCATGCCCGAGGTCAAGGCGGTCGCCGACTACGTGACCGACGATGTCGCACACGACGGCACCGTCACCGCCATGCACCACTTTGGGTTGATTTAATAAATGGCCGGGTCGCCCGCAGTGGGGGGCGACCCGGCCATTTGGGCTATTTTGCAATATAGAGCTTGGGATGACTGCGGCTGCTCTCGATCGCCGCCGTCATGATGCCCTCGTCGTCTCCGTCAACGATGATGCCATCGAGGTCATCGATCTGCGCGGACTGATAAAAACTGGTCTTGTTGAACTTTCCCTGGTCAACCATCATGTAACCCTGGTTTGAGTTGGTCAGGTACATATGCTTGATCATGGCCGAGAAGTCGTGCTCGACGGTAAAACCGTGGTCGGGGTGGAATCCGTCGGCACTGACAAACGCCTTGTCGGTATGTAGTTTGCTCATACAGTCGAGCGTTAGTGCGCCCGCGAGATAGAGGTGACCCTTGCGCACGGAGCCGCCCAGCAGCACTACCGAAGCATTGGGGAGATTGAAGCTGGCGTAGTTCGCGATTGCAAGATCGCCGGTGATAATGGTGATCTCACGCTTGTCCATGAGGGCCTTAGCGAAGTAAAAGCCCGTGGTGCCGATATCAATTACCAGAACATCGCCATCATCAACAAGAGTTGCTGCGGTTGCGGCGATGGCCTCCTTGGCCTCGACTTGGACATTGATGCGCTCCTCGGGATACGAGATTGCGTTGGAGCGAGAAAGCGATACCGCTCCACCGCGTACGCGACGCAGCTTGCCCTCGGATTCCAGCGAGACGAGGTCGTGTCGTGCGGTGACTTCCGAAACCGAAAAACGGCGAACGATGTCGGATACCGAGATATTTGGTTTTTCGGCCAGCCAATTCATGATAAATCGCTGACGCTCGGCCGGTGAAAGGTCTGAAGTAGATGCCATATGCCGCTCCTTTTGAACAAAAGGCAAAAGATGCGCCTTTCGTAATCGAAATATAACGTATCGATATGAAAAGAACAAGGCAAAATCGTATGAATCAAATGAACGGAATGGCATGTCCCGAATGCATATGTAGCAGATAGTTCGCACTTAAATAGCGTATAGAGGGGCTTGTTCTGGAGGTGCCGCCCAAAAGAAGCACGTTCACACCCGATATTCGACCGTTCACGGAAAGTTGACAATTGAGCTTTCGATAGCTTTTGAAATGGTTTATAAAAGAAAACCGAAAAGCTTTTGAAACAAAGAAGAAGGCTTTCGATAGCAATAGTGTTAGATGAGAAAGGACCGAACATGGCGATCAAGGTGTTTGCCGACGGCGCTAACCTCGAAGGCATGCTTGACATGCATGACAATGGCAACGTTCAGGGCTTCACGACCAATCCTTCCCTTATGAAGGCCGGCGGCGTGACCGACTACCGCGCTTTTGCCAAGACGGTTCTTGAGCACATTACCGATGTGTCGGTCTCTTTTGAGGTTTTCGCTGATGACGAGGCTGGTATGGAAGCCGAGGCTCGCGAGATCGCAACCTGGGCAGACAACGTCTACGTTAAGATCCCGGCGCTCAACACCAAGGGCGAGTCTACTGCCGCGTTGGTCAAGCGCCTTTCTGCCGACGGCATCAAGGTGAATGTCACCACTATCTTCACGCCCGAGCAGGTCGACGAGTTCGTCGATGCCGTTTCTGCCGAGACCCCCTCTATTCTGTCCATCTTTGCCGGTCGCATTGCCGATACCGGCGTCGATCCGCTGCCCCTCATGGCGGAGTCCGTAAAGAAGGCTGCCGTTAAGCCTGCTGCCGAGGTTCTCTGGGCGTCTACGCGCGAGGTCCTCAATATCTTCCAGGCAGAGTCCGTTGGATGCCAGATCATTACGGTCCCCAATGCCATTCTTGCCAAGCGCAAGAATTTCGGGAAAGATTTGCTTGAGTACTCGCTTGATACGGTCAAGGGCTTTGCCCGCGACGTTCAGGCGCTTGGTTTTCATATCTTGCCCGAGGAGTAGGGGACGAGCATGCTGACCGATCTTCTTAAACCCGAGCTTGTTGCCTGCCACGTCGAGGCCTCCGACTGGGAGGAAGCGATCAGGGCATGCGGTAAATTGCTCGTAGACGCTGGCAAATGCGACCAGAGCTATGTTGACGCCATGATTTCATCGGTTCACAAATTCGGCCCCTATATGGTCTTGGAAGAGGGCATCGCCATGCCCCACGCCCAGGCAGATGGCAATGTGAGTGAAGCGGGAATCTGTATCGTCACGCTTGACCCTGCCGTTGCGTTTGGACACGAGGATTTCGATCCGGTTCACGTGCTCGTGGGTATTTGCGCACCCGACCCCAAGGCTCATCTTGGCTGCTTGGCGGAGCTTTCGCAGATGTTCGAGGACGAGGACTGCGTTGCCAAGCTCAGCGCATGCGATACGCCCGAGCAGGTTTTGGAGACCATGCGTTCATTCTTTTAGGCCTTAATGGCACGGCGATGCGTCGCCGCTTTTGGATAGACGGAAAACCGTCACGTGTAGGAGAGGAAGGTTGCCATGCATATCATCACCGTATGCGGAAACGGCATCGGGTCTAGCCTGATGCTCGCTGGCAAAGTCGAGGAGCTTTGCGAGGAGGAGGGCATCAAGGCCGACGTTGAGTCTATGGACCTGAACGGTGCTTCTTCCGCAAATCCGGATCTGTTCATCACCGTTAAGGAGCTCGCCCCCGAGCTCCACGGCAACGTTGTGATCGTTCGCAGCTATGTGAACAAGAAGAAGATCCGCGAAGACGCCCTCGAGGCAATCAAGGCGGCCGCCGCTAACGCCTAAAGCGGCACGAAAAAGGGCGGTTCCCTGTGGAAGAGGGAAACGCGCCCACGTTAGAGAGAAAGGAAGCGCAGATGCAAGCCATCCTTCCCATACTTGAGTTTATCCAATCGATTCTGACTAAGCCAGCGTGGATCATGGGTCTGTTTGCCTTTGTGGGCCTTGTTGCGCTCAAGCGCCCTGCCCACAAGGTGATGACGGGAACCCTGAAGCCCATTCTTGGTTACATCATGCTGTCTGCCGGCGCTGCTGTTGTTCAGGAGAACCTTGCTCCGCTGGGTACCTTCATCGAGACCGGTTTCCACATCACCGGCGTCGTGCCCAACAACGAGGTCGTCGTTTCGATGGCTCAGAGCGTCCTCGGCGTTCAGACCATGATGATCCTGATTCTCGGCTACGTCGTGAACATTATCATTGCCCGTTTTACCAAGTTTAAGTACATCTTTCTGACGGGCCATCACAGCATGTTCATGGCTTGCCTGCTGTCTGCCGTTCTGCAGGCATCTGGCTTCCAGGATGTCCAGCTTGTCATCGTGGGCGGCATGTTCCTGGGTCTCGTGAGCGCTATGCTTCCCGCCGTTGGTCAGCGTTTCACCGAGAAGGTTACCGATGGCGATGAAATCGCCATGGGCCACTTCGGTTCACTCGCCTATTACATCTCCGCTGCAGTCGGTACGCTTTTTGCTAAGGACGCCGAGGAGAACAGCACCGAGAAGATCGAGGTTCCCGAGAAGTTCTCCTTCCTGCGCGACACCACCATCTCCACGGCTCTTACCATGGCCTTCTTCTACCTGGTTACCGCTTTCGCCGCTTACATCGCAGATCCTGCGGTCGTTACCAAGACCGCTGGCGGCGACAATGTAATCGTCTATGCCCTGACCTGTGCCCTGTCCTTCGCCGTTGGTGTCACCATCGTCTACAACGGCGTTCGTATGATCCTCGCCGACCTGGTCCCGGCTTTCCAGGGCATCTCCAACAAGCTGATCCCTGGCGCCATCCCCGCCGTCGACTGCGCCGTCTTCTTCCCCTATGCTCCCACCGCCGTCATCCTCGGCTTTGTCGCTTCCTTCATCGGCGGCGTAGTCGGTATGTTCATCGTGGGCGCTACCCTGGGCATCTTCATCATCCCGGGCATGGTTCCCCACTTCTTCTGCGGTGCTACCGCCGGCATCTACGGCAATGCTACTGGCGGTCGCAAGGGCGCAGCTCTTGGCGCTTTCGTCAACGGCCTGCTCATCACCTTTGCCCCGGCCCTGCTCCTGCCCGTTCTTGACGTCTTTGGCTTCAAGAACACTACGTTCGGCGACTTCGATTTCTCTGTCATTGGTATTACGCTCGGCCGCGCTGCCGAGGCCTTCGGTACCACCGGTGTCTACGCGATTCTCGCTGTCCTTCTGGTCGTCGCCTTCGTCCCCAACTTCATCCACACCAAGGGTGCTGTGATTAACCACGTTGAGGAAGAGTAATCCAGGCGTACGTTAAGCCCTAATCGGGCGGAGCTCCGATAACCGGCTCCTACACGGAAGCGGTGACGTCTCAAATGAGGCGTCACCGCTTTTTGCTTTGGGGCGATTGTGAAAACGAGCCGGCAAGGCGCTGCTTCTGTTCCGTGAACGGAATCAACCGCGATGATCGGCAAAAACGTTTTGCCGCTGGGGCGTCGATATAAAAATGGTAAATCTGCAAAACCGTTCGCCGAGAAGATAAAAACCCGCAGTTCAAGCCTTGATAAACACAGGTAAAGTGTTTAGCAGCTTACCGGCCGTATGCAGACGAAAGGAATCAGGCAGATGGCAATCAAGGTGTTCGCTGACGGTGCAAACCTCGAGGGCATGCTCGACATGTACGAGAACGGCAACGTTCAGGGTTTCACGACTAACCCGTCCCTTATGAAGAAGGGCGGCGTGACGGATTACCGCGCGTTTGCCAAGGAGGTCCTGGCCCACATCATCGATGTGTCCGTCTCGTTTGAGGTCTTTGCCGATGACGTCGAGACCATGGAGGTCGAGGCTCGCGAGATCGCTACCTGGGCCGAGAACGTCTACGTCAAGATTCCGTGCGTGACCACCAAGGGCGAGTCCACCGCCGAGCTGGTCCGCAAGCTTTCGGCCGACGGCATCAAGGTCAACGTCACTACCATCTTTACGCCTAAGCAGGTCGATGAGATGGTCGAGGCCGTTGACGTCGAGACGCCGTCCATCATCTCGCTCTTTGCCGGCCGCATCGCCGATACCGGCGTCGATCCCATTCCGTTTATGACGGAGTCGGTCAAGAAGGCCGCCGCCAAGCCCAACTGCGAGGTCCTGTGGGCGTCCACGCGCGAGCTCATCAACATTTACCAGGCGGAAGGATGCGGTTGCCAGATCATCACGGCGCCCAACAGTATTCTGGCCAAGCGCAAGAACATCGGCCGCGACCCGTACGAGGTCTCGCTCGATACCGTGCGCGGTTTCGCTAAGGATATCGCCGCTTTGGGCTTCCATATTCTGCCGTAGGGCGAACACTGGCTGCGCCGTGGGCTGTTCGCCCCGGCCTTCCCTTTCCCTATCGCTCACGCGCTTTGCGAGAGTTGCGCTAGGGAAAGGGAAGGCCGGGGCTGCCGGCACGAGCTTGCCAGTAGGTTGGTAATCGGCTTCCATATCCTGCCGTGTTCAAAGGTACCCCCGCCCGCGACGTGCAAAATTGAGAGTATTCAGCAAGGTAAAGGCTTTTACCAGTTAATCGAAGCACGGAACGACCCCCGTTTTGGCTCTGATGACGCTAAAACGGGGGCTGTTTTTTTGCTTTTTCGTCTCTGAGGGACATCCGGAACGGCGGAATTTGAAGAATACTCGCGATTTTGCACGTCGCTGCAGGGGGTAGGTAGCGCGCAGAGATGTGGTGTAAGAGGCGGGGCATACCCCGCCTCTTCCCTT
>URNM01000071.1 GCA_900549185.1 uncultured Collinsella sp. | reverse complement strand
ACTCGACTAGTCGTCGGCAGCGTCAGATGTGTATAAGAGACAGGCAAAGCGATGCTGCGGCTCGGCAGCGTCGCCCGCCAGCTGCTCGCGGCGCGTAAGGATATCGGTCAGCTCGCGCGTAGTCTCCTCGGCGGAACTCACCACGCGCACCCCGGGCCCCAGCGCATGGCGAATAGGCCCCACGAGCAGCGGAAAGTGCGTGCAACCAAGCACCACGGTATCGATTCCGCGATCGCGCAGCGGCTCAACCGTGGCGCCGACCAGCGCTCGCACGGCTGGCGTATCGAAGATGTCCTCGTTCTCGAGCCACTGCTCCTGCAGATGCGCACCCGAGGCGAGCTCGTGCTCGACGACCTCGACAAAACTCGAAGCCGGGCATCCATACACGTCCACACCGGCATCCAAATCCTGAATGGCACGCGTGTAAGCACCCGAGCGAATGGTGAGGTTGGTGGCGAGCACGCCCACGCGGCGCGTGCGAGTGCTGTTGATCGCCGCACGTGCGCCCGGCGCGATGACACCGATCACGGGAACGTCGAGCACCTGCTGAGCCAGGCGCAAGGCCGCTGCGGTCGCCGTGTTGCAGGCGATGACCATGATCTTGACGTCGTGCTTCGACAGCCAGCGGCCCGCCTGCAGTGCAAACGAGCGCACCTCGTCCTCGGTGCGAGTGCCATAAGGGCAGCGTTTGGTGTCGCCGAAATAGTAGACGGACTCATGCGGCAGCGCCGTCGCGATGGCGCGTGCAACCGTCAGACCGCCCAGACCCGAGTCGAATACGCCAATGGGGCGCGTGTCCCCGGTCAGATTCTCGATATCGGACATTACCTCACCAGATTCTCTCTCGAAAAGATATGGCTCAGAACGATAGGACCGTGCTACGAACGAGCCGCGACAAGCAGCTCCGCCGTTGCCGCCCAGCCGTCGACAATCTTGCCGCGCGTAATATAGGCATTGTCGCAGGCATCCAAGAACTCCGGGGCACCGGCGCTCGTCAGACCGTTCTCGACCAGGCAGAACATGCCAACATGGTCGGCCATGTAGAAGTCGGACTCGGAGTCGCCGAGCGCAAGCGTTTCCTCGCGCTCGATCCCCAGGTGCTCGCAGAAGCGCGCAATGGCAACGCCTTTGTTGAGACCCGCCGGATTGATGTTGAAGGCGCGGCCGTCCTCAACGCGATTAAGCTCGAGCGTCGTCGGCTTGGACAGGTGAGTCAGATGGCCGTTGCAAGCCCAGACCAGACCGCAGCCGGCCTCGTCCAGGATGGCCTGGACCTCATCGTCGGGCACATCGCCGCGCATGCCGACGGTGACCTCACGGTACTTGTAGCCGGTCGACATGTCGTTGTGGTATTCGATCTTGTGCGGCCAGCGGGCAAGGATCTTCTCGCACACGCCGGTCTGCTCAATCACCTGGTGCGGCGTGAGACCGCAGGCGGGGTCGTAGGGCATGTCGCCCGTCAGGTACTCCCAGTCGTTGGCCTTGAGGTCGTACATGACCAGGCCGCCCATCTCGCCGATGTAGGAGTTGAGGCCGAGCACGCGGGCGTCCTCATGGATCATGGTGCGATTGCGACCCGAGGTGGGAACCACCTGGATGCCGGCACGGGCGAGCGCGACAACCGCCTCGACGAGCTTGGTCGAGGGATTGCCGTCGTTATCGCGCAGCACGCACGAGCCGGGGGCGAGCATCGTGGCGTCCAGATCGGTAAAGACATACTTGACCTTGGCAAGGCGCTCGCGCATCTCGCCCGAAAGCTCGGCAACGGTCGGCAGGATGTTGTGGGACATGGTCACTCCGTTTACATAGAAGGGGCTGGTCTAGGCGTCGTACGCCGCAAGGGTGCGCTTGAGAATCGAACCGTCGCGCTCACAAGGCTCGGGTCCGTTCTTGCGCAGCATACACTCTTCCTCGCCCTTACCGGTCACGATGACCACGGCAGGACGGACAGTTTCGCGCACGGCAGTCTCGATAGCGGCAACGCGATCAGTCACGATTTGCCAGTTATCATTTCCCTGCGCTTGAACGTTGCGCGCGATCTCGGCGCAGATGTCCTCGACATCCTCGGGGCCGGGGTCATCCTCGGTAATCACGATTCGGTCGGCATACTTGCCAGCGGCGATGCCCATCGTGGTGCGTCGATCGACACCCTTACCGCCCGTAGCGCCAAATACAACCGCCAGCTCGCGCTCGGGATAGTTCTCGCGCAAGTCGCGCAGGAGTGTCTCGAGGCTCATGCCGTTATGTGCAAAATCGACGATGCCCAGGATTTTGCCCGATACGGACGGATAGAGCTCCATACGACCGGGAACGAAAACGCCCTCAAAGCCATGGACGATACCCTCTTCGGAAATGCCCAGGGCCTCGGCGCAGGCAATAGCGGCAAGCGCGTTGGACACATTGAACTTAACCGGCGTGGGAATCACTATGTCACGCGTAAAACGGGGCGTGCGCACCGTTGCCACCACGCCGCAGTCGCCATTGCGAATCGCCAGCGCAAGCACGTCGGCACGCTCGTCGGTCAGGGAGAACGTCACCGTACGTTCGCAACGAGATGCCGCCTCGAGCACGCGATCGACCTTATCCATATCGAGATTGACCACGGCAAAACGGCTCTGCAAGAAGATTTTGAGCTTGCTGGCAAAGTAATCCTCGAGCGTCGGATGCTCAATCGGCGAAATGTGATCCTCGCCGATATTGGTAAAGGCGCCGACTTCAAAGTCAATCTTGCCCGTACGCTCGTATTTGAGGCCCTGACTCGATGCCTCCATAACCAGCCACGGGGCACCCGCCTCCGCAGCATGTGCGATGCGGGACTGCAGCAGGAAGGATTCGGGGGTCGTCAGCTTGGAAGGGCCCGTCTCGATGCCGTCGTCGAACTCAATGCCCGTATTAAGAGCGGGTCGATGACAGCCCGTAAGCTTGGCCTCGTTGGCGAGGATGCCGCGCAGATAAAAGCTGCAGGTCGACTTGCCCTTGGTGCCTGTAAAGGCGCAGACCTTCACCTTACCCGACGGGTGCCCATAAAAGGCATCTGCCACCACGGCGAGCGTGCGACGAATATCGCTCACAATCACCGCGGGAAGATCAACATCGTAATCGACCTCGGAAACGTAGGCCACGGCGCCATCGGCGATTGCCGAAAGCAGGTACTCGCGCTTAAACGCACGGCCTTTGCAGACAAACAACGTGCCCGGACGCACCTGGCGCGAGTCATCAGTCGCAAACTCAATGCGCTGGTCGCACGAAGCGCTCGGTCTGGAAACAACAAGGTCATCTTCCTCGAGCAACTCTATATAGCGCATCAGAGTTAGCTTCTCTTGTGTCGGGCTCGACATACAAAGACCTCTCTCGCTAAATTCAGCCTTAAAGGGCAGAAGACGTCCCGCGGCAGAAACGATGAAACATTCTGTATTATCAACCATCCTAATATGCCACCTGACCTTGCGCGCATCACAGCCTTCTAAAAAATTGCATGGACTGTGCCGTGGTCTAATAAATGGCAACGGTGTTCACTCCATGTAAAAACAAGGAAATCTGGGTGCTGTTCTTTAACATAGCGTTCGCAACCACGTCCCGCCGCTTCGTCTGAAGATCGGGACGTGGTTTTTTCGGTTCGCTCGGCGCTTATGCCCTATCACGAAACAAAAGATTGGCATGATAGTAAAGATTATTTGACATCAGCTGCCGCAATCCTTGCGGCAGTACACCTGAGCCGTCAGCAGAAAGGATCTTGCATGTGCGGTTTTGTCGGTTTTACCGGTACAGATGAACAGAGTGAGCTGGTTCTCACGGCCATGATGAATCGCATCATCCACCGTGGTCCCGATATGGGCGGCCAGCATATCGTCGACAACGTTGCCCTTGGCTTCCGTCGTCTTTCGATTCTCGATCTTTCCGAAGCTGGAGCCCAGCCCATGTCGAGCGACGACGGCAAGGTCACGATTGTCTTCAACGGAGAGATCTACAACTTCCAGGAGCTTCGCGCCGAGCTGGAGGCGGCCGGCTACGCCTTCCACTGCAACGCTGATACCGAAGTCCTGGTACACGGTTACGAGGAGTGGGGCGAGGACCTGGTCAACCGTCTGCGCGGCATGTACGCGTTCGTGATTCACGACCAGAACAAGAACAAACTCTTTGGCGCTCGCGACATCTTTGGTATCAAGCCGTTCTATTACTACCAGGCATCCGATGGCTCGCTGCTGTTTGGCTCCGAGATCAAGAGCTTCCTGGACCATCCCAAGTTTGAGAAGGCTGTCAACCACGACGCGCTGCGCCCCTACCTGACGCTGCAATTCCCCGCCACGGAGGAGACCTTCTTTAAGGGCGTGTTCAAGCTTGCCCCAGCGCATTGCTTTACGTATGACCTGACGACCAACACCATGGACATCAAGCGTTACTGGAGCTGTGACTTCACCGACGACAACTCCAAGACCTTCGAGGAGTACGTGGACGAGTGCGACAAGGTCGTGCACGAAAGCGTCGCTGCGCACCGAATCGCCGATGTTAAGGTTGGTTCGTTCCTCTCCGGCGGTGTCGATTCCAGCTACATCGCTGCCTGTCTCATGCCCGACACCACGTATTCTGTCGGCTTCGATTACAAGAACTTCAACGAGACCAACTACGCCGCCGAGCTTTCCGACAAGCTGGGCATCAAGAACGTGCGCAAGATGATTACCGCCGACGAGTTCTTTGATGCACTGCCCGATATCCAGTACCACATGGACGAGCCGCAATCGAACCTGTCCAGCGTGCCGCTGTACTATCTGGCGCAGATGGCTTCCAAGGAGGTCACCGTCGTCCTTTCGGGCGAGGGTGCCGACGAACTGTTTGCCGGCTATGAGTGGTACGAGGACACCCCCGAGATGCGCACCTTTAAGAAGCGCGTGCCGCTCGGCGTACGTCGCGCCCTGGGCTCACTCGTTCAGCATCTCCCCTACTTTAAGGGCCACAACTTCCTGACGAAATGCGCCGAGGTTCCCGAGCGCTGGTATGTGGGTCAGGCAAAGGTGTTCGATCCCTCCGAGGTCGACGAGGTGCTCAAGCCCGCTTATGACACCGGCAAGAACGCCGCCGAGATGTGCGCCGAGTACTACAAGCAGGTTCCCAACTGCTGCGAGCTTTCCAAGAAACAGTATCTGGATATGAACATGTGGCTGCCGGGCGACATTCTGCTCAAGGCCGACAAAATGTGCATGGCGCATTCTCTGGAGCTTCGCGTCCCGTTCCTGGACAAGAAGGTCATGGAGTTTGCCGAGCACATTCCCGCCAACTACCGTGTTAACGAAGAAGGTTGCAAGCTCGTCCTGCGTCACGCCGCCAACCGCACGCTGCCCGACGAGTGGGCAACGCGCAAGAAGGTGGGCTTCCCCGTACCGGTCAAGTTCTGGCTGCGCCAGCAAAAGTACTACGACTACGTAAAGGAATACTTCACCGCGCCGTGGGCTGCTGATTTCTTTGACACCGATGCGCTCATGAAACTGCTCGACGATCACTTTGAGGGCCGTGCGCTCAACCAGCGCAAGATCTATACCACGCTGACCTTCCTCATCTGGTACAAACGCTTCTTTATCGACGAGGGCAAGGGCGCCGAAGTCGCCGCTTAGATTTCGTTATGAATTAGCGGTGAACAGCGCAGGGTTTCCGCTATACTCAATCCCTGCGGGCGATTGGCGCAACGGTTAGCGCAGGTGCTTTACACGCACAAGGCTGGGGGTTCGAATCCCTCATCGCCCACCATTGAATTGTTAGGCCTCCAGTGATGGAGGCCTTTCTTTTTTGTGCCCGGTGCATGGGATTCGAACCCGCAAGGGTGCGGAGCTGAGGAAACGCGAAGCGTTTTCCAGCGCAGCACGCGAGGGCCGCAGGCCCGAAGCGGGGCGCGGGCGGCGAAGCCGCACGCGGACATCCCTCATCGCCCACCATTGAATTGGAAACGGTCCTCGAAAGGGGACCGTTTTTGTTTGGGTCCATCGCAGAGGGATTCGAACCCGACAGCACGTCTGTCGCAAAGGCCGTGGCCTTTGCAGATTGATGACAAAAAGGGTTCCAGACCGTCCAAAGATGCATCAAATGACGCACCGACAATCTGGAACCCGTTCAAACTGGCTATGTTTTACTCTCGCTAGGCCAAAACGTCCGACAGGATCTCGATTAGGCTGTCCACGTCGGCCTCTTCGCACACGAGCGGCGGAAGGAAGCGCAGCGTATGTGCGCCTG
This sequence comes from uncultured Collinsella sp., assembly GCA_900549185.1. Taxonomy (GTDB): domain Bacteria; phylum Actinomycetota; class Coriobacteriia; order Coriobacteriales; family Coriobacteriaceae; genus Collinsella. Next base: position 3,934 of record URNM01000071.1, on the reverse strand, counting down.
TAGCGTTGATCACTGCACCAGCCCCCAATGCACGGGCTACAACGTCGTGTGCATCACCCGCGGCATCGTCAAGATCGCAGCCGAGCATCAGGCCGCGACCACGCACCTCTACCACATGCGGAAGCTTAGCCAGCGCCTGCTCCATATAGGCGCCAACCTTGGCAGCATGCTCGGCATAATCGCCGCGCACAAGCACGGAGAGCGTCGCGGCACACGCCGCGATGGCCAAGCAGCTACCACCGAAGGTCGAACCGTGATCGCCGGGCTTAAACACGTCGGCGATCTCCTTCTTTGCCACCACGGCGCCCATGGGAACGCCGTCGGCGATGCCCTTGGCAAGGCTCATAATGTCGGGCTCCACGCCATAGGTCTGGAACGCAAACGGCTTGCCCGTGCGAAAGATTCCGCACTGGACCTCGTCGGCGATAAGCACGGCATCCACCTCATGTGCCAAGTCGCGCGCCGTAGCCATAAACTCCTCGGTCATGGGATGCACACCGCTCTCGCCTTGGATCGGCTCGAGCATCACGGCACAGATTTCACTGCCCAACTGCTTAAAGATTGCGCGCAGTTCATCTACATCGTTGGGCGTGCAGGCCACAAAGCCACCCGGCAGCGGGCGGAAGCTGTCCTGTAGCCAATCCTGCATGGTGGCCGCAATAGTCTCGAGCGTACGACCGTGAAAGCCGCCGCGCATGCACACGATGGTGTTGCCACCGTTGCCAGCACGCTTGGCGTACAGACGCGCAAGCTTCATCGAGCCCTCGTTGGCTTCGGCACCAGAATTGGCAAAGAACGTCTCCCACACCTGCTCGTCCGCAGCCGGGGCATCGAGCGCAGCGGCCGTGGTCTCATCGCCGGCGGCAATGGCATCGGCCAGCACGCACGCACCATCTACGTCGTCGTTGGCAAGCTTGGACAGCAGCGCCGCGACCTGTCCACGCTGCTCGATGTAGAAATAGTTGGAGACATGCAGAAGCTTTTTGGTCTGAGCCTCGAGCGCCGAGAGCACTGCAGGGTTGCCGTGGCCAAGGCTGCACACACCGATACCAGCGAGAAAGTCGAGATACTCACGACCATCGTCACCGATGAGCTTCATACCGTGACCTTCGACAAACTCTACCGGCGAGCGACCAAAGGTATGCATAACGTAATGGGATTCGAGCGATTGCTGAGTTGCAAGTGACATGAGATGCCTTTCGTTGGGCGCCGTACGGCGCAGGGCTATGGGTGCAGGGACGCGACGACCGCGGGTCGGCTAGACCGTCTGGAGCTTCTCGACCTCGTCGAGGTTCTCGGTCAGGCGCGCCGCAAAGGTCGAAAGCGGGTGCGGGTGCGTATCGAACTCGTAGGCCGTCTCGGTGGAATGGATCACGGTGCCGACGCCGGCGTCGGTCAGCAGCTCCAGGAGCAGCGAATGCGGCGTGGTACCGTTAATGATGTGGGCGCGGAATACGCCACCGGCAAGCGCATCGACGGCCGCGCGCAGCTTGGGAATCATGCCCTTATCGACCTCGCCACCGTAGAGCATCTCGTTAACCTCGTCGAGCGTTAGGTTGGAGATAAGCGAGTCCTTGTCGCTAAAGTCCTTGTACAGACCGTCGACGTCAGTCAAAAAGATCGCCTTATGCGCGTGGAGCGCCGCGGCAACGGCACCGGCGGCGGTGTCGGCGTTGATGTTGAAGAAGCCGCCGTCCTCCCCTGCCGCGACGGTAGCGATGACGGGGATGTACTCGCTATCGAGCAAGCGCTCGATATAGTCGGTGTTGACGTGCGTCACTTTGCCCACGCGACCGAGCTCGGGGTCGAGCGGCTCGGCGATGAGCGTGCCAGCATCGCTACCCGACACGCCTACGGCCAAATTGCCGTGGTGGTTGATGGCAGCGACCAGCTCCTGGTTAACCTTGCCGCCCAGCACCTCGCGCACGATATCCATGGTCGCCGGCGTAGTCACGCGCTGGCCGTTCTTAAACTCGACGGGAATATCGTAATGGCTCAACGCCTCGTTGATGGCCTTGCCGCCGCCATGTACGATGACGGGGCGCATGCCGATAATCTTGAGCAAAACGATGTCGCTCATCACGTCGCGGCGCAGTTGCTCATCGACCATGGCGGCTCCGCCATATTTGATAACGACCGTCTTGCCGGTCAGGTTTTTAATCCACGGCAGCGCTTCGAACAGCAGCTGCGCGGTTGCTTCGTTGGATTCGCTCGAACGACAGTCGCGTGCGAATTTCATAATCTGCCTCATCTTTCGTATCGTTATCACGCCGTGCTTCGCTGTCCGCAATGCGGCAAGATGCGCAGCGTGCCTGGAATCTAGGAACGGTAGTCACCGTTGATGGAGATGTACTCGTGCGTGAGGTCGCAGGTCCACACGGTCGTTGCCGCGTCGCCTGCACCCAGGTCGGCCGAGATCACGATCTCGGACGCCTCAAAACGTCGCAGAGCCTCGTCCTCGTCAAAGGGAACAGTCAGACCGTCGCGGCAGACCGGCATGCCCATCATGTCGATGGAAACGTCTTCCTGATGAAACTTCACGCCGCACTTGCCGAGCGCCATGGCGACGCGGCCCCAGTTGCAGTCGTGACCGGCGATGCAGGTCTTGACGAGCGGCGAGTTGGCGACGGCACGGGCGGCGATATCGGCTTCCTCGTCGGTGGCGGCGCCGGTAACGTTAACCGTCACGAGCTTTGACGCGCCCTCGCCATCGGCCGCGATGTTGCGCGCCAGGCTCTCGCACACCTCGTGCACGGCAAAGGACAGTTCGTCAAAGGCATCAGTGCCCTCGACGATAGCCTCGGTATCAGCGGCAGCAGCGCCAGAAGCAAGCATGATGCAGGTGTCGTTGGTCGAGGTATCGGAATCGACCGTCACCTTATTAAAGGTCTGCTTAGCGATCGAGAGCAGTAGGGTGTGGAGCGCCTCCGGCTCGACGGGGGCATCGGTAGTAATGACCGCGATCATGGTAGCCATATTGGGCATGATCATGCCCGAGCCCTTGCACATGCCGCCCACCGTATAAGCGTTGCCCGCATGGCCCGCAGCCTCGCTGCGATAGCGAACGGCATACTCCTTGGAATGCGTATCGGTCGTCATGATGGCACGGGCCGCATCGGCACCGCCATGGGCAGAGAGCGCCTCGTAGGCGGACGGGACGGCTGCCTCAAACGTGTCGATCGGCAAAATCTGTCCGATCACACCTGTGGATGCAACTAGGATCTGCTGGGGTTCACAGCCGATGACCTGCGACGCGATATTGCATGTCTCTCGCGCGCAGGCAAGGCCGGTCTCGCCCGTGGCGGCATTCGCGTTGCCGGAGTTGATTGAAACGCCGGCGATGATGCCATAGCCCTTGTCCGCACCGCCCAGGTTGGCACGGCTCACCTGCACGGGCGCCGCGCAAAAGCGGTTGGTCGTAAACACGCCGGCGCCTGGACAGGGCTTATCGGGCACGACGAGCGCATAGTCCAAGCGCTCGGGATTCTTCCGGAATCCTGCATGGATGCCTGCGGCCTTAAAGCCAGCCGCTGCCGTAACGCCACCCTCGACGGCGCGTATCTTGATATCAATCAGGTCGGTATTCATCGTCCCTACGACTCCTTATATCAGACAAAAAAGCGGGCATCGGCTGGCACGCCATACCGGTCGCAACTACTAGACCAGCTTGAAAGCGGCGCCCAACTCGATACCCGACCACCAAATCGTTAACAATCGAATGTGCTACACCGGGCACGCCACTGTGGGCAAGCCTCGTCGCTCGTCAAAACCAAAAACGATGTTGGCGCACTGGACCGCCTGGCCCGCAGCGCCCTTGCACAAATTGTCGATAGCGCCCGTCGCCACCAGCACGCCCGCACGCTTGTTGAGCGCAAGGCCAATCTGGGCAGCGTTGGTACCGACGACCGAAGCCGTCTTGGGCCTGTCTCGTATA
>URNM01000070.1 GCA_900549185.1 uncultured Collinsella sp. | reverse complement strand
ATCTACACTCGACTAGTCGTCGGCAGCGTCAGATGTGTATAAGAGACAGACGCCGCCTGGTGTCGCTCTCCAATCCGGATTGGGACGTTCTGTTCGATATCTTTCAGCGCCGTCGCGTGCATCCGCTCTCGTTTTTGCAGAGCCGCACGTTTATGGATATCTTCCGCGACGTGTGCCTTGCCGAGTACCCCTACACGCCCTTTGCCGACGCATTCCACACCATGCGCTCTATGCTGTTGCCGGTGATCTACCTGCTGGGCAGCGAGGTGCCGGTGGCCGATGTGTACCACGCTATCTCGACCGGCTACGGCGGCCTGCTCGCCTGCCTGGGCTCAAGCGTTCACCATGCGCCGGTGCTGCTGACCGAGCATGGCATCTATACCCGTGAGCGCGAGGAAGAGATCATTCGCGCCGATTGGGTGGTGCCGTCATTTAAGGACCGCTGGATTCGCTTTTTCTACCTGCTTTCGGAGGAGATCTATCGCCGCGCCTTCCGCGTGACCAGTTTGTTCCATAACGCCCGCAAGACGCAGATCGATATGGGCTGCGATGCGGACAAATGCCTGGTCATCCCCAACGGCATCCAGTTCGACTGCTTTAAGGATATCCCCTTAAAGCCCGATGACGGCTGGGTGGACATTGGCGCGGTGGTGCGCCTGGCGCCCATCAAGGACGTCAAGACCATGATCTATGCCTTCTTTGAGCTGCACGAGCGCCTGCCTAAGGTGCGCCTGCACATCATGGGCGGCGTGGACGACGAGGAGTACGGCGCCGAGTGCCACGCGCTCGTCGACACCCTGGGCGTGCGCGACCTGATCTTTACCGGTCGCGTCAACGTGGTCGAGTACATGGAAAAGCTCGACTTTACCATTTTGACGAGCATCTCCGAGGGCCAGCCGCTCAGCGTGCTGGAGTCGCTTGCAGCGCGCCGTCCCTGCGTGACGACTGAGGTGGGCTGCTGTCGCGAGCTTCTCGAAGGCGCCCCGGGCGACGACTTTGGCGTGGCGGGTTTTGTGACGCCGCCTATGTATCGCAAGGGCTTGGCCGATGCCATGGAACGCATGTGCACAAGCCGCGCTCGTCGCATTGAGATGGGGGAGCGCGGCCAGCGTCGCGTTGCCACGTACTTCTTGCACGAGCAGATGCTCGCCAACTATCGCGCGCTGTACGACGAGACGGCGCAAGCGTTTGACCTGTCCAGAGAGGGGGAGTAGCCGGTGGCCGGAATCGGTTTTGAGCTCAAGCGCCTGTTTAGGCGCAAGGGTCTGTTTGCCACGATGCGCGCCTATGGCTACGCTGGCATTGTGTGCACGGGCCCCATGCTGCTGGGCGTGCTGCTCCAGGTGGGTATCTTGGTGCTGTGCGGTTTGTGGGGTGTGGGCCGTGCCAACCAAGATCTGCTGGTGTGCATGGTGACCTATACGCTGCTGGCGTCGCTCACGCTCACGAGTTTTTTCTCTATGCCGGTCACGCGCTTTTTGGCTGATATGTTGTTTGCCGAGCGCGAGGATGAGATCCTGCCTTCGTTTTGGGGCTCCAACGCCATCATGCTCGTTGCGGGCACGGTGCTCTACGGCGTCTTTTTGCTGTTCTCGGGCGCTACGCTGCTGCAGGGGCTGCTGTGCCTGTGGCTGTTCAACATTATGATCGTCAACTGGAACGGCATGAGTTACCTCACGGCCATCAAGGATTACCGCGGCATCCTGTGCAGCTTTGCGGCCGCCATTGGCGTGACGTGCCTGTGCGCCCTGGCCGCGCTGGCGCTGGGACTGCCGCCGGTCGAGGGCCTGTTGGCGTCAATTGCCCTGGGCTACGGCGTCATGCTCGTCTGGAACGTGGTACTGCTGTACCGGTATTTTCCGCAGAGTGACCGCAGTCCCTGGCCCTTTTTGCAGTGGCTCGATCAGTTTATGCCGCTGGCGCTCACGGGCCTGTTAACCAATCTGGGACTCTTTGCGCACCTGGTGATTATTTGGGCTGGTCCCATTGGCGTTCAGGTCAAGGGCTTGTTTTATGGTGCGCCCTACTACGATGTGCCGGCGCTGATCGCGTTTTTGACGATCCTGGTCACGACCGTCAACTTTGTGGTCTCGGTCGAGGTCAACTTCTATCCACGCTACCGCGACTACTACAGTCTGTTCAACGACGGCGGCGTGGTGGGCGACATCGTGGTGGCAGAGGAGGGGATGCTCTCCACGCTCAACAGCGAACTGCGCTTTTGCGCGCTCAAACAGTTGTTTGTGACCGCGGCGGTCATCTCGCTCGAGACCACGGTGCTGTCGGCCTTACCGTTGGGCTTTAACAACCTTATGCACGGGTATTTTCGCACGCTGTGCGTGGGCTATGGCCTGTATGCCGTGGGCAATACGGTGATGCTCATCTTGCTTTACTTTACCGACTACAAGGGAGCCGTGCTGGCCTCGGGGCTGTTTGCGGGCGTTGCCGGGCTGGCGACCGCCGTGTCGTTGCTTTTGCCGCAGCAGTTTTACGGCTTTGGCTTTTTGTTGGGTGCGGCGGTGTTTTTTATCGTGGCGCTGCTGCGGCTCGATACCTATACTGCCAACTTGCCGTATCGTATCCTGAGCCAGCAGCCCATTGTGGCGACCGACAAATCGGGCTGGTTTACCGAACTTGGCAGGGTGCTCGACCGTGTTGAGCAATGCTACGAGGACAAGCGCGCGGGCGGTGAGCCGCGCAGTGCGTTTGAACGTATGGTGGTTCGCCTGTACCAAAAACATTGGGGAGGTTCTGATGATCGATAAGTTGATGTCTCGCCGCTGCCTGATCGAGGCGGCTGCCGGCGCGCTGTTGCTTTCGGGCTGTTCGTCTCAGGACGAATCCTCGACTAAAAAGGTCAAAAAGCAAGACAAGATTAAAAAGGCCGAGTCCTCGGACGGTACCAAGCACCTGCGCGATAAAGACGAGCTGTACGAGGTCTACGACGACTCGGGTATTGTGACCATGTATCTGACGGTCTCGCGCGGCAACAGCTCCGAGAACACCGACCACAGTTGGGCCGAGATCAACGCGTACTCGGTGTATGACTATGCCGACATGGGCGTGACGCGCTATCAGGTTATGGGCCTGCTGCAGCCGGGCGACGAAGACGGCCCGGTGGCCGGCGAGGTTGGCTATGGCGAGGAAGCGCCCAATGCTACCGTGCAGGTGCGAGGTCAGACATCTAGCATGAACTCGCAAAAGAATTACAAGGTGGAGCTCAAAAAGGGCAAGGGTACCTGGCGCCAACAGCGCGCGATTGCGCTCAACAAGCACATGGGCGAGGGTATGCGTTTTCGCAACAAGATGGCCTACGACCTTATCCGTGGGATTCCCCAGATGATGGGCCTGCGCACGCAGTTTGTGCATCTGTGGGTGTGCGACCAGACCGAAAATTCCAACGGCACCTTTGAGGACTACGGCCTGTTTACGCAGGTGGAGCAGCTCAACAAGACGGCGCTTAAGGCGCACGGCTTGGATAAGAACGGGCATCTGTATAAGGTGAACAGCTTCGATTTCCATCGCTACGAGGACACCATTAAGCTCGCCGACGATCCCGACTACAACCAGGCTAAATTTGAGGGCATGCTCGAGATTAAGGGCGATTCGGACCACACCAAGCTCATCGAGATGCTCGATGCGCTCAACGACGAATCACAAAAGATCGATGATGTGCTCGATACCTACTTTGATACCGAGAATCTGGTCTATTGGCTGGCGTTTCAGATCCTGACGGGCAACTGCGATACGCAGAACCGTAACTGCTATCTGTACAGCCCTCTCAACTCAAATACCTGGTACTTTTTAGATTGGGATAACGACGGCATGCTGCGTAAGCTGGAGCTTTCTCTTACCGGGTTTTCGGACTACGCGAGCTGGGAGCGCGGCGCAAGTAACTACTGGGGCAACGTGCTGTTTAACCGCGCGTTGCGCAGCAAGTCGTTCCGCAGCGAACTCGACCGTGCCGTCAAGGACTTGCGCTCGTATTTGACCGAGACTCGCCTGACCAAGATGATCAAGCACTACCGCGAGGTGACTGAATCCCTGGTCTTTGCTTCGCCCGATATCGACCATCTGCCTGTCACCAAGGACCAATACGAGCAGATCGCCGTGGCGATTCCCTCCGAGATCGAGGAGAACTACAAGAGCTTTCGCGAGAGTTTTAAAAAGCCCATGCCGTTCTACATCGGCGTGCCGCAGATCGATAACGGTAAGCTGCGTATTAACTGGGATGCGTCCTACGACTTTGAGGCGCGCGACATTCGCTACACCGTGGAGCTTGCGCGTGACTATGCAATAAGCGACGTGGTCTTTAAGGCCGAGGACGTGCTGCTTCCCGAGGTGACCTGCGATGCGCCCGATGCCGGCCAGTATTTTGTGCGCGTGCGTGCCACCAACTCCGACGGCTTTACGCAAGATGCGTTTGACTACTATGTGACCGACGACGGCAAGCACTACGGCATGAAGTGTTTTTACGTGCAAGGCGGCGGTAAGGTCGTGGAGGACACGTATGAGGAGGGCTAGCGCGCTGCTTGAGCGCTTGGCGGCCCCGCCTGTGCGTGTCACGCAGGAGCGTTACCGCCACGAGCTCAAATATCTCATTAACGAGGGCGAGCACGCCGCGCTTGCCTGTCGCATGGCGCCGGTGTTTAAGCTGGACAAGCATGCGCGGGCAGGTGGTTACACCATTCGCAGCCTGTACTTTGACGACTACTGCAACTCGGCCTACGAGGAAAAAGACGCCGGCATTCTCATGCGCAAAAAGTATCGCGTGCGCATCTATAACGGCAGCGACAAGGTGATTAAGCTCGAGCGCAAAAAGAAGTACGGCAGCTGGATCTACAAGGAGGACGCGCCGCTCACGCGCGGCGAGTTTGAGCAGATTCTGGCCGGCGACTACGGCTTTTTGCTGAGGAGCCCCTATCCGCTCTGCCGCGAGTTCTACATCGAGTGCATCTGCAACATGATGCGCCCGCGGACCATCGTGGACTACGAGCGCGAGCCGTGGGTGATGGATGAGGGCACTGTGCGCATTACGTTTGACATGAACGTGCGTGCCGCGGTGGGAAGCTTCGATATCTTTGACGCGACGCTGCCCGCGCTGCCGGTCCTGGAGCCCGGCAAGCTGGTGATGGAGGTCAAGTTTACGGAGTTTTGCCCGCAGCTGGTGCGTGATATGGTGCCCGCGGGCGCGGCCGAGCTTACGGCGGTCTCCAAGTACTGCCTGTGTTACGAAAAGACCGCCTACCTGCGCGGATTTAACTACTGGGAATCGGATTTTGAGAACCGAGGGGATATTTAGACCATGAGCACCAGGGACTTTTTTAAGAACTCCGTCTTGGAGGCGTTTGGCCAGGTCGACCCTGCCAAGATTGGCCTTTCGCTGCTCGTGGCGCTCGCCATGGGCATCCTGATCTATTACGTGTACAAGCGCTTTTTTACCGGCGTGGTGTATTCGCGCAGCTTTGCCGTGACGCTCGTGGGCATGTGCGTGCTCACCTGCATGGTCACGCTCGCGATCTCGACGAACGTGGTCATCTCGCTCGGTATGGTCGGTGCTCTGTCTATTGTCCGCTATCGTACGGCGGTCAAGGACCCGCTCGACCTGCTGTATCTGTTTTGGGCTATTACCACGGGCATTACGGCCGGCGCCGGCATGTATGCGCTCGTGGGGCTCACGGCGGTGGTGATCGTGGTGATGATCGCCGGCTTTGCGAGCCACCAGGACAAGGCGCGCGTTTACATGATGGTCATCCACTACACGGGTCAGACCACTGGCGACGATATCGTGCGCGCGTTTGGGCGCATCAAGTTCACTGTCAAGTCCAAGACCATGCGCGGCGACAAGGTCGAGATGGCCGTCGAGGTGTTCTCTGACGGTGTGGATATGCCCTATGCCGACGCCATACGCGCGCTCGACGGCGTGGAGGACCTGACGCTCATCCAGTACAACGGCGAATACCACGGTTAGAACCTTAGCGAGTAGATTGCACAAGGGGGGGCGCTCCTGGTTGAGCGTACGTCAGCGAGCGGGCAGCTGCCGTGGCTATTATGTTCCGGCGTTTTAACAAACGCCGGACCGCTCGACGCTGCGCGGGCATCTGCCGGGCGATCTGCCGCTCAAACCGTCGCTCGCGTACATGAAGTACGCGTCGCTCCTCTTTCGCGGCGACCTGGGGCACCTGAGCGCCGCTCGCTGACGTTTGAGTGACCTGTGAGATCGCCCCTGTTGTTGCGAAGTGTTCTGGTACGGCGAGCTGCTCCGATAACACGTTTGCTTGCTGAGCTTGTGTGCTTCGCTCTTGGCGGTACCCGGCATTCTGCAGCTTTTCAATTGACGGCTCGCGTTTCTGTGAGGGGGCGCGGGCCGGTTTTCTATCAGCCCTATTGACTTGACGGGCTGTCGTACGAAAGGGAAGGCTCCTATGGAGTTTGTTCTTGATAACGGTTCTATCCGCGTAGCACTGAGCACGGCGGGCGGCTCGTTCACCTCAATTGTGGCCGACGGTCGCGAGTATCTGTGGCAGGGCGATCCTTCGGTCTGGTCGGGCCAGGCACCCATTTGCTTCCCGATCTGCGGCGGCCTTCGTGACGGTCGCGCAATGACCATGGGCGGCCGCGAGGTAAAGCTCGCCCGTCACGGCTTTGCGCGCAAACAGGAGTGGAAGCTCGAGGAGCAGGGCGACAACATGGTTGCGCTGAGCTTAAGCTCTGCCGACCATGCCGAGTTGCTCGAGCAGTACCCGTATCCGTTTAAGATCGTTGCTCGTTACACGATTGATTCGGAAAAGGTGGCCGTGTCGTACGAGGTGACCAATGAGGGCACCGAGGACATGCCGTTCTTTGTGGGCGGTCACCCCGGCTTTAAGTGCCCGCTCGACGAGGGCGAGTCCTATGACGATTACGAGCTTCGTTTTGAGCAGCGTGAGGCCACCGAGCTCTGCACTGCCGTTCCCTCGACGGGCCTGATTGATGTTGAGCATCGCAGCAAGAACCCGATGGTTGGCCATGACCTGCCGCTGACCCACGAACTCTTTGACTTCGCGGAGACCATCTTTGACGTGCTCGAGAGCCGCGTGGTTACGTTGACCAAGAAAACCGAGGACAAGGGCGTGCGCCTGACGTTTCCCGATATGCCGTACCTGATTGTGTGGAGCAAGCCCGAGGGTGACTTTGTGGCCGTGGAACCGTGGGGCGGCCTGTCCACCTGCTCCGACGAGGACGATATTCTGGAGCACAAGCGCGGCTGCCTGGTGGCCAAGCCGGGGGAGACCGTTACCCGCGGCTTTGAGATCGAGATCCTTTAACGAGCTATCGTATGTTTGGGGCCGCGCGTGCCGTGCCCCGGAAACAGGAGTTCAATATGATTCTGACCGTTACCATGAACCCGTCGATTGATACGCGCTATCAGCTCGACAAGTTGATCATCGACGACGTGAACCGCGTGACGCCCGAAAAGACTGCTGGCGGTAAGGGCCTCAACGTGAGCCGTGTACTGCTGCAGTTGGGCGACGATGTGCTCGCGACCGGTCTGCTCGGCGGCCACATGGGTGCCTATATGGCCGAGCTTATGGATGCCGACGGCGTCAAGAACGACTTTGTGCCCATCGCCGGTGAGACGCGCATTTGCCTGAATATTCTGCACGAGGGTAATCAGACCGAGCTGCTGGAGAGCGGCCCGCAGATCGCCCCGGCCGAGCTCGAGGCCTTTACGGCCAAGTTCGCCGAGCTTGCAGCGAAGGCGGACGTTGTGACGCTTTCGGGCTCGCTGCCGCGTGGCGTCGATGCCGGCTACTATGCCGAGCTCGTCAAGATCGCCGAGGAGGCGGGCGCCAAGGTGCTGCTCGACACCTCGGGTGCATCGCTGGAGGCCGCGCTGGAGTCCGACGCTAAGCCTGAACTCGTAAAGCCCAACCTGACCGAGATTAACGGCCTGCTGGGTACGTCCTTTACGACCGATGATGTCGATGCCCTGCGCGAGGCGCTCGCCGCCGATGACCGCTTTGCCGGTATTCCCTGGGTTGTTGTTTCGATGGGCGCTGCCGGTTCGGTGGGCTTCCATGAGGGTCGCGCGTTCCGCGCCAAGACGCCCGCGATTGCGGCCGTGAACGCGACGGGTTCCGGTGACTCGACCATCGCCGGCTTTGCGCATGCCATTGCGGCTGGTGCCGACGACGTCACGGTGCTCAAGACCGCCAATACCTGCGGCAAGCTCAACGCCATGGATCCCAAGACCGGCCACCTGGTCATGGACCGCTGGGATGAGATCTTCAACAACGTTGAAGTAACGGAGCTTTAGAGTTACGCGGTTTTACCAAACCGCGTAACCAGCTGACGCTGCAAGCCCGCCAGAGCGGCAATCTGCCTTTCAGCTTCGGCGGCATGACCAGAAGGTCAATGCCGCCTCGCTTCAAGGCACCTTGCTCGCTTTGGCGGGCTTTCGCTGTCGTGGCCAAAACATCGGCGTGGTCATTGGGTGTTCTTAAATGACTGCGGCAGATAGGGACGTTCCTTTTCTGCCGGCAGTTTGGGACACTCCTTACGGGACACCCCCTCCACAGCGCCTATGCCAGCTTGTCGATTTGCCCAATCTCCCAGAGCGGAATATTGACGAGCGTGCCTTCGTCTCTATATGCCGCTAACGATGTTCTCACGCAGCGCTCGAGCTTGAACTTCTCGCAGGCAATCCTCAGGCTCTTTGCTTTGAGATTCTCTGCCGCCTTGACCTCGAGCGGAAGCACGGTCCCCGCATGGTCGACGGCAAAGTCAGTCTCTGCATTGCCGGAGGAGGATGACCAATACGCGGGAGTTTTGCCTTGGAGCAAAAGCTCCTGTGCGACGTATTGCTCGGTCAGCGAGCCTTTGAACTCCGTAAAAACAGCGGGCCCGTTCAGAACAATGGCTGGCGTGAGGCCGGAGAGTGCTCCGAGGATGCCGGTGTCGATGCAGAACAGCTTGAAGCCCGAGAGGTCCTCGTAGCTTGTGAGCGGTGCTCTTAGGGCGGAAACACGTGGTACCTTATGAACGATTCCATAGTCCATGAGCCACTGGAGGCTTTCCTCAAAATCGCGTGCGCGCGCCCCGGGACGAAGCGCGCCGTAGACGAACTTCTTGTTTTCCTTTGCGAGCTGGCCGGGAAGGGATTTCCAAACCAGCCTCATGCGCTCGACGATGCGGGCTGGCGCATGCTTGCCAAAATCGGATTCATAAGCTTCGATGATTTGCTGCTGAAGCCTGCGGGCCTCGATGAAATCGTGGGAGGCGGCGAAAGCGGAGACAACTTCTGGCATGCCACCGACAACGAGGTATTCCTTGAGCAGGCGCTCGAGCTTTTCGGAAACGTTCGCCAGCAGGTCCATGTCTGCGGCAAGGATGGCATCTGCGAGCGGATCGCCATCGACGGCACGAACGAACTCGACAAACCCCATGGGGCGCATGGTAAGCTGGTCGATCTTGCCGACGGGGAACGACTCGTTTTCGCGTCGGAGCGCGAGCCCCATATAGGAGCCGGCTGCCACGATATGGTATTCCGGCGCCAGCTCGTTGAAGTATTTGAGCGAGGTGATGCCACGCGGTGCCTCTTGGATTTCGTCGAAGATGATGAGCGTGTCTGTCGGCGTTATGGTCTGGCCGCGCAGGAGCTCTAACTGGGAGATGATGCGTTTGGGGTCAAGGCTTCCGTCGAACAGCGAACGTGCGCCCGGTTCGAGCATAAAGTCAAAGCGGATGACGTTTTGATACTGCTGGCCTGCGAATTCGTTAAGAAGCCAGGTTTTTCCCGTCTGGCGGGCCCCCTTAAGCAGGAGGGGCTTGCGGTTTGCCCTAGATTTCCAAGCGATGAGTGCGTCCATTAGCTGTCGCTGCATACTGCCTCCTAACGATCATGGTTAGTATAAGACCGTTTCGGTCTTTCCATCGAAAAATGTGGGAGTAAACCACGTTTTTACATCGAATAATGTGTGAGTCAACCACGTTTTTCCATCGAATAATGTGGGGGTTTAGGTCGGCACCTGGGGACGTTTCTTTTCTGCCGGCAGTTTGGAACACTCCTTGTTTTGGTGCAAATTAGCTACCCTTGCATCGGAAAACGGCGCCCGTCGGCGATGTTGCCGGCGGGCGCCGTGGTCGTGTTGGCGCTATCTGTTGCGGGCGTGCGTTCGAGCTCGCGTGCTACAGCGAGTCGATAAAGCGCTGCTGGGCGGCGCGTCCTGCCTCGTCCCATTTAAAGACGCCGGCGTTGTCGAGCACGTGGCCAAACACCACGCCCACCTCCTCGTGCACTGTCTCTTATACACATCTGACGCTGCCGACGACTAGTCGAGTGTAGATC
>URNM01000069.1 GCA_900549185.1 uncultured Collinsella sp. | reverse complement strand
GAGATCGCTCAGTGTCTCGTGGGCTCGGAGATGTGTATAAGAGACAGGTACTTCTTCGCACGGGGGCGTAGCTCAGCTGGGAGAGCGCTTGACTGGCAGTCAAGAGGTCAGGGGTTCGATCCCCCTCGTCTCCACCCGAGCATTGAATGAGGCTCCAACGCAAGTTGGGGCCTTTTTTCATATAGGCACACAAGGTCAAAGGCGGCACCATGATCCTCCTGGTCGACAAGATCGAAAAAAGCTTCGGCGCGCGCGTCCTCTTTAGCGGCGCGTCCTTCCAGATCAACCCCGGCGAGCGCTTCGCGCTCGTGGGACCCAACGGCGCCGGTAAAACCACCATGCTCAAAATCATCATGGGCATCGACAGCCCCGACGCCGGCCAGGTCCAGTACGCCAAGGACTGCCAGGTGGGCTACCTAGAGCAGGAAACAAACCTGGAGCACAAGGACACCACCATCCTCGCCGAGGTCATGGCCGCCGCCAAGGAAATCCGCCGCATGGGCGAGCGCGCCAACGAGCTGCAGGCCCAGATCACCGAGCTCTCCGAGCAGGGCAAGGACGTCGATGCACTCCTTAACGAGTATGGCCAGGTCCAGGATCGCTTTGAGCATCTGGGCGGCTACGAGCTCGAGAGCAACGCCCGCAAGATCCTGTCCGGCCTGGGCTTTAAGGTCACCGACTTTGAGCGCCCGTGTTCCGAGTTCTCGGGCGGCTGGCAGATGCGCATTGCGCTCGCCAAGCTCTTCCTGCGCCATCCCGACCTGCTGCTTCTGGACGAGCCTACCAACCACTTGGACCTCGAAAGCGTCCAGTGGCTTCGCGGTTTTATCGCGAACTACGATGGCGCCGTCCTCATCGTCAGCCACGACCGCGCCTTCATGGACGCCTGCGTCGACCACGTCGCCGCCCTCGAAAACCGCCGCGTGACCACCTACACCGGCAACTACAGCAGCTACCTCAAGCAGCGCGAGGACAACCTGGAGCAGATGCGCGCCAAGCGTGCTGCTCAGGAGCGCGATATCGCCCACATGCAGGTCTTCGTCGACAAGTTCCGCTACAAGCCCACCAAGGCTGCCCAGGCCCAGGAGCGCATCCGCAAGATCGAGCAAATCAAAAAGGAGCTCGTCATCCTGCCCGAGGGCCACAAGCACATTGACTTTAAGTTCCCCGACCCGCCGCGCTCGGGCGACATGGTCGTGGGCCTGGAGGGCGTGTCCAAGTCCTACGGCAACAAGCACATCTACAGCGATATCGACCTTAAGCTCTACCGCGGCGAGCATGTGGCGCTCGTCGGCCCCAACGGCGCCGGCAAGTCCACGCTCATGAAGATCATCGCCGGCCTGGAGCCGCCCACTACCGGCACGCGCGACCTGGGCACGAACGTGGGCGTGGCCTATTACGCCCAGCATGCGCTCGAAGGCATGACCGAGTCCAACACCGTCCTGCAAGAAATCGACACCGTCACGCCCAAGTGGACCGTGCCTCAGCAACGCAGTCTGCTGGGCGCCTTCCTGTTTAGCGACAACGATTCCATCGAAAAGCAGGTACGCGTCCTCTCCGGTGGCGAAAAGGCCCGTCTGGCCCTGGCCAAGATGCTCGTAGCGCCCGAGGCGCTCCTGTGCCTGGACGAGCCCACCAACCACCTGGACATCGACTCGGTGGACATGCTCGAGAACGCCCTGCAAAACTTCCCCGGCACCATCGTGCTGATCAGCCACGACGAGCACCTGGTGCGCGCCGTGGCCAACCGCATCATCGACATCCGTGACGGCAAGGTCACGGTATACGACGGTGACTACGACTACTACCTCTACAAGCGCGAGGACCTCGCAGCCCGCGCCGCCGCCGAGGCGGCAGGGGAGAGCGCGCCGGCGGCGGCTAAGTCCACCAAAGCCAGCGCCGCCCAGGCCGACACCCTCGTCGCAGCTCCTAAGCCGGCCGAGGGCAAAAAGACCAAGGAGCAAAAACGCGCCGAGGCCCAGGCCCGCGCCGCGCTCAACAAAAAGCTCAAGGGCGTACGCAACCAGCTCAAGAAGATCGAGGCCGAGCTCGACAAAAAGCGTGCCCGCTATGACGAGCTTATGGAATTGATGGCAAGCGAAGAGCTTTATGCCGATCAGGACAAGTTCAACGCCGCGCTGGGGGAATATAACGGGCTTAAGCAAGAGCTGCCCAAGCTCGAGGACGAATGGCTCGAGCTTTCCACCCAGATCGAAGAGGAGACCGCGCGTGAACTCTCGTAAGGCTGCTGCCGTGGCGATGAGCATTATCGCCATCGCGTGCCGCATCTGCGGCATCTTTATGAGCGCGATGACCGTGCTGCTGTGCTTTAGCGGCCTCACCGCCAAGCTGCAGATCGTGGGCTTTGTCGTTGAGCTTTCGCGCGCGCTGCCGAGCGCCATCGCCGGCTACGGCGTCATCACGTCGCGCTTTGGCGGCGTGTTTCGCCTGGATTACGCTATCGTCGCCGTGATTCTATTTGTGGCCGACTACCTGCTTACGCGCGCCTCGCGCCGCGTCCGCTAGGGGATCGACATGTCCAGCAGCTACCTCATGAACCTGCTCGCCAGCGCCGTAGCCGTCATCGTTGGCATCGTGATCCACGAGAGCGCGCACGCCGCCGCAGCCTGGGCGCTCGGCGATAAGACGGCGCGTTCACGCGGCCGCGTTTCGCTCAACCCGCTCAACCACATCGACCCGTTTGGCACCGTCCTCCTGCCGCTGCTGATGCTTGCCGCCGGCGGCCCGGTGTTCGCCTTTGCCAAGCCCGTGCCCGTCTACCTCAACAACCTCAAGCACCCCAAGCGCGACGAGGTCCTGGTGAGCGCGGCCGGCCCTGCATCGAACATCGCGCTCGCGTGTCTCGCGGCCGCCCTCATGCACGTGGCATACGGCAATCTCTATGTCAGCATGTCCTTTGCCGTGGCGTCCCAAATCATGAACTTCGGTGCCACCTTTATCGTGGTCAACCTGTCGCTCGCGTTCTTTAACCTCATCCCGATCCCGCCGCTCGACGGCTCGTCGATCATCGTGCCGTTCCTCAAAGGTAAGGCGCTCGCCAACTACTATCGTCTGCAGCAATACGCCATGCCGATCCTTATCATCGTGCTGTACCTGCTGCCCATGTGGACCGGCATCGACGTGATCGGCCGGTATTTCGACGTTACCGTGTATCCGCTGGCCGAGTGGCTGCTCAACTTCGCAATCGCCGGCATCTAGGGTAAACTTACAGGTCGACCGCGTAAAACGGTCGCAGCATGCACCCAAACCGTGCCGCGAAGGCGCCGTCAAAGGAGGTCGAAGATGTCGTATCGTGTGTCGACGCAGGTCTACAGCGGACCGTTCGACCTGCTGCTGCAGCTGGTAACCCGCCAAAAAGTTGATATCGGCGCCATCTCGATCAGCGAGGTGGCCGAGCAGTACCTTGCCGAGGTCGAGCGCATCGAGGCGCTGGACCTAGATGTGGCGAGCGACTTTTTGCTGGTCGCGGCAACCCTTTTGGACATCAAGGCCGCCTCGCTGGTGCCCCAGGAGGCCCCCAGCAAATCCGTCGACGATGACGAGGACGACGAAGACCTCGAGGAACTCAGCGCGCTCGACGGCGACGCCCTGCGCGAGGTCCTGATCCAGCGCCTGATCGCCTACAAGCAGTTTAAGGGCGCGGCGGCGGCCCTTGGCGCGCGCATGCAGGCCGAGAGCCGCATGCATCCGCGCGTGGCCGGTCCCGACCCCGAGTTTTTGGGTCTTATGCCCGACTACCTGGCCGGCATCACGCTGCGCGGCCTCGCCGTCATCTGCGCCGACCTGGACGGCAAGCGCCAGACCTTTCTGCTGGAGGCCGAGCACGTGGCACCGCATCGCGTTCCGCTCGACCTGACGGTGGCCTCGGTCGACCGCTTTACCATGGCGCACCAAACCTGCACCTTCCGCGAGCTGCTGGACGGCGACGCCACGACCGAGCAGCTCGTCGTCACTTTCCTAGCCATGTTGGAGCTCGCCAAGCGCGGCTCGCTCACATTGAGCCAGGACGAGATCTTTGGAACCATTCAGATCAACCGCGTCGAGGGCGCCGAGGCCTATGTGCCCGGCGAGGGCCCTGAGCTCACCGAATAGGAGCGGCAACCATGTCAACCCTTTCCACGCTGGAGGCAAACAGCCTCAAAGGCGCCCTCGAGGCACTTCTGCTGGTATCGAGCGACCCTGCCAGCGCGCCCGCGCTGGCAGGTGCGCTGGATATCGCCCCGGGCGAGTGCGCGTCGCTTTTGGCCGAGCTCAAAGTTGAGTACGAGGAGGCCAATCGCGGCTTTCAGCTGCGCGAGGTCGCCGGCGGCTGGCGCCTGTTCACGCACCCCGCCTACCACGATGTGGTCGAGGCCTACGTGTTGAGCTGGGACACGCAAAAACTGTCGCAGGCGGCGCTCGAGACCCTGGCCGTCATCGCCTACCACCAACCCGTCACGCGCGAGGTGGTCAAGGGCATCCGCGGCGTCAACTCCGACGGCGTCATCGCGTCGCTCGTGGACAAGGGCCTGGTGCGCGAGCTCGGCCGCGACCCCCAGCGCGGTCAGGCCATCATTTACGGCACGACCAACGCCTTTTTGGAGAAGTTCGGCCTGCGCTCCACCCGCGATCTGCCCGACCTGGAGCAGTTTGCCCCCGACGAGCAGTCGCGCCAGTTTATCCGCGAGCGCCTGAGCGGCCGCAGCATTCAGTCCACGCTCG
The DNA here is from genome assembly GCA_900549185.1 of uncultured Collinsella sp. GTDB lineage: Bacteria > Actinomycetota > Coriobacteriia > Coriobacteriales > Coriobacteriaceae > Collinsella. Next base: position 5,912 of record URNM01000069.1, on the reverse strand, counting down.
AGGAGCAGGCCGAAGATCTGGACGAGGAGCGCGAGCTGATCGATATCGATGTTGAAGATGTTGAGGCAGTCGAGGACGAGGATACCCTGGTTGTCGACGATACATCGGAGGACATGCATGACGAGGGCTAACGAAGCAGAGGTGACGCGCGCCGCAGGCGCCACAACGCCCGCAGGCGACGCCCAGCCCGTCTACCCGCACACGATGCGCCTGCAGCGCTTTTTGGCGCGCGCGGGCGTGGCGAGCCGTCGCGGCTCGGAGGACCTGATGACCGCCGGCCGCGTGACCGTCAACGGCCAGGTCGCGACCGAACTGGGCACCAAGGTCGACGTCGACCGGGACCATATCGAGGTCGACGGCATGCCCGTCAAGCTCAACCAGGGCGCCGTGTACCTGATGCTCTACAAGCCAACCGGCTACCTCACCACCATGAGCGATCCGCAGGAGCGCCCTTGCGTGGCCGACCTGGTCCCACGCGACCGCTTTCCGGGGCTCTTCCCGGTGGGTCGCCTGGACCGCGACACCACGGGCCTTCTGCTCTTTACCACCGACGGCGACCTTTCGCAGGATCTGCTGCACCCCAGCAAGCACGTCTACAAGACCTATCAGGCACTGGTAGACGGCCACCTGACCGATCGCGACTTGGAACCGCTCCGCCGCGGCATCGAGCTCGACGACGGCCTGTGCCAGCCGGCGATCTGCCGCGTTATTAACGCACGCGAGGCCGAGGCCGTTGCTCCCCAGGGCGTCAAGCCCGGCACCACCGCCGTGGAGGTCATCATCCGCGAGGGTCGTAAAAACCAGGTCAAGCGCATGCTGAGCAAAATCCACCACCCGGTGATCCGCCTGCACCGCTGCAACTTTGCCGGACTGGAGCTCAAGGACGTGGCCAAGGGCTCGTGGCGCGAGCTTACCGACCGCGAGGTGCAGATCCTTAAGGCCGGCGGCACTCCGCCCAAGCAGGCCGCCTCCAAGCGCACCGCCGCGCGTGCGACCAACACCGCGAGCCGCACGCGCCACCACGGCAGCCATGGCTCCGCACCCAAGCGCAACACCTACCGCGAGCGCTACACGGGCTAGCCAGCCCGCCAGCGAGCAGCGCCCGCGTCCCATACCAGAACGTCAACCACCGAAAGGAAGCATTGCATGATCGTCGCCATCGACGGCCCCGCCGGTTCCGGCAAGTCCACCATCGCCAAGGAGATCGCCCGCCAGCTGGGCTTTAACAAGCTCGACACGGGCGCCATGTATCGCGCTGTCACCTTTGCCGCGCTCGACCGCGGCATCGATCTGGACGACGAGGCGGCCATCGACGCCCTCGCCGAGCAGATCGAGATCCGCTTTACCAACGGCACCGGCGAGGACACGCGCCTTACCATCGACGGCAAGGACGCATCGGCTGCCATCCGCACCCCGCAGGTGGACGCCAACGTCTCCAAGGTTTCGGCCTACCCGGGCGTACGCGCCGCCATGCTCATCCATCAGCGCCGCGCCGCCGAGGACCGCGATATCGTGGCCGAGGGTCGCGACATCGGCACCGTCGTGTTCCCCAACGCGCAGGTCAAGGTGTTCCTGACCGCCGACCCCCGCGAGCGCGCCCGTCGCCGCGTGCTGCAGCGCCACCAAAACGACGCTCAGCCGCTTACTGCCGAGCAGCTCGAGGCCGAGGTCGACGAGACCCTCGACGCCCTCAAGCAGCGCGACAAGCTCGACAGCAGCCGCGAGGTCGCTCCGCTCGTGCCCGCCGAGGACGCCGTGCACGTCGACTCCACCGCCCACACCATCGACGAGGTCGTCCGCATTATCGAGGACCTCATCAACCAAAGGAGGTAGCCCATGCGCCTGTTTAAACAGACGCCCGAGGATTACTACAACGCCCCCTACGCCGAGTTCCCGGCGCTCATCCGCGGCACTGTTGCCGTTGTCATGGCAATCCTTTGGGCATTCTCCAAACTCATGTGGCGCTGGAAGGTCGAGGACGCCGATCTGCTGTTTGAGCGCCAGGAAGGCCGCGGCAGCGTGGTCATCTGCAACCACACCTCGATGGCCGAGCTCCTGGCTGTAGAGACGGCGCTGTTCTTTGGCGGCCGCCGCATTCGACCCATTTTTAAGTCCGAGTTTGCCAAGAGCAAGATCGTACGCTGGGCCTTTAGCCGCGTTGGTGGCATCCCCGTCGAGCGCGGTACTGCCGATATGAAGTGCCTGCGCGCCGCCCAGCATGCGCTGCAGCGCGGCGAGGACGTTCTGATCTTCCCTGAGGGCACGCGCATCCGCTCGCGCGAGATCAAACCCGAGGTCCACGGCGGCTTTGCGCTCATCGCCCAGATGGGTAAGGCACCCGTGAACCCGCTCGCCATCTGTGGCTGGTCCGACATCACGCCTGCGGGCAAAAAGATCATGCGTCCCAAGAAGTGCTGGATCCGAGCCGGCAAGGCCGTCTCGCTTTCCGACGCACCGGCCGGGCTTAAGCGCACGGAGCGCCTGGCCTGGTTTGAGTCCGAGGCCATGAATCGCGTCTACGCCATGCGAGACGAACTATGCGCCGAGCATCCGGGCAGGTTCTAGCCATGGACGAGAACGTTATGGGCACCACCGCGACCGCGACCGACCAGGACGGCGCACCCACCATCGAGATCGCAGCCCACGCCGGCACCTGCTACGGCGTGCAGCGCGCGCTCGACATGGCGCTGGCTGCCGCGCCGCAGGCAGGGGAGGGCTCTCGGGTCCACACCCTGGGGCCGCTCATCCATAACCCCATCGTGGTGCGCGAGCTCGCCGAGGCCGGCATTGGCTTGGCCGAGACCCTGGACGACGCATTGTCCGGTACCGTAATCATCCGCGCCCACGGCGTGGTGCCGCAGGTGATCGACGCGGCTCACGATCGCGGTCTTACCGTGGTCGACGCCACCTGCCCCTACGTGAAAAAGGTCCATGTGGCTGCCGAGCGCCTGGTACGCGAGGGCTACCACGTGGTAGTCGTGGGCGAGCCGGGCCACCCCGAGGTCGAGGGCATCCTGGGCCACGCCGGCGATGATGCACAGGTCGTGAGCTGTGCTGCCGATGCGGACGCGCTGTCGCTCAAGGGCAAGGTGGGCCTCGTCGTGCAGACCACCCAAACTGCGCAGAATCTGGCCGAGGTTGTGGCCTCCATCACCCCGCGTGTGCAGGAACTGCGCGTGATCAACACCATCTGCGCCGCTACGAGCGAGCGCCAGCAGGCCGCCGCCGCACTTGCCAACCGCTGCGACTGCATGGTCGTCGTGGGCGGCAAAAACTCCGGCAACACCCGCCGTCTGGCGCAGATTTGCGCCGACGCTTGCGAGCGTACGCATCATATCGAGGAGGCAAGCGAGCTCGAGGCCGCATGGTTTGTCGGCGCGCGCCACATCGGTATCACTGCCGGCGCCTCCACCCCGCAAGAACACATCGAACGCGCCGTCGCGCGCATCAAGGAGCTTTGCCGCTAATCATGGACCAGACCGTACCCGCATACGCCGCCGAGGTGGCCGATTACGGGCGCAGCCACGACCCCGAGCCGGGTGAGGGCGCGCTCGTAAAGAGCGTGCGTCCAGAATCGCCCGCGTGGGATGTGGGTATCGAGCCGGGTATGCGCGTGCTCACGGTCAACGGCGAGCAACTGACCGATATGATCGTGTGGCTCTGGGAGGCCGACGACGACACCGTCGAACTCGAGGTTTTCGACCCGCGCGACAACAGCGTCACCCCCGTCGAGCTCGACCGCTTCCCGGGAGAGGACTGGGGCCTTGAGTTCGATGGCCCCATCTTCGATGGCATGCGAACCTGTGTGAACGCCTGCGTGTTCTGCTTTATGACCATGCTGCCCAAGGGTGGCCGCTCAACGCTGTATATTCGCGATGACGACTACCGCCTGAGCTTCTTGCAGGGCAACTTTGTCACGCTCACGAACCTCACCGACGAAGATGTTCAAAACGTCATCCAACGCAACATGAGCCCCATGAACGTGTCGGTCCACGCCGTAAGCCCCGACGTCCGCCGCCGCATGATGGGCCGCAACGCCCAGCGCGGCATGGACGTGCTCGAGGCCATCATGGCCGCCGGCATCGAGATTCACGCGCAGATTGTGCTGTGCCCCGGCATGAACGACGGCGAGGAGCTTCAAAAGACCCTGCGCTTTTGCGAGGAGCACGAGCAGATCACGAGCCTGGGCATCGTGCCGCTCGGATTTACCAAGCACCAGAACCGCTTTAGCTGGTCATACAGCGACAAGCCCGAGCTGGCGCGCGAAACCATCGCCATGATCCGTCCCTACCAGGACCGCGCCTTCGAGCGCTTTGGCCGCCACACGTTTCAGATGAGTGACGAGTTCTATCTGGACGCCGGCATCGAGCCGCCCGAGGCAGACTTTTACGACGGCTATCCGCAGTACTACGATGGCATCGGCATGATCCGCTCGTATCTGGACGAGACCGACGACGTGCTTGCCACCGACGCCGAGCGCCTTGCCCGCGTTCGAAAGGCCATTACCGCCCGCGACCAGCGCCTGGTATGTCTTTCGGGCGCCAGCGCACGCGATACCGTCGCCCGCTTCGTGGAGTCTCCACAGGGCCTTTCCGGCACCGTCACGGCCATCAAGAACCGCTACTTTGGCGGTAACGTGGACGTGACTGGCCTCATCGTCGCCTGCGACATCCTGGAGCAGCTGCCGCAAGACCTGTCGGGGGTTATGCTCTTTGTGCCTAAGCTCATGTTCAACGCTGACGGCATGACGCTTGACGAGTATCATCGTGACGATTTACTCGCAAGCCTTACCAGTCGTGGCGCCGAGGTTCATGTGGTGTCGACCATGCCGCATGAGCTGCTCGATACCCTGGAGCACATCCTTGGCATTGTGCCTGCCGACTCTACTAATTCCGCTGACCCTACCCATTAAAGGAGAGCAGATGAAACCTATCGTCGCCGTCGTCGGACGCCCCAACGTGGGCAAGTCCACGCTCGTTAACCGCCTGGCCCAGACCTCAGACGCCATCGTCCATGAGTCCCGCGGCGTCACGCGCGACCGTTCGTATCACACGGCCGATTGGAACGGCCGCGAGTTCACCATCGTCGACACGGGCGGTATCGAGCCGCTCAAGAGCGACGACGTCTTTGCCACGTCCATCCGCGACCAGGCACTCGCCGCCGCCGAGGAAGCCGCCGTCATCCTGTTTGTGGTCGACGGCCGCACCGGCGTCACCGAAGAGGACGAGTCAGTCGCCCGCATGCTCAAGCGCTGCGACAAGCCGGTCTTTCTGCTGGTTAACAAGCTCGACAACCCCGATCGCGAGAACGACAGCATCTGGGAGTTCTATTCGCTCGGCATCGGTGAGCCCACGCCGCTGTCGGCTCTGCATGGCCACGGCACGGGCGACCTGCTCGACGACATCGTGGCCTTGCTCCCCGAGGAAGAGGACGAGGTCGCCGACGAGTTCCCTGATGCACTGAATGTGGCCATCATCGGCCGCCCCAACGCCGGTAAGTCGTCGCTGTTCAACCGCATCCTGGGTGCCGACCGCTCCATCGTGTCCAATATCGCCGGCACCACGCGCGACGCCATCGATACCGTCGTCGAGCGCAACGGCAAGCATTACCGCATGGTCGACACCGCGGGCATTCGCAAGAAGAGCACCGTGTACGAGAACATCGAGTACTACTCCATGGTTCGCGGCCTGCGCGCCATCGACCGCGCCGACGTGGCGCTGCTCGTCGTCGATGCCTCCGTGGGCGTCACCGAGCAGGACCAAAAGGTCATGGGCTTGGCCATCGAGCGCGGCTGCGCCATCGTGGTGCTGCTCAACAAGTGGGACCTGCTCGACGACGACCGCAAGCGCGAGGCCTGCATGGAGCTGTCTCTTATACACATCTGACGCTGCCGACGACTAGTCGAGTGTAGA